>SLDS01000196.1 GCA_007125175.1 Flavobacteriales bacterium
CCGACCATTTGGAATCGAGCAGGTACATCAGACCGTAGCGCTGGTAGACATCTCTTTTTTCATTTTCAGGTTTAAGGAGGTATACCCCCATTTGCTGGCTAAAGAGAAAGCGCCCCAGAAGAAAGCTGTGTCCGGCGGCCAGTCCACCCATCCAGCCATGTGCTTGGCTATTGCCTTCTTGCCTGGCTCTGTAGGGGTAGAGTCCATGATACATCCATTCGGTAGAGAGCTGTATGGCGCTGAGTCGGGCTATTTGCTTTGCATATCTCAGCTCAGTCCCACCGCTGCCCACATAAATGTCGCGATCGGGCTCTATCCAGGTGCCAAAGAGGAATAAATCCAAGCGCTCTTGTGGCTCGGCATATTCCCGCCAATGGATCTTTTCTCTGTGCTCTATCGGAGCGGCCTTTGGAAAGTAGGCCACACCCAGCGATGCTGTAGGCCAATTGATTCCCTTGTTGGGCTGGCGTATGCCTCCATTGCTTATGTGGTTGTATCGGGCTTCGCCATAAGCCGCCCAGGAGGGTGATAGGGCGTACTGCAATTTGGCTCCGGCGTGTAGGGGGAAGGCCAGCCGCGTGCTATAGCTCAGGTTGTCGGGATTATTGATGGGGTGGTGTGGGCGATTTTGGTAGGAGAGGCCCAAGCCGGCGCGCAAGGCGAAGCTGAGATTGCTCGCTACTGCAAAATGGGGCTCGACAAAAAATTGTGTGAGGAAGCCCCTTCCCAAAATGGAGGGATTGTCAAAATCCCAATAGCCCAGTGATAGCCCGATATGCGGTGTGCAGAGGCAGCTTTGCCAGGCTTCATTGCTGGTGTTTCGCCAGCCTATGTCGAATTCGAAACCAGTGGGATAGGAATCTTCAACAGCCCTGATGTCGCGGCTGTGAATGATGATAAAGCCCTTGTGCAGGGCGCTGCTCATGTAGAGCGCGCGCCCACCCTCATGGGACTCATCGACGATTTGTGCCAGTGCAAAAGAAGTGCAACACTGCCACAAGATCAATGCGCTGAAGCATGCAGCTCCATAAGCTCCCCTCATGCCATTCTGAATCATGCCCTGCATAATGATGGCCGAAAGTACGGTTTAGATCTCTTTTCCCTTGCCATTTGTCCCGCCAAAAGTACCTTGCGGTATGGAAATCCTGGGAAATGTAAGGGAATACACCCTGAAAGACGAAGTGCTCCTGGCACAGACAGATACACATGTGATCGAATTTTCATGTTCTTCGGCGAGTGCTTTTCGAATTCGTGCTTACCGCAAAGGCTCAGAAGCTGAGGAGGCCCTTTACGCTTTGCAGTCTCCACCAAGGCGCTTGCCCATCAAAATGCGGGAGGAAGCCGAGGGCCATTTCGGGCAGCACAAGCATCTGCTGCTTCGCAATGAGCGCTCCCAGGTGCAGCTCTCGCTCTATCCCCTGCGCTTCGCATTTTTTGACGGGGAGGGCCGACTGCTCTCTGAAGACGATGCCGGTCTCGGTATGGTTTGGGTAGGAGAGGAGGCCACCGTGTACCGTCGCTTGCAGCCCGGTGAGCGCTTCTTTGGTCTTGGCGAAAAAACGGGCCCACTAGACAAGGCCGGGAAACAATACCGAAATTGGAATACAGATGCTTTTGGTTACCATCGCTCTACGGATCCGCTTTACGCGAGCTGTCCCTTCTTCATGGGCTTGAGCCACGAGCGCCCTTATGGCATTTTTCTCAACAATTCCTGGGAGACCACCTTCAATTTTGGGGCGGGCAATGACCGTTTCAGCTTTTTCAGGGCGGCAGGGGGCCTCTTAGATTACTTCTTTTTCACTGGGCCGCAACCCGCTGATATCCTGTTTGACTATACCCGTCTTACCGGATGCATGCCCATGCCGCCGCTCTGGAGTTTGGGCTTTCAGCAATGCCGCTACAGCTACTATCCGGATAGCGAGGTGCTTCGTGTTGCCAAAACTTTCAGGGAACTGAGTATCCCCGCTGATGTCATCTACCTCGACATACATTACATGGAAGACTTCAAGGTGTTTACCTGGAGTGAAGCCCATTTTCCCAAAGCTGCTGAGCTCATCGCTGAGCTGCGGCACTTGGGCTTTCACGTGGTGCTCATCCTCGATCCGGGTATCAAGGTGCAGAAGGGCTATTCGGTCTACGATTCGGGCATGGATCAGGAAGTTTTTGCGGCCTACCCTGATGGAGGGCTCTATCGTGGAGAGGCATGGCCCGGCTGGTGCCATTTTCCCGATTTCACGCGGACTGAGGTACGCACTTGGTGGGGGAAATTTGTAAAGGAATTGGTCGATATTGGAGTGGAAGGATTGTGGAACGATATGAATGAGCCCGCAGTGTGGGGGCATCACAGCCCTGATATCATTCAGTTTGGTCTGGAGGGCAGGGGAGGCAGCCACAAGGAGGCGCACAATGTATATGGTATGCAAATGGCGCGTGCCACAGCCCAAGGTGCCCGGGATGCCATGCAGCCTGCGCGGCCCTTCATACTCACCCGAGCCACATTCGCAGGTGGGCAGCGAGATAGCGCACTCTGGACAGGCGATAATTTTGCCAATGACGAGCACATGCTTATGGGTGCGCGCATGGTGAGCGCCATGGGGCTTTCGGGCTTTCCCTTTTCGGGAAATGATGTGGGCGGATTCACCGGCGATGCCAGCGCAGCCCTCTTCATGCGCTGGATAGCTTACTCGGCGTTTCATCCCTTGATGAGAGCGCATAGCATGATCAATAGCAAGCATGCTGAACCCTGGTCTTTTGGCGAGGAAGCCACAGAAGTGAGCAGAAATTACATAGCCCTCAGGTACCAGCTGCTGCCACATTTCTATTCCCTCTTCTATGAATCTACACAAAACGGAATGCCACCTGTGCGTAGCCTTATCTTCCGCTTTCACGCGGAATGGAGGGTCTTTGATGCCGCCTATGAAAATCAGTTTATGCTCGGACAGCACCTTCTGGTATGCCCTGTGGAGGCGGAATGCAAAGTGGCAAAGGTATACCTGCCCAGCGGTGAGTGGTACCAATTTTTCAATGACAAAGAATATACTGGTGGGCAGGAGCATCTGATCGAGCTGCAGCGGGATATCATTCCCGTCTTTGTCCAGGCAGGTGCCATATTGCCTTGCCAGTCAGCTGTGCAGCACTCCTCGGAGCAAGGTGATTCCATCTTGCACCTGCATGTATACTTGGGTGGTGAAGGGCATTACCTCTACTACGAAGATTCGGGCGATGGCCCTGTAGATGGATATGAGAAGGAAATGAGCTTGAGCAAGGATGCCTTTCGCCTTTCACAAGCCAGGGGAAATTTTGATAGCCGTTTTCATACGGTCCGTGTGTACCTGCACGGCTATCAAGGAGATGAAATTAGTCACAATGGGGATGTGCATAAAATTCAAAGAGAAGATTTCGCCTATTTAAAGCCTATTTCTAAATTTGACCCCTACGAAACCTACCCCGAAGGTGAGAAGATTATCTCTGAACTCGCTTTCGTGGAGTTCCCCTGGGATGCAGGTGAACTGACATTCAAATTCACTGATTTAACGAATTTTTAACATAGTGTTACTTGAACACTGTGAAAGAATGTTTACCTTCGCGCCGAATTTTTGATTTCAATCTAAAAGCATGATTAAAAAGCAGTTTCTTAAAACGAAGCCCGTTTGTAAAGTAACCTTCAGTATCCCTGCCGAGGCATTGGGAGAAGCCAAGAAGGTTCAATTGGTTGGCGACTTCAGCGAATGGATGAAAGCTCCTATCGAGATGAAAAAATTGAAAGATGGAAGCTTCAAGACCACCGTTGATCTCGAAACTGGAAAGAACTACCAGTTCCGCTACTTCATCGATGAGCAGCGCTGGGAAAATGACGGCAGTGCAGATGCGTACGCGCCTGCAGGAGTTTCTTTTGACGAGAACTCTGTTGTGACCATCTGAGTCACACGCCGAAAGCTCTAGGAAAAAGGGCCGCCTCTCTGAGGCGGCCCTTTCTTTATTCGCATACTTTGCTGTGGCTAAGGCCATGCTGCTCATCCATCCCTCAGTGCTCTTGCACTTCGGCGGCCGATTCCTTGAATCGTGAAATATCCAGATTGATGTGCTCGGCGAAGTTCATCAACTGGTTGTGTGGAGCCGAGGGCATGTTGGGGCTTGCCGCCCTCAACATGTTGAAGAGTACATCCTGCACCTCATTGAGCTCGGGGTGTATTCCTACCCTGCTGATCATATCGAGGGCTTCCCTCATATTGTGCAAGCGATCCAGCACTTCCTGGATATTGCCGCTGTGGATGTTGCCAATCGCGGTGAGCATGCTGTTTACCTTATTGGTGCAGATGAAGTGTAGCTCTGTCTTGTCCAGCATGAATTCCCATTTCTTGATTTCGCGGATCACCCTTTTCAGGTCGCGGATTTTGATGGGATCGGGATTGGCACTGAAGAGCTCACGCAATTCGTGATTGAGCACGAGCTCCAGATTTTTCACCAATATTTCTGGTGGATGCAGTCCTGAATTTCGCATGACGTTGATGATGCTGTAATTGCGGTCATTTATTTTCTTGTAGGAGCTGCTCGCCAGGCCGATGCCGTAATTCAGAATTCCGGTGAGCATCTTGATTTGCTCGTCTTTGAACATGTCGAAAAAGGAGAATCCCCGCTGATCGGGATAGCGCCTGAAGAGCTCCATCACTTCCGAAAGATTGGAAGCGTAAAAGGCGTCAATCACCTCATTGCAAAACTCGTGGTATTCCTCTTCGGGAATGGACTCGAAGGCTTTGCCGATCACATGGTGTTGACCAAGGTACAATACCACAAAACTGAAGTGCTTCTCGCTTAGCGTTACGCGCGACTTTACATGGGTGCGGCCTACGGCTAGTTTTTGTGAGCCCTGCCTGATCCTCCTGAAATCACTGCTTCGGCAAGTGTAGTTGAAAACGCTCAGGTCATCTGGATTTTCTGCAAAAAGTGAAGACACGGCATAGTGCATCCCTATGTGGGTCAGGGTGACTTCTGCGGGTATCACAAAGCGCTCGAATACATTCGAACCCGAGCCGTATTCGGGGAGATTGCTGTGCGCCTCTCCCAGACGTTTTTTGAATTCATCATTGAGCTCCTTATTCGACACACTCCTCGCCACCTGTATGGCACGTCGGGCATATTGGAGTATTTGCACCGTCTCTATGCCTGATATCTCATCAAAGAACCATCCGCAGCTGGTAAACATCAAGAGAGCATTGCGCTGCATCTCCATTAGTCGCAATACACGCGTTTTCTCATCGTCCTTGAGATTGCCCACGTGCTTGTGCAAAAATTCCGCAGCTGTTTCGGGGCTGCGATTGGCGATCACATCGATGTACGCATTGCGCAGCTTCCAGGGATCCACTTTATAGTCGGCGAGTCCATCTTCAAATATTTTTGCCAGCTCCTCGCTGAGCCAGTCGAGGCTATTGCGCAGAGGAGCCCTCCACTCCTGATTCCAGTCGGGGCGTCCGCCCGAATTGCAGCCACAATTGCTCCTCCATCTCTCTACTCCGTGCACACAGCTCCAGGAAGAGTTTTCGTGGATTTCTACCTCGTGCTTGGCCGGATGCAGGTTCATGTATTGGCTGTAATTGGTGACGGTAGCCAGCTTGTTGTCTTCGATATACCTCATGCAGTATGCGAGGGCCATATCGCCATAGCGGTGGTGGTGGCCATAGCTTTCTCCGTCGGTGGCTATGTGCAGAAATTGCTCTTCGCGGCCCTCTTGAAAGGCCCCGCACAGGTACTTTGCAAATTCTTTTCCATCCTTGAGCAAGCCTTTGAAGGCCACTGCCTCTGATCGCTTACCATCGTAGAAGAAGAGGGTAATACTGCGGCCCGAAGGCAGGCGGTAGAGGTAGGGCTGCAAGGGGTCAACTCCATCGTGCCATTGCCCATTGTCAAGCGACCGATATCGCTTGGCTTGTCGGGGCGCCAAGATGGTGAATTTAATGTCGTGCTCAGCCAGTACTTCCAGGGTTTCTGTGTCTACTGCTGTCTCGGCCAGCCACATTCCCTCTGCTTTGCGCTTGAAGCGCCGCTCAAAATCCCGCAGGCCCCACACCACCTGGGTTTCCTTGTCGCGGCGGGAGGCCAATGGCATGATGATGTGGTTGTACACCTGTGCCAGCGCCGAGCCATGCCCATCAAAGTACTGCAGGCTTTTCACATCGGCATCCAGAATGCTTTGGTAGGTTTTTGGTTTGTTCACCTCCAGCCAGCTCAGCAGGGTAGGGCCGAAGTTGAAGCTCATTCGGGCGTAATTATTGACGATGTCCACAATCTTGTGGTTCTCGTTCAGGATGCGCGATACCCCATTGGGCGTGTAGCATTCCCTGGTAATGCGTTCATTCCAATCGTGATAAGGGCTGGCCGAATCTTGGTATTCGATCTTTTCGAGCCAGGCATTTTCGCGCGGAGGCTGGTAGAAATGACCGTGTATGCAAATGTATCTGCTCATGGCTTGTCCAATTTTGTTCTTCCGGGCCCTGAATGCCGGGCCCATCTCATGGGTGCTTATTTGCTACCCTTCGTGCTTCTCTTGGCCCCGGTTTTTGCGGGCTTGGCTTTTGCTTTTGCAGCAGCTGCTCCTGTTTTCTTGGCCACTGTGCTCTTGGCTTTTCGCGTCGCTTTCGGCTTTGCCGGGCTCTTGCCCTTTGCGGCAGTCGTTTTCCTGGACTTAGCCGGCTTTGTTGAGGCCGAGGCTTTCTTCTCTGTACTTTTGCCCGGCTTCTCGATGGGCTCGAATACGGCAAAGGCCATTGGCGGAAGCTTGATTTCAATGGAGAGCTCCTGGCCGTGTGAGGGCTCCTTTTCTGACTTGATAATCTGATCGTTTAGCACACCACTGCCCCCAAATCGGAAGGCGTCCGAATTGAACACTTCCCGGTAGCTTCCGGCCTGATCCACTCCGATGCGGTAGCGCTCATGGGCGATAGGCGTGAAGTTGCCAATCACCAGCAGCTTCTTGCCGACTTTCTTGCCTTTGTTTTTTCCCTTTCGGTAAAAGCAGATGACACTGTTTTGGGTGTCACCAAAATCAATCCATTCAAATCCTTCATCAACAAATTGCTGTTCGTATAGGGCTTCGTAATTTTTGTACAAATCGTTGAGCTCGCTTACCATTTCCGACATGCCTTTGTGCAAGTCGTAGCGCAAGAGCTGCCAGAGCAAGCTTTCGTCGTGTTTCCATTCGGAAAATTGGGCAATCTCGCTTCCCATAAAGAGCAATTTCGCCCCGGGGTGTGTGTACATCCAGCTGATCAATGTCCTCATATTGGCAAAGCGCTGCCACTCATCTCCGGGCATTCGGCTCAGTAGTGATCCCTTGCCATGCACCACCTCATCGTGGGAAAGCGGCAACATAAAGTTTTCCGTAAAGGCATATACCAAACTGAAGGTAATCTTATTGTGGTGGAACCTTCTGTACAAGGGATTCTCCTTGAAGTATTCCAATACATCGTTCATCCAGCCCATCATCCATTTCATGCCAAAGCCGAGTCCGCCCAGTGAGGTAGGACGCGATACCATGGGCCATGAGGTGCTCTCTTCCGCGATGGTCTGCACATCGGGAAAATTGCTGTATACGGCCTCATTGAATTCTTTCAGAAAGGCTACTGCCTCGAGGTTTTCGCGTCCGCCAAATTGGTTGGGTATCCACTCACCATCATTGCGGCTGTAGTCGCGGTAGAGCATGGATGCCACGGCGTCGACGCGAATGCCATCCACGTGAAATACATCGAGCCAGTAGAGGGCATTGCTGATCAGGAAGGACTTCACCTCATGGCGACCATAGTTGAATATGAAGCTTTTCCAATCGGGGTGGTAGCCCAGGCGATAGTCTTCATGCTCGTAGAGGGCTGTGCCATCAAATCGAAACAGACCGTGCATATCGCTTGGAAAGTGGCTGGGCACCCAATCGATGAAAACGCCAATCCCCGCGCGGTGGAAGGCATCGACGAGGTAGGCAAAATCGGCCGGACTTCCGTAGCGGGAGCTCGGGGCAAAATAGCCTGTAACCTGGTAGCCCCATGAACCGAAGAAGGGATGCTCCATTACAGGCATCAATTCCACATGGGTAAAGCCCATCTGCTTCACATAGGGCACAAGATCATCGGCCAGTTCGCGGTAGCTAAGGCTGCGTCGGCCATCCTCTTCTTTTCGCTTCCACGAGCCCAAATGCACCTCATAGACAGAGATGGGCGCGTCGAGGCTGTTTTTGCCGGCACGACTTTCCATCCACTTGTCATCATTCCATGCAAAAGCTTCTTTGCTGCACACCACGCTGGCCGTTTTGGGAGGGCATTCCCAACTGCGTGCGTAGGGGTCGCCCTTCTCGAGATAGCTCTCACTATTTGGCAGGCGCACGGCATACTTGTATACCTCGCCCTCACCGATACCCGGAATGAAACCCTCCCAGATACCGCTGCTGTCCCAGCGCTTGTTGAGGGCGTGCGACTCCTTGTTCCAGTTGTTGAAATTCCCCATTACAGCTACTTGACCCGCATTGGGGGCCCATACTGCGAAGTAGCAACCCTTCACTCCGTCCAATTCTGTAAGGGTGCTGCCCATCTTTTCGTACAGCCTGTAATGGCTACCTGCGGCAAATAGGGAGAGGTCGAATTCGCTTAGTAGGCTGTGGGGAATCACCCCTTGTGTCATCTGCTTCATGATCAGTCATTATTGAGGATTTGCATGATTCCCTTCAGGGGAATGATTACCCAATCAGGGCGGGCGTGAAGTTCGTAGCCCAATTCGTAGATTGCCTTTTCAAAGATATGATAGCGGAGCAGGAAATCAATTTCTCGCGCGTATCCAATGTCCAAAGCTCCGTCCATAGCAGTGCTGGTGTAGTAATGCAAGCTTACGGCTACCAGCAGCCTGTAGTAGCGTCCGCCAAATTCTCCCAGCTCCTCCTGATCACCACTTTTCGCAAAGCGCTGAAAGATGGTGGCAAAAACAGCGTAGTGGTATGAACGAAAGAGGCCGGCAAGGTCCTTCACAGGGGGCTGCTTCACCTTCCGGTCGCGGATGGTGCTTTCGGGCTCCCCCTCAAAATCGAGGAGGCAAAAATCATCTCCGGTAATCAGAACCTGGCCGAGGTGAAAATCCCCATGTATGCGAATGCGACAGGAATTGAGGTGCTGCTCATCAAAATGGAGCAAGCGATCCTTGATTCTGTCTTTATTGGAAATAAGGTATTTGGCATATTCGCGGGCCTTGCCGCTCAGGCTTTCATACTGTTGCTCCAAGAGATGAAAGCGCCGATCGAACATATACATCACACGGTTGAGCAACCAAACGGTATAGTCGCTGCTGAAGCTCTCAGGGTTAAAGTGTCGATCGGTCTTATCAGAAGCCAGTGCCAGGTGCAATTGGGCCGTTCGTATGGCAAGCTTTTTGGCTTTTATCAGCATGCTTTCGCCCACTACCTTGCGGTAAATATCGGGAACCTGCTCCAGGCTCATGCCTTTGTACAGATCCACTTTTGGCAGGTCCTTGGGTTTGAGTGCAGCTTCTTGCACCCGCTTGAAGAATGCTTCGATCTCATTGAGGCTGTCGTTCCAGGCTTCACCCTGGTTTTCCACCTTCTCTTGCATCAGGCCAAGGGACACCGTGTAGTAGTCCGTACGCACCCACTCTATGCTTCCCGCAAAATGCGGACTGTATGGATAGTTGGCTTTTTCCGAAAGGAAACGTGTGAGCTCGAGATCGGGATTGTTATTGCGAAATAGCTTGCGGTAGATTTTCAGAAAATAGCGCTCACCGTATACGATGGTCGAATTGCTCTGCTCGACCTTGAGCACCCTCGATTCCATTTTGCTCACAGCACTAGTGTTCCTGAGCCTCTTGCCTTTGGAAAAGCGCAAGAAACCATTGCTCAGCGGATTCTTTTTCCTGGCAAGGATGTCCCGCATCAGGGCTTTGCGGAAGCCTGCGCTGTATATGGCATCGATGAGGTATCCACTCGCCTTTTCCTTTTTCAGCCCGAGCTTGCAAATTTGGCTATCGGGGTCTGCAGCTTCTGTGGCCATGGTCACTGGCAGCAGGTATGATTCGGTGTGTGAAGCCTCAAAAACCACCTCAACAAAGAGGATGTAGGCCTTTTGCCGGGTGGCGATCTGAAAGGGCAATATGTACTCTACCTTGTAGCGCTTCACGCGGGAGGTTTTGGCTCCAAACCAGCGCATGCGCAGCATATATGTGGGAAGGATCTTCTCAGCAAGGGCTGCCGAAGCTTTTTCCGGGCTTTCGAAAATGGCAGTCCATGAATGCTCGATATGGAGGCTCGGGAGGCTCAAATTCAGCTGATTACTTGGAAGCAATGGAAGGGCAATCCATTCGGGTTGAGCTCTACATAATTGTGTTCGCCCCTCCATGCATAGCTCTCTTGGGTGAGCAAGTCTTTCACCATATATTCCGCATCGCTGGGAAGGCCCATTGCGTGCAAGGGCACCGATACGATTCCCGCCTGTGTGTGATAAGGATCGAGATTTACAAGCATTAGCAAGTGATTATCCGCACCATCGCTCTTGAAGTAGGCCATAAGATGCCCATTATTCACCTCGCAAGGTAGATAATTGAAGGTATACTGCAAGGCCGGATTCTGCCGCCTGATGTGGTTGAGGCTGCGAATTACAGCTTTCAGCTTGCCACGGCCATCCCACACGTGCCGGGCAATCTCATATTTCTCAGAGTCGAAGTACTCCTCTTTGCCCGGCACCCCCTGAAATACCATGTTCTCGTATACAGGGCCATACATGCCGTAATTGCTGCTCAGCGTTGCCGCGAGAAAATGTCTGGCC
The DNA here is from genome assembly GCA_007125175.1 of Flavobacteriales bacterium. Taxonomy (GTDB): domain Bacteria; phylum Bacteroidota; class Bacteroidia; order Flavobacteriales_D; family Cryomorphaceae; genus T3Sed10-241. Next base: position 10,806 of record SLDS01000196.1, read on the forward strand.
AGGAAGGTCGATTCCTTGGGCTGCTGCAACTCATAGGGAAGAATGTCGGGGGTGTTGGGCCAGAAATTAGGTCGAAAATACTGCTGTGAGGGATCAGTGCTCAGCTCGTGCATGTACTCCATGAGCTCGGCCTTGTTGTTGCGCCATGTGAAGTAGGTATAGCTCTGATTGAAACCCACTTTGGCCAGCATGTGCATGATCTTGGGCCGGGTAAAGGCCTCAGAGAGAAAAAGCACATCAGGATGCTTCTTGCGCACCTCAGCGATCAGCCAGCGCCAGAATGAGAAAGGCTTTGTATGCGGATTGTCCACCCTGAAAATGCGAATGCCCTGATCGATCCAGTAAAACATCACATCGCGCAATTCCTTCCAGAGGGCTTTCCAATCGTCGCAGGCAAAGTTGATCGGGAGGATGTCCTGGTATTTTTTTGGTGGATTCTCGGCATATTGTACAGTGCCATCCGGGCGCCACTTGAACCACTGGGGGTGTTCCTTCACATAGGGGTGGTCGGGAGCGCATTGCAGGGCAAAGTCCATGGCCACTTCAAGACCCATGCTCTGGGCGGTCTTGATCAACTTTCGGAAGTCGGCAAGGCTGCCAAGCTCGGGATGAATGTCTTTGTGGCCGCCCTCTTCGGCTCCGATGGCCCAGGGTGAGCCCACATCCCCTTCCTCGGCGGTGGTAGCATTGTTCTTGCCCTTGCGGTGCTTGCGGCCTATGGGGTGAATGGGAGGGAAGTACACCACGTCAAAACCCATTTCGGCCACATACGGCAAGCGCTTGGCAGCATCCTCGAAGCTGCCGTGCTTCTTGGGATCTGTGCCACTGCTGCGCGGAAAGAACTCATACCAGGTGCTGAAGCGTGCCTTTTCCCGATCCACCCATAGAGGATGGTCTTTGCTGCGCGTTGGGAGGCTCTTGTTTGGGTATAGCTCAAAGATCTTCTTGAGCGCCTCCGAGCAGGCCAGCTCTATGGCCTCGGTGTAGCGATCATTATCATCAAAGGCTTGTATGCATTGCTGCAAGAATTTTTTCTCATCCGCTTTGCGGGTTTTCACGGCTTTCACATACTGCAAGCCATCGAGTAGCTCTACGTGAACCTTTTGTCCGGCCTTGACTTTTCGTCTTAGCTCGTGCTGCCAGTTGAGGGCATAGTCCACCCAAGCCTCGATATAGTAGCTGTAAGCGCCTACTTTCTCCACCCTGAAGCCACCTTCCCAAGCATCGTTTACCAAGGCTTTGAGCGGATAGCTGCTGTACCTTTTGGCACTTTGATGCTTTGCGTAGAGCCAGGCGTTCACCACGTCGTGTCCGTCGGCGTATATGTCAGCACTGAGCTCTACCCAGTCACCGACCACGCGTTTGGCAGCGAATTCTCCATCATTAATACTCGGATTAATGTTTTCTATGACAGCCCTATGCCTCAGTTCCTCCATGCTAATTGTTTATTTTACACTTTCGGGCGGCTAAAATACTAAAACCTGAGCTCGAATTGCATTTGGCGCATCGCAGCTCTTTTGAAATTCCTGTGCTTTGAGCCAAATGAAGGGGCTTGATGCGTGCAGATGAAAGCAGTATTATGCGAGCAATTCCTTTGAAAAGAGCAGGTCGACGAGATTTGTCGGATGCTTGAGGGCTTCACAGGCAGCCATTGAGAGCCGAATATTGACTACTTTCGCGGCCGTGACCGTCATTACTGGAGCAACGGGTATAGTAGGTGCGCGCCTCGCTTTTGACTTGATCAAAGAGGGCCGAAATGTGCGTGCCATGCACAGGCCTTCGAGTGATCTCGACTTCATGCGCAAGGTATTTCACTTTTACGGCGGAGAGGAGAAAGGAGAGCGGCTGTTCCTGGCTCTGGAATGGGCTGAGGCAGATGTGCTCGATCCACTTGCACTGGAAAGTGCCTTCAGGGATGCCGAAGAAGTATACCACTGCGCAGCGCTGGTCTCATACTCATCACGAGACGCCCAAAAGCTGCTACTCACCAATGCCGAGGGCACTGCCAATGTGGTGAATGCAGCTCTGGAAGCCGGAGTGCAGCGCCTATGCCACATCAGCTCAGTGTCTACACTTGGCAAGGGCAAGGGCAAGCCGGTAGATGAGAATACCCCTGTAAAGCGCAGTGAGCTGCGTTCCATTTACGGCAAGAGCAAGTATCTGGCCGAGCGCGAAGTGTGGCGTGGAGCCGCCGAGGGCTTGCAGGCTTTCATGGTCAATCCCTCAGTGATATTGGGTCCTGCCAAAGCCGATCAAAGCAGCGGCATGTTCATGAACATGCTCCTCGAAGGGCCATTCTATTACCCACCTGGGGGCACCGGATTGGTGGATGTGCGCGATGTGAGTGCATGCTGCAGGGCCCTGATGCGGGCTGGACATTTTGGAGAGCGATTTCTGCTCAATGCTGTCAATGCCTCCTACCGCGATATACTTCATAGTGCTGCATCGATTTTTGGGCATAAGCCACCCACATTTGCCGTGCAAGCATGGATGCTGGAAATGCTCTGGCCGCTCGCTGCAGTGGGCAGTGCATTCACGGCGCGATCGCCGAGGCTGAGCAAGGAGTTGGCGCGCAATGCCGCCCGCAGCCTCAGCTACAGCAACGAGAAGGTTTTGTCAGCCCTGGACTTTTCATTCGCCCCTCTCGAAGATTCCCTTCGCTATTACAAGGATTTTTATCTGTAGCCGTGGGCTTTTAGGCTCTTGCGCTCTTGTGCTGTTTTTCTGCCTTTCGGCAAAATTGTGGGCTCGGGCCGTGGGGCAAACCGAGTCAATTTATGTTCCATTCGCGTAGCTCGACTGAGCTTGTGCCACTTATCCTGTGGAGCGCATGGCTTCAACGGGCTGCATGCGTGCGGCTACAGCTGCCGGTACAATGCCCGCTACAAGCCCGATTCCAGCCGAGAATCCCAGTCCGATCAACACATTTTGCAGCGTAAGCTGAAGCTCAAAGGGAGAAGCCCCTTTTGCTACAAGCGTGAGCAAAAATATCAGAACCAAACCAATGGCACCACCGATAAGGCAGAGCACCATGGACTCTACGAGAAATTGCAAGAGTATGAATATGCGCTTGGCTCCCAGGGCCTTTTGGGTACCGATGATGGAGGTGCGCTCCCTCACCGATACGAACATGATGTTGGCAATGCTGAAGCCGCCTACGAGAATGGAGAAGCCACCGATGATCAGCCCTGCCATGCTCAGAAAGCCGAAGAGCTCGTCGAGGCCCGAGCTCAGCATACTCGACTTGTTGACAGCGAAGTTGTTTTCTTCCTGCAGGCGCAGCCTCCGGATATTTCGCATGTGGCCCACTGCCTCGCTTTCCATGGCCGCCAATTCCACCCCTGCAAGGGGTTTGATGCCGATCTGATTGTTGCCCTCATTGAGCTTGAGTATGCTCCGGGAAAAGCCCACAGGTATGATGGCCCATTCGTCCACGCGGTTGCCAACGAGGCCCTCGCCTTCTTTGCGCAATACACCGATCACCCTGCACTTCTGCCCGCCGAGCTTGATGGTTTTCCCCAGTGCTTCCTCCAGTCCAAAGAGTCTGTCGGCTACTTCATGCCCCAGAATGCATACCCGTGTGTAGCCTTCGAGTTCATCGAGGGTGAAAGAGCGTCCACGGGCTATGTCGACGGTGATGAACTGCTCAAAACCGGGAGATACAGCCACGGCCGAGATGTTTTCAACCTTGCTGTTTCCATACTCCGCATTGCGGCGCGCCCCGGAAAAAAAGGTCACATACTGGGCGCTGCGCAGCCTGCGGCGCATATCCTCGGCTTCCTGATAGCGCACATTGGGGCGCTGTATGTACTTCCACCAGGCATATTCTCCATCACCGGCTTCGGGCCCCCAAGGCATGCGCTCGATAAAGATCGTATCTTCACCGAGCTTGGAAAAAGATTGCCTCACACTACGCTCCATGCTGTCCACCAAAGTGAAAACCGAAATGATCGCGAAGATGCCAATGGTGATGCCAAGAAGGGAGAGAAAGGTGCGCAACCTGTTGACCACCAAAGCTTGTATGGCCAGGTTGAAGCCCTCAATAAAGAGGCGGAAGGCTATTTTGATCTGTATCATGCTACGCCTGTTCTGCCTGTTGCAAATGCAAAGTTAAGGCCTCGGCCACATTGCTGCTTTACCGTTCATGTATTTCCCGCTTTGAGGCAGCGTTATCAACACTGCTATCTTTTTTTCAACAAAGGGCTGAAAAGCGCGTGGAGCAGCGGCTTTAGGTAAGGATATTCTTGTTAACATTGCGCTTTGACTCCCAAAACTGTAAAATTCCCTTGACTACAATAAAGTCTGCCCTTCTTTCTGTGTACAACAAGGCTGGTCTCGAACCTATTGTTCAGGCTTTGGCAGATAAAGGCATCACCATGTATTCCACCGGAGGTACAGAAGCATTCATCCGCAAGATGGGCTACGAAGTACTTCCCGTTGAAGGCCTCACCGATTACCCCAGCATTCTCGGGGGCCGGGTGAAAACCCTTCACCCGAAAGTGTTCGGTGGCATACTCAACCGACGCAATGAGGAAAGCGATATAGCCGAGCTCGCCACCTACGACATACCATCCATCGATTTGGTGGTGGTTGATCTCTACCCTTTTGAGGAAACTCTCGCCGCCGGTGGCACTGAGAGCGAGCTTATTGAAAAGATTGATATCGGTGGCATATCTCTGATTCGGGCTGCCGCCAAAAATTTTCGCGATGTATTGATTGTGCCTTCGAGCTCACAATATGCTGCTCTACTGGACATCCTGCAGCATGGAGGTGCCCAAAGCAGCCTCGAGCAGCGCAAAGAGATGGCAGCAGCGGCCTTCGAGATCAGCTCGCATTACGATGCAGCGATATATTCGTATTTTTCAAAGGAATCAGAAGGGCAGGCACTTAAAATCAGCGAAAGCAGGAGTCGGGCATTGCGCTATGGCGAGAATCCCCATCAGCAGGGACGCTACTACGGCGACTTGGAGGCCATCTTTGATAAGCTCCACGGTAAGGAGTTGTCCTACAACAATCTCTTGGATGTGGACGCCGCAGTGCACATCATGGAAGAATTTGTCGATGAGGCCCCCACCTTTGCCATACTCAAGCACAACAATGCCTGTGGACTGGCCACGAGGGAGCTGCTTAGCGATGCCTATACGGCGGCTCTGGCAGGTGACCCCGTTTCGGCTTTCGGTGGTATCCTTATCGCCAACCGCGAGATTGATCCCCAGACTGCCGAAGCCATCAACGAGCTCTTTTGTGAGGTGGTGATTGCACCCGATTTTGCCGAAAAGGCACTGCAGATACTGCAATCCAAAAAGAACCGCATACTGCTCAGAAAAAAGGCGGCGCAGCTGCCCAAGCAGCAGGTGAGAACGGCTCTGAATGGCTACCTGTGGCAAGAAGCCGATAGCAAAACCGATACTGAAGCAGACTTGAGCTATCCCTGCGACCGCAAGCCGGATGCTCGGGAACAACAGGACTTGCTATTCGCCTCGAAAATAGCCAAGTACACCAAGTCCAATACCATCGTGCTGGCAAAGAACCTTCAACTGCTGGCAAGTGGCACCGGGCAAACCTCGCGTGTGGATGCCCTGGAGCAAGCTATAGCCAAGGCTCAAAAATTTGGCTTTGATCTGGATGGAGCCGTGATGGCGAGTGATGCCTTTTTCCCCTTTCCCGACTGTGTGGAAATTGCTCATAAAGCCGGTATTCGAGCGGTGATTCAGCCCGGAGGCTCAATAAAAGATCAACTTTCCATCGATTATTGTAACGAAAATGGACTTGCGATGGTAATTACAGGTACAAGGCATTTTAAGCATTAATTTTGCAAAGCACTTCTCCCCATGGGCCTCTTTAACTTCTTCACTCAAGAAATAGCCATTGACCTCGGTACGGCCAATACCCTGATCATATACAATGACAAAGTAGTGGTCGACGAACCTTCCATCGTAGCCAAAGACAGGGCCAGCGAAAAGGTGATCGCCATCGGCCGAATGGCCCAGCAGATGCACGGCAAAACCCACGAAAACATCAAGACAGTACGTCCGCTCAAGGACGGGGTGATCGCCGATTTTCAGGCGGCCGAAGCCATGATCCGCGGAATGATCAAGATGATCAAACCCGGCAAGAGCTTTTTCACCCCTTCACTGCGTATGGTGATATGCATCCCTTCGGGAATCACCGAGGTAGAGAAGAGGGCTGTGCGCGACTCGGCCGAGCATGCAGGCGCCAAGGATGTATACCTCATCCACGAGCCCATGGCCGCTGCCATAGGTATCGGCATCGATGTGGAGGAGCCCATGGGCAATATGATTATCGACATTGGAGGAGGTACCAGCGAGATTGCTGTAATTGCTCTTGGAGGTATCGTATGCGACAAGAATATACGCGTGGCCGGTGACGAGTTTACCAGTGACATAGAAGAGTACATGCGCCGTCAGCACAATATTTTGATCGGAGAGCGCACTGCCGAGCAGATCAAGATCGAGGTGGGGGCCGCATTGCCCGAGCTCGAAGATCCGCCCGAAGATTTTGCCGTAAGGGGCCG
>SLDS01000044.1 GCA_007125175.1 Flavobacteriales bacterium
CGGGCGGGTCCAGGCCTGCAAATGTCTGTGCCACCTCAAGGCCACATACCGTATCCCCAAAGAAGGTGAGGTCGATGGCCACCACGTCGGAGGTGTCGGAGACACTTCCGCAAAATCCGGTAATATCTAGTACATAAAGCCCCGTTTGATCGACCGTTACGCTATAGTCTGAGGTATTGAAAACTTCTCCATCTGCTGTCCACACCACAGAAAAATTGCCGGAATTGGGCAGCTGTGGGCCGGCATTGATAAGGATGGTTTCATTGATGCACAGCACGGTGTCGCTCACGAAAGGCTGTATCTGCGGATGCGGCCTGAAGTCGACAATGGCGGTGTCCTGATAGCCGCAGTTGGCATCGGTGAAGAGAAATTCATAGATCCCATAGTCTGTCACCGTCACCTCCGCTGCACCGGCATCTCCCATCTCGAAGTTGGCCGAACTATTGGGAGTCGGGGCCGCGATCATCTCCCACACGCCGCCATTGGGGGCATTGCTCACCACAAGGTCGTGGTTTAGGTCACAGTCTATCTCTTCGAAGGCCACCACATCCGGCCTCACATAGATGAAGATGGTGGTATCGTGTATGCACCCAAACTCATCTATGGCCACAAAAGTGAAGTCATTGTTGCCGGGCTGAGAGGGCTCCACGACAATGGATGGGCCGGTGTTTTCCACAATGTCGTCATTGTCCAGCCAAAACACCTCAGTAATTGCGGGGCTGTAAAAAATGGATGTGGGATTCACATCTGGATTGAACAAAATGGCCCAGCTAAAGATCCAACCATCGTCGATAAATAGGTTGTCGCGCACTGTAAGCGTCCAGTCTCCATTGATCGGGCAGCCGAGGAAGGCCTCGTATGACTCTTCTGGGCTGTATGTGCCCGGTGCCATCGCATTGGCTCCACCCTGAAAGGTATTTACCGTTATGGTATTGTTCAATTCCTCACAAAAGGTGCCCCACTCGGCATCTTCTGCAAAGCAATAGTCGAAGCCTATGCCGGGCTCCCCGGGAGGGCCGGGATTGGCATCGCCGAGATAACGGTTCCCGCCGGCGCAGCCGGGGGGCAGCATTCCCGTTCCCGCAAAGGTGTTGAATATGGCCACCGTGGTGCCATTGGGGCAGGTGAGTGTCATCTCGAGGTCGCCGAGGTAGGTGTGTTCCATATTGACGCAGAGGCTTATGATGTCGCTCACATCTTCTATCACCTGGCCTTCCTCAAAATCGGTGATTTCAATGGATACTTCGTAATTGGTATTGTTGCCGTCCGGCAAAAAGAGGGGCTCCCCAAACTCCCCGCCACCCAGGATCGCGCTGGAATTGGGGTCGACAGATACAAACTCGCCGTCGAGCACGCCTCCGGTAATCTCAGTCTGGGTGTTTTGGCAGAGGGTATCGTCGATGGCTACATTCGAGAAGTCGGGGCGCGGGGCAATCAATACGTAAAAACGCCGCACCTCTTGCTGGCCTTGGGTATCGGTCACGATGAGATTGACCTCATAGCCCAGGGGAATTTCATACACATGGGTCACTTCGGTGAGGCCCAGGCCCTGAAAGGTGGTGCCATCGCCCATCACCCACCGAAAGAGGGTGTTTTCATCGCTCTGCTCATAGCCATTGCCTCCGGCATCAGAGAGGGGATAGGAGGCCAGCGCATTGACGGTAAAGGTATCACCGAAGCACAGGTGTATACTCGGGTGTGGCAAGTCTCCCCAATCCTGCAGGGGTGGATCGCTGCTCAGCTCTACATCAAAGGGTTGCAAGGGTTGCAAACATTGAAAAACCGATGTAAAACCCGCTCCCGAGCTCTCAGGCCCCGATACGAAGGTGAAAGTGATGCAATTGCCACTTGCTGTGAAAAAAATACCTGTGGGGTGAGAGGCCGTATTGAACTCCCCTACCAGGCTTCCGGGGTCGGTATTGGGGCCGTCGTATACGATGAGGGATGAGTTCTCATCCACATCCCATATGTGATCGTATATATCGGGCGAGATGATAAACTGGGCCAGAGTGACCGCTCCCGCCTCCACGCACAGTGTGATGGTATGCGATTCATTGGGGCCATAATTGCCATCGTCGGCATTGCTGTCGGTAAGTATGATTTGTTCGGCGCAGGTCATATCGTCCACAGTGCCTCCCTGTGCTATGGATACCTCAGTCTGTGCCTGTGAGGTGAGGGCGAGAAGCATGCCTGCCGCCATCAAGCCTTTCGGCAAAATCGAAATAGCGAAGTCTTTCTTTATCATGGCATTCCCCCCACACCTTTGTTAGAATATTCCTTGTATGCCTCAGCGGCCTGCGCGCTGCTGAGCACCAAAAGCAATTTATCGCTCCTGCGGATGCTGTAGTAGCGGGCATGCTCTCCTGGATTGGGCAGACCCAAAGCGTATGTGTTGGGATGTACGCCCTTTTTCAGCTTTACCTCTCCGTGTATTTCAGGACTTTTGCCGACAGGAGCATCCACAACCTTGCAGGAATGGTCGAGTAAAAATGTCCAGTAATCAATGAGTTCGGGATGGCTCTGGGCCAGCTCTTCCAGCCTCTCGGCCGGGTATTTGTCGAGGAGCCTCTCGTCGTAGTCAGCTTGCGCAAATGTGTGCAAAGCAGCTGAAAGGCAGATTAAAAAGGCGAATAAAAACTTCATCCGGTGTGTGATGTGTTGAATTTTTCAAAAAGCGTGGATAGCAAATGTAATTTTTTTGAATCAATCTGCTTCCTATCTTTTGGCTGCGAGCGCTTCTTCTTTGCATCCAAACTGCGATCCATGTTTCCGTCTTTTTGGGTCCAGAGGTTTTGCTGCATGGCCCAAGTTCACATTGCACCACTTCCGTAAAATGCATAAAATCAATTGAAAAGCATAGTGATTCGCTTGGCATCTTCTGTGTCTACCCTTCGATTGCATTCATTCGCCCAAGTTTGAGCGTGCCTTGAAGCCCGCGTCGGCCATTTTTGCGGAAGCGAAAAGAACTAGGCGTAAAATGTCGAAAATCAAGTAAATATACCGCGCTTTGCTCATCCCGCACTGGGGCAAGACCAATTACATCGAAATCTTTGATTCTCAAATTGCGAAAACAGAAGAGAAGCCTGAGATGTTGAAAGATGGATAATTTGTACCATAGGGGCCTTGGATGGCTTTATTGAGCTATTTTTGCAGCATGAAGCACATACGCAATTTTTGCATCATCGCACACATCGACCACGGCAAGAGTACCCTGGCCGATCGCCTCTTGCAGCATACCGGCACCATTTCTGATCGGGAATTGCAGGAGCAGACGCTCGATGATATGGATTTGGAGAGGGAGAGGGGTATTACCATCAAGAGTCATGCGATTCAGATGGATTATCAGTATGAGGGTGAGTCCTATGTGTTCAACCTGATCGACACGCCCGGCCACGTGGACTTTTCTTATGAAGTGTCGCGCTCTATAGCGGCTTGCGAGGGGGCATTGCTCATCGTTGATGCCACCCAGGGCATTCAGGCACAGACCATCTCCAACCTTTACCTGGCCCTTGAGCACGATTTGGAGATCATTCCCGTGCTCAATAAGATGGATTTGGACAGCGCCATGGCCGAGGAGGTCACCGACCAGATTGTAGAGCTCATCGGCTGCGACCCTTCTGAGGTGATACCTGCCAGCGGAAAGTCGGGACTCGGAGTTGAGGCCATTCTGGAGGCGGTTATCAAGCGTGTACCGGCACCCAAGGGCGACCCGGAGGCACCTTTGCAGGCCATGATATTCGATTCGGTATTCAATTCCTTTCGGGGTATCATCGCCTATTTTCGCATCAGGAATGGCCGCCTGCGCAAAGGCGATGAGGTGAAATTCGTCAATACCGGTCGCAAATACGAAGCCGATGAGATTGGCACTTTGAAATTAGACATGGTGCCCAAAAAGGAGCTCTCGGCAGGCGATGTGGGCTACATCATTTCCGGGATCAAGCAGGCCAAGGAGGTGAAAGTGGGCGATACCATCACTTTGGTGGACCGTCCCGCAGCCGCCATTCGCGGATTTGAGGATGTGAAGCCCATGGTATTTGCTGGAATCTATCCAGTGGACACAGACGATTATGAAGAGTTGCGCGCTTCGCTGGAGAAATTGCAGCTCAATGATGCCTCACTGGTCTTCGAACCGGAGTCGTCGGCGGCCCTTGGCTTTGGCTTTCGCTGTGGCTTTCTCGGCATGCTGCACATGGAGATCGTGCAGGAGAGGCTGGATCGCGAGTTTGACATGACCGTGATCACCACCGTGCCCAATGTGGGCTACCGGGCTACCAATAGCCGAGGGGAGGAATTTGCCGTGAACAATCCCAGCGAATTACCCGATCCGGCCAATTTGCAAAAGGTGGAGGAGCCTTATATCAAGGGGCAGATCATTACCAAAAGCGACTACGTGGGGCAGGTGATGAACCTCTGCATTGAGAAGCGCGGCACACTTAGCAATCAGGTCTACCTCACCTCCGATCGGGTGGAGCTCAGCTTTGAAATGCCATTGGGTGAGATCGTATTTGACTTTTACGACAAGCTCAAAAGCATCTCCAGGGGCTATGCCAGCTTCGATTACCACCCGATAGGCTACAAGGAGAGCAAGCTGGTAAAGCTCGATATCCTGCTCAATGGCGATCAGGTGGATGCCCTCTCGGCCTTGATACACCGCGACAATGCCTATGAGCTCGGCAAGCGCATTTGCGCCAAGCTGAGGGAACTCATCCCGCGTCAGCAATTCGAAATTGCCATACAGGCAGCCATTGGCACCAAGGTGATCGCACGGGAGACTGTGCGCGCCCTGCGCAAGGATGTGACCGCCAAGTGCTATGGGGGCGACATCACGCGAAAGCGCAAGCTGCTCGAGAAGCAAAAGAAGGGCAAGAAGCGCATGCGCCAGGTCGGCAATGTGGAGATTCCGCAGCAGGCCTTTATGGCGGTGCTTCAGCTTGATTGATCCGTTCCCGGCCGCGCGACTGCAGGATATTCGCTTCGGAGGCCGGCCTTGTCATCATTTTTGCAGAGCAAAAATGCCGCCAAGGCCTTCTACTTGGCTCGATACATACCCCAGGGTTAGCACCCTGGGCTAATGTATTGCCGCCCTTTCAGGGCTCATTCTCGTGTCGCCTCTGGCCTTTCTTCAC
>SLDS01000104.1 GCA_007125175.1 Flavobacteriales bacterium
GCGGCCTCATTGATCAGCATCACCAGCAGGCGGCGCACGATGCGCTGGCCCAAGGCCTGATCGCGATTGGGCTCGGGATTCTCGGCGCCCTCGCGGTAGTCGTAATAGCCGCGACCGCTCTTGCGGCCCAGCCAGCCGGCCTCCACCATGCGCTTTTGCGTGAAGGCGGGACGGTAGCGCGGGTCGTAGTAGAAGGCCTGAAATACCGTTTCGGTCACCGTATAATTGATGTCATTGCCTATGTAGTCCATCAGCTCGAAAGGCCCCATGCGAAAGCCGCCCACCTCCTTCACCGCCCAGTCAATGGTGGGGATGTCGGCAATGCCCTCCTCGTAGATGCGCAATGCCTCACCGTAGAAGGGCCGGGCCACGCGGTTCACGATAAAGCCCGGTGTATCCTTGGCAATCACCGTGGTCTTGCCCCAGGCATCGATCAGGTTGCGGGCCTCCACCAGGGTGTCACCGCTGGTTTGCACGCCGGGCACCACCTCCACAAGGGGCATCAGCGGCGCCGGATTGAAGAAGTGGATACCCAGCACCCGCTCCGGATGGTTGCAGGCGCTGCAGAGGCTGGCAATGCTCAAGGAACTCGTATTGGTACCTATGATGCAGCCCTCATCAACCATGATCTCAATGTGGCTCAGGAGGTTCTTCTTGGCGTCCAGGTCTTCGATGATGGCCTCGATCACCAGTCCGGCGCCTGCAAGGGCTTCCAGATTCTGGCAGGGCTCCACCCGTGAGCGTATGCCCTCAGCATCGCTTTTGGAGAGCTTGCCCTTGCTGTGCAGGCGCTCCAGGATGCTGCTCAGGCGGCCCATGGCGCGTTCCAGAGCCTCGGGATTGTTGTCGTAGAGCAGCACGCGGTGACCGGCTGTGGCGGCTACCTGTGCGATGCCCGTGCCCATGGAGCCGCTGCCCATGATGGCTACAAGTGTATTTTTGTTCAGTCGACTCATCTTCTTGTGTTTTTTTACTGTCCGGTAAACTGTGCTTTGCGCTTCTGCAAAAATGCCTCCACACCCTCCTTATAGTCACGCGTAGAGCCGGCCTTCGTTTGCAATTGCTCCTCCAGGGCGAGCTGTGAGCCCAGGTCATTGACCATGGAGTGGTTGAGGGCCTTTTTGGTGTAAGCCAGACCTATGGTGGGCATTTCGGCCAGTTTGCGGGCTATTTTTTCACCCGCTTCCGCAAAATCTGAATCCGCGTAGCATCGGTATATCATGCCCATCTCTTCCGCTTGCTTGGCGCTTACTTTATCGCCCAGCATCATCAGGGCCGAGGCACGCTGAAATCCGATGAGCCGCGGCAGGAAGAAGGTGCCTCCGCTATCGGGTATCAAGCCGATCTTGCTAAAAGCCTGTATGAATGAGGCCGACTCACAGGCCACCACCACATCGCAGCAGAGGGCAATATTGGCGCCCGCACCGGCAGCCACTCCATTTACAGCGGCCACCACGGGCTTGTTGAGTCCACGGATGCGCTCGATGATGGGATTGTAATGGTCGCGCACTATGCTGGTGAGCTCCGGCCCATTGGGATCGGTCACCTCCTGCAAGTCCTGTCCGGCGCAAAAGGCCTTGCCCTCACCGCTTATCATCACACAGCGCACAGCGGCATCCTCCTGACAGCTATCCAGGGCGCTGTGCATGGCCAGGGCCATCTCCCTGTTGAAGCTGTTGAATACCTTGGGCCGCTGCAGGCGTATGCGGGCGAGGCCATTTTCTATTTGGAGGTCGATCGTGCTCATGGATGTTATTGCTGCTTTAGTATAGCTGCGAAGTTATGAAACCGGGAGCAAACAGCCCTCCATCGTCCACAGCCTGCCGGGCGATAGGCAATGGGCCGCTCTCAAAGCACGGATTTTCAGTTTAGGAAGCAGCGATCGGCTTTTGCACGATCCAGATGTCCTGAGGCAATTCCCCCGATGGGCCGGGCTTTGTCTCCGCGAGCTGCAGCAGCCCTAGCTTTCGCAAAAAATTGGATAGCGCCGATTTTTTCATTCCAATGTCCTATTGCGTTCGATGCAGAGTCAAATATTGCTCAACCTTCGCTTCGATGAGGGCCACAGGTGGGCGTGTCCACAGGCATTTTGCTTGGCAGGCCAGCGAAAGTATGAAAATGCACGCAATGCAGCATCAAGAGGCAAAATGGACATTGGCAAAGCCTCCATGATAATGACGATATTTGCCCATTATCCGGACTAAATCAGCGGCTTGTTGAGCACCGAATACTATCCGTCCGAAAATACACGAAAGTGCTGTCCAAAACAAAGAGAAGCTTTGAGGCCTCTCCAAATTCGCATTGCTTTTTGGCAGGGTTTTGCCCGCAGCCCCATCATTTTAGGCCTACTTTTGTTGTGCTTTTCGATGAAGCCCATGAACAGCACCGCTCATAATGCCCTGCAAGATGCGCAGAACTTCCTCTACGCCGCCCGTACGGAAGACTGGCGCCAAGCCGACAGTCTCCGGCTGCGCCTCGAGCAGCTCAGCATCGCCGAGCTGAGTGCCCAATTGACAGACGATGCCGCGCGCAAGGCCTTTTGGATCAATATGTACAATGCATACATTCAGTATCTGCTGCGGCAGGAGCCCGAGCGCTATGCCAAGCCGATGAAGTTTTTTGCCCAAAGGCAGATGTGCATCGCAGGGCGCAGCTTCAGCTTCGACGATATAGAGCATGGGGTGCTGCGCCGCTCGCGCATCCGCTGGAGCCTGGGCTATCTGCGGCAAATCTTCGTGCCCCGCGATATACGCGCGCTCTGGGTGGATGAGATCGATCACCGCATCCACTTTGCGCTCAATTGCGGTGCCAGCAGCTGTCCGCCCATTGCCTACTACGAGGGGGAATCCATCGAGGAGCAACTCGAACTGGCCGAAGCCCACTTCATCAGCTCACAGAGTGAGGTCGATTCCGAAGCCCAGCGCATACACACCTCAAAAATCCTCTTTTGGTTTCGCGGCGATTTTGGTGGCATGCGGGGCATACGCAGCTTATTGGCCAAGCAGGGCATCGAGGGCGCAGAGCACTACAAAATCCGCTACAAGGATTACAATTGGAAGCTGCACCTCGATCACTTTGTTGAGCCCGGTTCCTGAGCTTTGCCAGCCTTTTCTGAGCGCGACATGCTTTGCAATCTGCCGTAGGTGAGGGTGCGCCACAACCATTCCAGAGGCCCGAAGCGGAAGCGTGAAAGCCACCAGGTACTCAGGGGAATTTGCGCTGTAAAGATCGCTATGGCGAGCAAGATGCTTTGCCAGCCTTCGATTTTGCCGTAAAGGCCCAGACCCACACCGTGAAATAGCAGCACAGCGAGCAGCGAGTGCAGGATGTAATTGCTCAGGGCCATCCTGCCCACCGCGGCCATGTGGCGCCTCCAGAAGTGCGCAGCCGACCTTTGGAAATAGAGCACAAGCGCCGCCACATAAGCGAGGCAGAGGGTGATGCCTCCCACGATGTGGCTGGTGGTGCCCAGCAAGTACCAGCCGCTACCCTGATCGCCGGGGGGAGCCTGATGCATGGCATAGGCGTAGAAGAGCGAGAAGGGCATACCGATGCCCAGTCCGAGACGCAGCGCCTTGCGCCAAAAGGGAAGCTGGGCATGGGCTTCGCTCAGCAGCTTTTTTTGCGCCATGAGCTTGCCCAAAATGAATACTCCGATCACTGTGGGATAGAAGAATACGATGCCGGGCAGCAAGGCCAGGTACTCCTGCCAGCGCCAGTAGATGCCCTCGCGATAGCTGCCGCTGCTGTAGGCCCTGGCCGCCCCATCGTAGAGGGCTTGCATTTCCGCAGCGCTCTCGCTCATGGAGCGCTCTATGGCCTCCGCCGATTCGGGCATCATGGAGCCCAGCCAGAGCATGCCATATGACAAAAGCGTGATCAGTATGGGCAGCGAAATGAAAATTGCCGCCCAGATGAGCTGTCGGCGCGCACTGCTATTGCGAAAGAGTAGGAGCAGGAATCCAAAGAGGGCATACATGACCAGGATATCACCCGGCCACAAGAGCAGAATATGCGCCACACCAAAGAGGAGGAGAAAGAAGAGGCGCCGCTTGAACAAGCGCAGGTTCTCTTCCGGGCTTCCTGAGGGCTTGTTCAAAAAGAGATGGAAGCCATAGCCAAAGAGGGCCGAAAAGAGCACGTAAAATTTACCTTCGAAGAAGATGCGCACAAAGGCCTCGGCAGCTGATTCCAAAAGGCCATCTCCCCATCCGGGATTGATCAATACCGCCGTCATTGGGCGGTGCATCAAGGGAAGATTTACCATTAAAATTCCGAAGATGGCAAGGCCGCGAAGGGCATCGAGTATCTCGATGCGTTCGCTGGCCGCTACAGGACGCGTCATGTTCTATGCGGTTTTGCTTGAGTCAAGACGAAAATAGAGAATTATTGCTGCCTGCCCATCATGCCAGCCCAAGCAGCCCACGGCCGGTCATTGAGCGCCCGTCCGAACGCGCAGCGGGCGGGTAGCCGAAATGCAGCCGTGGGATATGGGTGGAGCACAACGGAAGGCCTTGGGGGCATTTTTGCCACTGCAAAAATGATGACAAGGCCGGGTGCTTAGCTCTCAAACTTCTCACTCTTTAGGCAATACCGAGCGCAGCCGTGTCAACTCCTCCACCTTCTCGGGATAGCCCAGCCGATCGTAAGAAAAAATCAGGTTATTGATCAACCGACTCACCATGGTGATATTGCTGCATGGATTGTAGTGGGCAGGGCTCGCTTCGGTTTTTATCTGCTCCAGGTAGGCCTTGATCTCGCTCTTGTGTACGATGCTACCCTGATTGAATGGATTGATGTAAAAAAGCACATCGGCTTGCTCCGCCTCGGGCCCATCCCTTTGCTCCAGGAAGCGCATGATATTGTACTCATCCACGTAGGCGAGGATAAAGTGATTGGGTAGGTTGACACCGTAGATGGGCACACCCACGCTCTGCGCCAAAATGATGTAAACGATGCTCAAGCTCAGTGGATTTCCCTTCTTGCTCTCCAATACGGTATTGATGTAAGAATTTTGCGCGGCATGGTAATTCTTCTTATTGCCGCGAAATCCGTGCATCTCGTAGATGATGTGATTGAAAACCTTGACCTTTTCC
>SLDS01000249.1 GCA_007125175.1 Flavobacteriales bacterium
GGGCATCGGCGCCGACTTTAGCAATGATTTGCAGCCGCACCGTAGAGCGGTAGTCGATCAGCGCGGTGATGACCCTCAATTTCGCATTTCCTATTCTCTCGATCCTGATCCCCTCTTGGGTGTCCATGCAGATTTTCAACCCGGATAATGCATTAGAACTTCGTAGTGAGGGCTAAAAATGCGATAAAATAAGCCGTTTTAGCGACTGAGGCATAGCATCGCTATGGTGAAGGAGTAAAACGGAGTGAAACGCCTTATTTTGAAGCAGTTTTAGGACGTAATAGATTTTCTAGTGCATTATCCGGGTTCAAGTAAGTACCGAAGGAAACTTGCACCTGAGGCCAAGGAATGAGGATAACCACCGCACCGTGGCCATAGGATTTCTGCCTGGGGAGCTGTCCACACCACTCAATACCGGAGCTGTGCAAACCACACTCGATGTGGGCGGAGTCACCCGGGTGCGCAATGTTCCTGATGCGGAATCAAACTGCCTGATTACCGGCCTCAATATAGGCAGCAATGCAAACGATCATTTTCTCACACGACTTGATTTCCTCGAAGGTGAAGACGCGGATTGTCACGTGCTGGGAGCTGACGGCACATGGGTAGACATATGCGCCTTGAGCGGAGAAGATTTCGACTGGCAATACAACAATTTGGATGTATGGATGGGAACACCCAGCAATGAATACCCGACCAGAAACGCCGGCATAGGGACGGATCAACCAAATGCTAAACTTCATGTGGTAAACTTTGAGCCAAATCCATTAAATACAAATAACTCGACCTCCCTGCGGGTCGAAAATGCTTCATCAGGCTTGCTAGGTGCAGCTGGGCTTTATGTTGAAATGAGCTCCAACAATAATCGCAATTATGGAGTATGGTCAGAAATAATAGGACTTAACTACGCAAACACACAATGTGCAGGCCGATTTCTTGTGCGCTCTCCTGGTCAGTTTCTCTTTGGTGTTGACGCCCTTGTAGCCGAAGCGCAAGGGACAAGTGCAGTAGAAATTGCCGCTGTGAGAGGACAGAGTAATGGTGATGCAACCAACAGTACTGTAGCAAACAACTATGGTGTATACGGAGAGGTGACAGGATGTACGGGTGACTTCAATGCCGCAATCTACGGCGTAGGTAATATAAATGGCGCCGTAAACAGCTGCTGGGCCGGATATTTTGATGGGCCGGTTTATTCAAGCATCACTCAGTTTCCCAGTGACGCCGCTCTAAAAACCAATATCACGGAGGTAGAAAGCGTTCATGATTTGCTAAGTGGTCTACAAGTAAAATCGTACGAATTTGTGGAACATGAAGCAATTAATTTGCCTACAGGCCTACACTACGGATTCATTGCTCAAGAGGTGGAAGCCGTATTGCCGGAGTTGGTATCTCAATTGAATACTCCTACCAAGTTCGATACTTTAGGCAATATCATCACTGAACCCATCGAATTCAAATCTGTAAACTACACGGAAATGATTCCACTCTTGGTCGGAGCTCTTAACGAACAAAAAGCTGTCATTGATGCGCAACAGGATCAGTTAAGCCAACAAGCTGCTGAGATCAACTCACTCCAATCAGAACTCGCCAGTGGCTTAGGAGCATTAGAAAGTGCATTGTATGATGCGCTTGAAAACGTGCAAGAGGCACAGCGTAACATGGAGCAATGTTGCCAACAAAAAGATGGAACCATTGGAACCGTTGGAACCATCACGAAACAGGAAATAATCCTCAATCAAAATATCCCCAACCCTTTCAGCAATCACACCCGCATTGAGTTTACACTTCCCGAAGCCTCCCAGGTAGTACTTGAAATCAGCGACAGCCAGGGGCGCAAACTCGATAAGCTCCTGGATGGCTACCTCAATGGTGGCATGCACAGCGTGACCTGGGACGGTTCACCATACAGTCCCGGCATCTATTACTACAGCCTATACGCCGATGGGCAATTGCTCACCAAAAAGATGATCAAGCACTAAGCCCTGTATAGGCTGCCCTGAAATTATCCCGAGCGAAGTCCCTCCACAAATCGCTCGTATATTTTATCCCGGCCCGCCGAATATTCCTACTTTTGATCGCCCGGCAGCGCAGAAACCGCGCTGCCGGGCCCTCAAGGCATGAACCTATATTCGCGCAAGCAAGGCCTAAAAATTCTCCTGCTCTTCCTGGCCACCCTCATTGTGGGTGCCTCACTGTGGTATTCCAGTTTTATCGTCAATCAGATCAGAGAAGAAGAACGCCAAAAAGTAGAACTCTGGTCGGAGGCTGTGAAAAAACGCCTTGTGCTGATCAACTACACCGAACGCCTCTTCGAAGAAATGCGGCAGGAAGAAAGGCAAAAAATCGACCTGTGGGCCAAGGCTGTAGCCCGCGTGGTGGCGGCCGAAGATTCCAAAGACCTCCTCTTTCTCCAGGAAATAATCGTCAACAATACCACCATTCCCGTGCTGATCGTCGATGAAAACGACGAGGTGCTCTTCGACCGCAATATCGACCCGGAGCACATTGCAGGCAGATCCCGCGTCGACTCCCTCATGCAGGCCATGAGCCGGGAATACCGCCCCATTCGCATCGAATTTGCCGGTATACGGCAAAGGGTTTTCTACAAAGACTCCCGACTCATCACCGATCTCGAGCATACCCTCGACGATCTGATCAACTCCTTTATCAGCGAAACTGTGATGAACTCCGGTGCCGTGCCGGTTATCTTCACCGACTCCACCCAGAGCGGGGTTTTGCTCTCGGCAAATGTGGATACCGCGCTCATTGCCAATCCTGAAAAACTCCAGGCCAAACTCCAAAGCATGGCTTCGGTCAATGAACCCATCGAAGTGCGCTTTGGCAACCACATCAGCAATTACATCTTCTACTCCGAGTCCATCATCCTCACCACACTGCGCTTTTACCCCTATGTGCAGCTGCTGATCATCGGACTCTTCCTATTCATTTCGTACTTGGTGTTCAGCACCTTCAGACGGGCGGAGCAAAACCAGGTGTGGATAGGCATGGCCAAAGAAACCGCCCACCAACTCGGCACCCCTCTGTCAAGCCTGATGGCCTGGGTGCAATTGCTGGAAGCCTCCGGCACCGATAAGTCTACCATCGCTGAGCTCAATAAAGATGTAGACCGCCTGGAAACCATCACCAAGCGCTTTTCCAAAATTGGCTCCAAACCCGACCTACGGGCCGTAGAAGTATCCGGGCTGATGGAAGGCGCCATTGCCTACCTCCGCCCAAGGCTGTCCAGCAGGGTGGAATTCAGCATACACGAAGACGAAAAACCCGGGGCACAGGCCATGATCAACGAGGCACTGTTTGGCTGGGTGGTGGAAAACCTCTTCAAAAATGCCGTGGACGCCATGGAAGGGGTGGGGAGCATCGATGTGCACATCGAGCGATCCGGCGATCAGGTGATTATAGACGTGAGCGATACCGGCAAGGGCATTCCCGGCAACAAGCAGAAGGCGGTATTCCAACCCGGCTTCACCACGAAAAAACGCGGATGGGGACTGGGCCTTTCTCTCGCCCGACGCATCATCGAAAACTACCATCAGGGCAAGATATTCGTCAAGCGCAGCGAGCCCGACAAGGGTACCACCTTCCGCATACAGCTCAAAGCCGCCTGAAGCATGGCCGGCATTTACATCCATATCCCTTTTTGCCGCAAGGCTTGCCACTACTGCAATTTTCACTTTTCCACAGGCTTAGGCCAAATGGAGCGTATGCTGGGCTGCCTGGAGAGGGAGCTGGTACTGCGGCAGGAGGAGATGCAGGGCCATGGCATCCAATCCATCTATCTGGGCGGGGGTACGCCCAGTCTGCTCAGCTCGGAAATGCTCGAATCCCTATTGCGCTGCATCCACATGCATTACCACATCGAGGGCAATGCAGAGTGCACCCTCGAGGCCAATCCCGACGACCTGAGCGCTGCAAAGCTCAAAGAACTGGCGGAGGCAGGAGTCAACAGACTGAGCATCGGCATTCAATCACTGGATGACAGCGCCCTTGCCTGGATGAACCGCAGCCACAATGCCGCACAGGCCTTGCAATGCCTGAAGGATGCAAGTGAAGCCGGCTTTGACAATGTGTCTGTGGACATGATCTACGGCTTGCCCCAGCTGGGCCTCGATGCCTGGCGCGAACAATTGAAGCGCGTGGCAGAAATGGGCGTACAGCACCTTTCGGCCTACTGCCTCACGGTGGAAGATAAAACCGTATTGGGCACCCGTGTGCGCAAGGGCCTAGAAGCGGATATCGACGAGGAAGCCGCTGCAGAACAATTCGAATACCTGGTAAATGACCTCATTGCCCTGGGCTTTGAGCAATACGAGGTGAGCAATTTTGCCCGAGCGCAGCGCTACTCCCTGCACAATAGCTCATACTGGCAGGAAAAGCGCTACATAGGCATTGGCCCTTCCTCTCACAGCTACAGCACAGGTATGCGCAGCTGGAATATTGCCAACAATGCCCGCTACATGGCTTCCATTGAGCGCGACGAGCTGCCCTGCGAGAGGGAGGTGCTGAGCCGGAAAGACAGCTACAATGAGTGCCTTATGACAGGGCTGCGCACCAAGTGGGGCATTGACCTCAAGGAAATACACAGGCGATTTGACCTCGATTTTGAGCAGCTGCACAGGGAGAAAATCCGACTGCTTCAGGATGCTGGATTGGCCGTACTTCGCGGACATCGTTTCAGGCTCACCGCTGCAGGCTTTTTCCGCGCCGACGGCATCGCCTCCGACTTTTTTATCTTAGACCCCTGATGCGTGCACAGATCACAATAGAAGGCCAGAGCTACAAGTGCGATCTCAAGAGCGGCACCGACATATCCATAGCCCTGCATCCCCAAGGGCCACGGGCCTGGTATGTGGGCCCCATGCGCATAGAACCCGTTCGCGGGGAGCAGTTCACAGGCAGCGTGGCAGAGGGGGGCTCGGTCAATTTTCGGGATGTCCACTTCAATCCGCATGCACACGGCACCCATACCGAATGCCTTGGCCACATCAGCACTGAGCTGCACTCCGTGCACGATTTGCTGGACAGATACTTCTTCAGCGCCTGGCTATGCTCACCCCGGTGCAAGCCACTCCATGAGGGCCGCGATGAGGGCGGGAAGAATGCCCAAGTCCAGGATGATAAAATCATCGATGAGGCTGAGCTGGCCAGCCTGCTGGAGGGCACCCCAAAGGTGGAAGCCCTGATATGCCGCAGCAGGCCCAACGATCCCTCCAAGCTTCACAGGAACTACAGCCACAGCAATCCGCCTTACTTCAGCGCTGCGGCCATACACTATTTGCGGAAGCGCGGGGTGGAGCATCTGCTCACCGACCTGCCATCTGTAGATCGTGAGGAAGACGGAGGGCGCCTCGCAGCGCATCGGGCCTTTTGGCAGGGAGAAGACCCCAAAGACCTGAGGCGCACCATCACAGAGTTCATCTATGTACCCGATGGGCTGCCCGATGGGCTCTACCTGCTCAATCTGCAGTTGGCCCCTCTGGTAAACGACGCCAGCCCCAGCCGACCGGTCATTTTCCCTTTGCAGAAAGGCTGATCCCTTTTGGAGGCCAATCTCCTCGCTTCCGCAAAAAGCTGTAAAAAGTTCCTGAATACCTACCTTTGCTTTATGAAAGCCAATGAAGCACTCATCGACAAGCTGGCCAAGCTGTCACGCCTCTCATTCGACGCCGAAGAAAAGGAGCAGATCAAGGCGGATCTCGACCGCATGTTTGCCTTCGTAGAGCAGCTGGAAGAGCTCGATACCGATGGTATAAGTCCCCTGATCCACGTGAGCGATGAGCAGAATGTATTCCGCAAGGATGTGGTAAATGAGCAGCTCAGCCAAAAGGAAGCCTTGAAAAATGCCCCCTCGCACGATACCTACTACTTCAAGGTACCCAAGGTGGTAGACAAAGGCAAGGATTGACAGCATTGCCGGATATGCTTTCAATGGCACACCCGCGATCGGCAAAGTGTATTCTTCTATCTGAAGGCCACAGAGCCCCCTGAAGATTTCTCCACATCTCTCTCTCCGGGATTGCCGCTTACCTTGATATCACCACCGCTCGATGCCCTGGCTTTGAGCTCTTGAAGAACCTCCATGCGGATATCCGCTCCGCTGCTCACTGTGAGCATGGCGACTGTAGCACTGAGCTTATCGGCTTTGATATCGCTGCCGGAGCTCGCCACAGCATTTACGCTCAGCGCCCTCCCACTCAAGTAAATATCCGAGCCACTGGAGCTCTCCAATGAGAGGTCTCCCACCTGAATATCAAGTCGAATATCGGCTCCGGAGCTGGCTGATACGGCGAGCACCTCTCCGCGAATGGTGTTCTCACTGCGTATATCTGCCCCGCTGCTCGCACTGACTTCCTGGAGCTCTACGGCCTGCACATAAACCTTAGCGGAGCGGCGCATACTGCCTTGAAAAATGCTCCAGTCGCTTCTGGACTTGTAGTAGATGTGCAAGGTCTCACCTTTGGTCTCCACGACCAGGTCTTTGAGATCGCGTTCGGAACCCTCTACCCTCACAGATTCGCTTGTGCCCATGCTTAGATACACATCCACACCCGCCGAGGCCTTGATGGCATTGAAGGGCGATACTTGCATGGGTATGCTGCTCTGGGCAAATGTGCTGGTGCCAAGGGCCATGCTGAGAAGGCCCAAAATGAAAATGTTGAAAATGACTGGGAATTTCATGTTTGCGAATTTTTGGTGATTAGTGAAAAGTGAAAGCGATTCCCGCCGCAAAAGTCTGCATATCGGGCGCATTGTCATTGTCAAAAAGGGGTACCAAGCCCGTCTGTGCAAATAGCGTAAACCATCCATAGCCCACGCGCACGATGGCATCGGCACCCCATCGATTCAGGCCCAGATGCCCCTTCTGGGTCGTCTTGAAGTCGCTGTCGTTCTCGCTGAATTTTTGCTTGTACATATTGTCGATGCGCAGCTTCCCGATCACCCCCGCACTGATGTGAAAGGAACGGCTGGAATTGAGCGAGGTATTGAACTCCAGCAAAAGGGGCACACCGAGATAGCCTACCCTGAACTTATTCTTGGACACATTGCGCTCACCGGATGGGAAGGCCGCCAGGCTGTCGCCAAATACCATATTGTTGCTGCCACTGTAATTGAAATTGTAAAACTGGAAGGTGAGCCCGGATGTGATCCCGACATAATCGCTGATAATCCGCGCCTTCACTGCGGCAAAATTGAAGCTGATATAGCGCGAATTTCCATAGCGAGGTTCCAGGTATTCGAATCCTTCAGCCAGATCAAATCCATAGTCGCTGTTCATTATGCCATTCACCCCCAGGTCGATGCCATTCCACCAGGTGAGAGAAGCTTTACGGCTTTTGCTCTTGTCAGGCCCTGATGGTATTTCCATAAAGCCATCATCCGCGCTGGTGATGATTGTAATCTCCCTCTTGCCTAGGCTGATTCGCGTGGTATCAGGAGGGTCGGAGGGGCCATCGAGCGTATCGATCTGCACAGGCACTGCCGGCCTTTGCGCTACAGGCGGTACGGGTGGTTCATCCTGGGCCATCATCCAAAGTGATGAGATGACCATGGTCAGGCTGAGGGTGATGCTTTTGATGATAAGGCTTGCGTTCATGTTTTTTGTGTTTCAATTGGTTTGTTAGGGTATTGGGAGCATTGGCCCTATCGCTGCGTACTGCGCTGCAGCTTAAAGGATCCAATGCGAAAGACGTATTCTGTTGATCCTCTCCAGTGATCGCTCCGCTTGCTGTAGTCCACATCGAGGACTTCACCCGCCTGCCGGGCAATCCTGCGCGCCAGGGCGAGGGGCATTTTGTCCGGGTCTTGCTCGTGCACATCCATGCGAGCAGCCAACTCTTGCAGTGCAAACTGGCCCGGGCCCGGGGCGCGCGGCAGCTCTTGAATCCAGTCGTATTCTGGCGACTCTTGAGGAGAGCTTGGTTCATCAAGCATGGCAGGCTCAAGCCTGTGCAGGGCCAGAGCAGGCTCGGTAGTGCTCCGGGTAATGGCCGTCCACCTTGGAGCTTCCGGTATCGCTTGCCAGGTATTTTTCATTTCATCTTCTCCCGCGCGGGCCTCTCGGGAGGCATCTGTCAGGGAGCCCGACCCAGCCGCTTCATCCGAATGCCCTGCGAGCAGCTCATTTTGCTCATCCACCTTTCGAGGATCTACTTCGGGCTTTGCGGGGTGCAGTTCAGTGGCTGGTGTGGCCGATTTGGGCTGTATCTCTCCTGGGCCTTCTGCTCCCGGCAGGCTATCGAGAGCGGTGGCAATATCCTCTTCACTTTGATCAGATGAGGGCTCCACGCGATCGGCGGTCTTTTGCTCAGCAAGGGCGGACTCTCCTTCCGCTCCCGGCTCTCGGAGCAGCAGCACGAGAGCGGCGCTCAGGGCAAAAATCAAGGCAAGGACAGCGGCGATCCGCAATGCCCACGGAATGAAACCACCTTTTTTGTCCTTTCGCAGTGCCGCCTTGTCCGAGTAGAAAATTCCCGACGCAGCCTGCAGGCGCAAATTGGTGTAGGTCAGCAGCACTGCCTTGGCTCCGGGCTGTTTTTCGGCAAATGACCAAAGGGCTTGTTCTTGCGGAGCAGATAGCAATCCCTCTGCGAAGGCGATGCAGTGGTATTCAAAATTGTCCTCATCGGGAGCCTCATCCAGGCGAAAGCGGTAGAGATCAGAGCTGTCGAATGCCCTGACTCCATCCCCTTGAGCGGCTTGCAATCGGCAGAGCGTCCACTGCTCGAAGGCCTCTCTGTGCCCGGGGTCGAGTAGGTAGCGCTCCAGCTCTTTTTGTTCAGCAGCGTTCAGGCTGCCTTCCATACCGAATACGAAGAGCCTCTCCAGCTGAGATTCCCGGCTTTTGTGCAGCGCCATACGTTCTTTTGCCGAAAGGCCTACTGCCCCGGCAGCACTGTCAGAGGCAGGAGGGCTGAGTGGCTCATTTGAGTATTCGTCCAGCTCGGACTTGAGCTCGGGGTGTCGCTCCAAAAAATCCATGAGCGCGGCCTCTTCTTTGGCCCCAAGCCTCCCCTCGATATAATCGAGCATATAAGCTTCGTAATTGTCTCTATGGATTTTCATCACACCAAATTTTCTACACTGCCTATATAGGCTTTTAGGGCCTTTCGCGCCCTGAATATGTACACCTTCACCTGCGATTCAGAGAGCTGGCATATTTCACCAATCTCATTGTAATTGTAGCCCTCATAATCGCGCAGCAGTACCACACTCTTCTGTATTTCAGGCAGGGTGTCCAGGGCCTGATGCAGCATTTCATTAAGATCGCTGTACTGCCGCTCGTGGGCCAGTTCTTCTTGCTGCACCTCATCGAAATGCCCCTTCTTCTTCGCCCTTCGCACTTGATCGATCATGGCGTGGTAGCCCGTGGAGAAAAGATAGCTCTTGGCCTTGTTTCCATTGATCTCATCCACCTTCACCCACATTCGGGCAAAGGATTCCTGTACCAAATCCCTCGCCTGATCAGCATCACCTACATGACTGATCAAGAAGCGATACAGAGCATCCGCATGGAGATCTACACACTTGTTATATTCTTCGGTGCTCATGTAGGCCAGAGGAAATCTTGATGCGTCTTGGCAGAAATTTGTTTGCTGCTTTCTTGTGGGACGCCCGGGGGTATCGATTCGTTACAGGCAAAGCTAAAAAAAGACTGAGCGCACTCAATTCAGCGGAAATACAGCCCTGTCAGCCCAGCAGAGAGGCTGTGGCAAAGAGGGCATACTCCAGGAAAAAGAGCAGCCAAAAGAATCGGTAGAAGCGCTGGATTTGCCCTTGATTGCGCGGATCCGTTTTTGCCGAAAGGTAGAGAAAAGAAGCTCCAAGCACGAAATGACCCAGGGCCAGAAGCCCCTGCTGCACACCGGGCATGTAGAGCAATAGGGCCGAAAGCCCCCCGAAAAGGTAAGCAAAGCTAATGAGGCCAATGCCAAGCGAAAAGGAATGGCTGCGCCCGAGCTTGATGGCGAGGCTGCCGATGCCGACCTCAGCATCGCCCTCGGTATCGGGTATATCCTTAAACCAAGCTATGCCTGCGCTGAACAAAACCACGAAGGCAGTGAGCAGCCAGATTTCATAGGGAAGGCTCCCGAGGCTATCTACTGTGCTGAAATGGAGATAGAAGCCGATATTGACCATGAATCCGCGCACGGCGATGATGGCCAATGCAGCGCTGCTGTGATGCTTCTTGAGGTAGAGTCCCTTCCAGGAATAGGCAAATCCCAGAAGGGAAATCGATGCGATGAGCAGCAGCAGAAAATCGGACACCAACCATGCGCTGAGCAGGGCCACAAATAAGGATAGCCACACGATGGCCCTTCCGCTCCTCTTGCTGAGGGCTCCCGAGGCCAAAGGCAAGTGGGGCTTATTGCGCTTGTCGAGGTCTATGTCCACCAGCTGGTTGTAGCCTGTGATGAAAACATTGCAAGCCAGGGCACTGAGCAAGCTCAACCAAAAGTAGGATGTGTACAATGCCGGGCTACCCACAGCCATGATGGCCAGAGCCAGTATGCTCACTGCCGAGCCCACGATGGTATGCGGCCTGCTGAATGCCCAGACTTGCTTTAGGAAGTGCATGAGAACCGAAGATAAGTGATGCGTGCAAAAGGCTCTTGAAGTGTGGAATGGCTCATGGAGATCCCGAGCTCCGAACTCTGAAGGGCAAGGGCTCGGATATCCCTGTAGGAGAGTGCCCTGAGCACCGACACCATCCCATCCCAAAAGGTGACAAATACGCCAATGGGCAAGATGTAGGTGAAAAAGAGTCGCCTCCATGAGAATGGACGGATGAATGGAACCAGCAAAAAAGGGCCCAGAAGGGTTGCGAGCAGCACCTTAAGCGCCGTAAGCACATCGCGCTGCAAGGGCTCATACACACAAAGCTCAGCTCCCGATTTGCTCAGCTTGTGGAGAATATGCTTGCGCTCGGGCGGGCTAAAGTGGTGAAAAGCATTGAACATCACGTAGCAATCTGCCTGCGGCCACCCATCGGTCAATATATCGAGTGCTTCGGAGCGGTAGCTCAGGCCCTGCTTGTCACCATATCGCAGGGGTGCATCGAGATGTGGAAACTTGTCCGTAAGCTCGAGGACTGTCCCCTCTTTTCGCAGGGCTGCGGTGCACAGCACAGCGGGGTCGCCGGCTCCGGAGGCCAGATCGGCGATGCGGGCCACTGCAGGAATGGTGGGCGGCACCGATTGGTAGAGTCCTCCATAGCGGGCAAGGGCCGCCAGAAAAGCTGTTTGGTAATCCCTCAGCACTTGGGGAAACCAGTCTTGATCCTCAAATTCGAACAGGTGCAAGCTCATTCTGTTATTTTTGGCGAATTACCCACTGATGAATAGCCTCAGCCTGCTTTTTGTTCTCATCGGGGTGCTTATCCTGGTGCTCGTCCTATCGATCTTGCTTGAGAAGCGCTCGGCAGTCCGGAGCCATTTGCCGCGCAAGGTACTGCACATAGGCGCAATTTCCATCTGTGCCGTGGCCCTCTTGCTGCCCATTCCCACTGAGCACATTTTTCTGGCTGCTATCATTGCCTTGCCCTTGGTGAGTCTGGCTGTTTACTTTGGTTTTCTGCGCGATCCGCTGAGCAAGCGGCGCAGCTGGGGCATGCCCTACTTCATACTTTCTTATTGCGCCTTGCTACTGGCCATCGATGAGCGCGAGATCGTTTTTTATGCCATGGCCATTCTCGCCATATCCGATGGTTTGGCTACAGCCATAGGAGCGCCTTTCGGCAAAATCTCATACACGCTCGGTGGCGACACACGCAGCTATCTGGGCTCGGCAGTGTTTTTTATAAGCACCCTGGGCATTTTTGCTCTCGGCAGCTTCTGGCCAATTCTGCCTGAGCCACTCGCCTTGCAGCCTTGGCATGTACTCCTCTTCCTCTCGCTCTATCTCACCCTTTGCGAGGCCATCTCGGCAGCAGGGCGCGACAATCTATGGCTGCCACTCATGGCTGCCTATTGGCTCCTGCTGCCCCGGGAATTTTTCCCGGATGCAGGATTGACTTTTGCATGGGTTGCGGCCCTGACTGGTGGAGGCTTCCTCGCCCTGCGCAGCGGAGCCCTCGATGCAGGAGGAGCCGCCAGCGCCGTGCTCATGGGCCTTGTGCTGCTGCTTGGCGCGGAGCCATTGCATGTGTTGCTTCCAGGCCTCTTTTTCCTCTTGGGGAGCGTGCTTTCCAGGCTTCCGCAAAAAATGGGAAAGCGCAGTGATAGCGGTGGACGCAGCAAAGCGCAGGTATTGGCAAATGGCGGCATCCCTGTGCTGGCCTTGATGCTCTACAATCTCAGCGGTGAGCAGGCTTTTTTCTTCGCCTTTGCCGTAGGCTTTGCAGCAGCCCTCAGCGACACCAGCAGTTCGGAGCTTGGCACAAGGCTCAGCAGCAAGAGCTTTGCCTTGCTGGGAGGACGGGTGCTGCGCGCCGGCAGCAGCGGGGGCGTGAGCCTGCCGGGCACAATCATCGGCCTATTCGCTGCGGGATTGATCCCCCTGCTGGCTTATCTACTGGGCTGGCTCAGTGTGGTGGAGACATCCTTTGCCGCGACGATCGCCTTTGCGGCCAATCTCTTCGACAGCCTGCTGGGGCAGCTTTTTCAGCAAAAGTATGTGGACGATAGCGGAGCCTGGACGGACCAAATGCATGGGGCCAAGCAAGGCAATAAGCGCCGCGGGCTGCGTTGGATGACTAATGATATGGTGAATGCGATCAGCATCGCCTTTGCCTGCCTGAGCGCCCTGATCCTGCACCTGTGCTGCATTGGTTTTAAGCACTTGTGAATGAATACAGAGCCTCGCTATTGCTCACATTGAGCTGTGGAAAATATTTCTAAACCGAAACATTGACGATGCTCTATTACGTAACTTTATTCGAGCGAAAAGCGACTCCCCTTATGACTTTTGGATACCTTCCGAAGGCAGCTTTTCTGTTTGTACTGCCTTCCGTCCTCCTTTTGCTCGGCTACGGCCAGGCCCAATCTCAGGATTGCTCAGATCCCGAGGCTCTCTGCCCCCTTGTGGCCAGCGATACGCTGAGCTCCAGCGAAGGGGTTCCCGTGGGCCTGCCCGATTCTTTTTGCTTCGACGAGGCCCCCAACGCCTTCTTCTTCTCATTCGAGACATTGGACTTGCTGCAGTATCCCGATATCGACTTTTTGGACTCTGCGGCGGTGGTGAGTCTCAGCATTGATTCATGCCGCACCGATACCCTCGTCAGTCAAGGGCTCAATTTGGTGGTATTCGAAGCCGATGACCCCTGCGATCCAGAGAGCTATGGCGAGCCCTTGGCTTGCGCCGAAGAGCTGGAGCAGAGCACCCAATTCACCATTGAGGGTCTCCAGCCCAATACCACTTACTACGTAATGGTCACCAGCCTCTTTGACGATGAGCCCGACGCCATTGCCAGCGATTGTGCCTTTGTGGTGTCGGTGTCAGGTGGGGCCGTAGAATACAATATCGCAGCTGTTCCTCCCACGCCGCCCAACCAAACCATCAATCCCGGGCAAGTGGCCAGCCTGTCGGTAAATTCCATCTTCGATCCCTACGAGTGGACCGGTGAAAACCTGACAGCGACCAGTGGCTCGACGGTCGGTGCCAACCCCAGCGACTTTGGTGTGTACACCTATACGGCAGAAACGGAGATCAATGATTGCCCCTATCAATTGAGCTTTTTGGTGACCCTCGTGCCCCCAATAACCGTCTTCAATGCCTTCACCCCCAACAATGACGGCTTCAATGACACTTGGGAAATCGATCGCATACAGGAATTTCAGAATGCACAGATCATCGTGTACTCCCGATGGGGTTCGAAGGTGTTTCAAGCCACCAATTACAAAAATGATTGGGATGGAGACGGCCTGCCTGCCGCAACCTATTACTACGTGATCGAACTCAATGATCCCTCCAATTTTGACGCTCCGCCCATCATGGGTTCAGTAACCATAATCCGATGAGAAAGATGAAGATCATACGCACTCGGATATGCCTGATGACCCTGGGCCTCACCATTTGCGGCAGCTTCTGCACCGGACAGCTACAGGCACAGCAAATACCTCATTTCACAAATTTTCTCTTCAATGCCTTCGCGATCAACCCCGCCAACGCAGGCCTCCAAGACTGCCTTGATGCAAGGGTGGGATACCGCAATCAATGGCCGGGATTTGAAGACCATCCCCGAACCGTTTTTGCCAGCGCCCATCAGCGCATCAATTCCATAAGCCGCGACAAAGGTGTGATTCATGGCGCGGGTGTCATCGCTCAGGGCGACATCACAGGACCTACAGGCCGCACTTCATTTCATGCAGCTTATGCCGTGCACCTGCCCATCAGCCGCCGCACGCGATTGGCCTTTGGCGTGGGAGTGGGCGTATTTCAATACCGCTTTGACCTTTCACAAATCAATGTGCCTCAATCTGGAGACCCACTGCTTCAGGCCTCCAATACAGAGTTTGTATTTCCCGATATCAATGCGGGCCTTTGGCTCTACGGCAAAAATTGGTTTGCCGGATTCAGTGGAGGCCACCTCACCAATCCCACGCTAAGTGATATTGGAAACTCCCTCAATATGCAGCCGCATTTCAACCTCATGGGAGGTCGCATTTTTGAGGTGGGTGAAAAAATGAGCTATATCCCTGCTGCTCAATTTAAATTCACAGGTAACTCTACGCCTTCACTTGACGTAAACTTCTGGGCAGATTACGACAATCTGATCGCCTTGGGTGTTGCCTTTCGATCAGAAGATGCCGTAGCCGGCCTGATAAAATTCAACTTTTTGGACTACTTCACCATAGCCTATGCATACGACTTCACCTACTCCAAGGTGAGGCTTGGGCCTTCAAATGCCCACGAAATCATTCTGGGAATCAATGCCTGCCCGAGAAGTCAAAAAATGAGCTTTGTACCCTGTAACGCCTATTACTAATCCACGTGGGAAAACTCTACCCTTCCAATTTTCTGAATAGATGTCTGGACAACACGGCTTTTTGCTTTGTGTTGCTTTACTTTTTGGCTCCCCAAATGGCCAAAGCGGAGCTATTCATTTGGAACGGACAAAATGAGCGATGGGAGGAAAGTCAAAATTGGTTGGTGGACGGTGTGGCAGCTACATCGATTCCAGGTGAAAGTGACATGGTCATCTTCATGGACAATGCCCCTCAAAAGACCGTCCGTATCCGACAGGTACATCGGATAAATTCCCTGCATGTAATTGGTGAAGACGCCTTTCATTTCACATTTTCCGGCAAGGGCAAGCTCTGGATTGATGGCAATTTGGTGCTCAACGCAAGCAGCAGTCTGGAAAGAGGCATTGGCCTTGCTTCAGAATCTCCTGCACTGCTTACATCTACCGAGAGCCAGCTGCGCTCTGTCGAATTTGCCGAAGAGCGCCACCGCAACAACTACAGCTCTGCACCGCAAAACAGCTCACGGGGAAGCTGCCCCTTCTTCAACATCGTGCCAGATGTGACCAACCCAACCTGCAATGGATTCAATGATGGAATAGCCGGGGTAGAAGAACCGGCCGACGGCATTGGTCCATATACATACCAATGGGTGGGAGGCCCCAATACGCAGTATTGGACGGGGGTGGGCGCAGGCACCTACACGGTCATCATCATCGATCAGGGGGCCGGCGGGCTTCCATGTAGCGAGGATATTTTTGTCAACGAACCGGGGCCGCTAACCGTGTTTTCCATGAATGGTGTAGCTCCGATCTGTTTTGGCGATTGCAATGGGCAAGCTGCTCCAGTCGTGATCGGTGGAAATGGGGGCTACGAATACAGCTGGTCGAGTGGGGAAAGTGGCCCAACGGCAAGTGCTCTGTGCAGCACCTTCACACTGGAAATTGAAGACCAACTCGGCTGCCAATTCTCTACTGACTTTACCTTTCCGGATAGCCCGGAAGAAATCATCATCAGTGCCGATGTGCAGGATGTGGCCTGTGCTGAAGCTGGTGATGGCTCCATATCTTTGAGCATATCAGGCGGAGTGGGAGTGCTTAGCATCTCATGGTCAGGCCCCAATGGCTTTGCTTCAAGCTCAAGCGATATTGACAATCTTATGCCCGGTGCTTACAGCGTGATGGTGACCGACGAGAATGACTGCACCGGTGAGGGCTCCTATACCATTTCCGAGCCCAGCGCGCTCAGTGTAAGCGCCAGTATTGACGATAATGAATGTCCTGGTGAGAGCAATGGAGCAATCAGCCTCAGCAGCAGTGGCGGAACTCCGCCTTACAGCTATGCCTGGACGGGCCCTGATGGTTTTACTTCGACCGAAGCCAATATCGACAACCTACTGAGCGGCTCATATACCGTGCTGATCACCGACGATAATGGCTGCGAACTGTCAGAAGACTACGAGGTAGATCAGCCCGATGAGATCAGCCTGGACCTTTCAACCACGGAACCCCTCTGCTTTGGCGATAATTCAGGCTCGATCTCTGTGATTCCGGGTGGAGGGCAGGCACCTTACAGCTTTTCGTGGATGGGCCCCAATGGCTTCACGGCCAGTAGTGCTGATATCAGTGGGCTGCTGGCAGGTAGCTATGAGCTGATGGTAAGCGATGCCGGTGGATGCAGCAATACTGAGACCATCGATCTCGGACAACCCGATTCGCTGAGTGTGAGCTTTAGCAGCAATGATCCTCAATGTGCGGGAGGCAGCGATGGAAGCATCACAGCGACTGCCGGTGGTGGCACAGCTCCCTACAGTTATGCATGGACAGGGCCTGAAGGATTCAGCTCGAGCGACCCCAATATTGAAAATCTAACAGCGGGCAGCTACACCCTAAATCTTGTGGATGCCAATGGCTGTCCCCTCACGGAAAGCATTTCCCTTGAAGATCCCGAAGGCATCTCCATTTCGGCCAGCCTGAGCGAGCCCACCTGTAGTGGCGGAAGCAATGGATCCATCAGCATTGAAGTGAGCGGCGGCAATGAGCCATACATTTTCGCCTGGACAGGTCCTGCAGGTTTTAGCTCCAGCAATCAAAACCTCAGCAATTTGGCGGCAGGCACCTACAACCTGAC
>SLDS01000001.1 GCA_007125175.1 Flavobacteriales bacterium
GCACGTAAATAACAGCAGCTGAAGTCCTGATCCAATAGCTGTTGGCACGATGTTAGACCCGCTTCAAGCGATAAGCATCAGGTGGAGAAGCGCCGGAGAAATCCGGCGCTTTTCTTACTTCACAAGCCTGCCAATACCGCACAGGCGCAGCCAGCAAGCTGGACAAATCATACTTTTGGGCGAAAGCCGCTTTCGCAAAATGTCCTTGATTTGCTTCCATGAAAGCGATTGCTTCCGAGACAGCTACCGGACGAATAAAAATTCCAGGAAAAAGGACCATCATTCGCAAGACCCTGCCTTTGATGGTATGCGAGATGAGCGATGCCCTCATCATTTTTACGGGAATTGTCTTCTTATCCCTCGAGGATGAGATTTATCTGGCAGCCATCGGACTGATTGATGCCATACTCCTGTGCAGCCTTGCTTATGGGCATGCGCTGAGCGATGCTTTTCAAAACTTCTACGCCCGTCGCCGAGGCACCGAGGGCAACAAGCCCGGTATTTCACGGCCTGTACACATCTCATCCATCAAAGGATTTTCAGGAGTAGCTGCTGGCATCACAGGCATGGGAATGCTCTTGCTCTGGCTGAGCTCTTGGTGGATTCAAAACGACATCCTCGAGCTGCTGTATAAGGCCCTCCCTCTGCTTGTTCCGGTGATTTTCATCTACTATATCGCCCTATCCTTTCATTCTTTTTTGCTGGGTCGGGGGCATCTCTTTGCAGTGGGTATGGCAGCCTTGGGCAGCTTCATTGCACACCTCATCTTGCTCTATTGCTCCTTCAATATGCTTGATATGCATTGGGTGCCTACCCAAATGGTTTTGCTCGCACTGCTCCTTTCGGAGCTTATTTGGCTGCTTAGCTTATATCTTGTTTACAGGACGCTTGGCTATGCGCGCAGCAAGGAAGATTCAGCACAGGCAGTCTACAGCAAGGCCTCCTTGTTTCGTTTGCATCAGCTGCTGCTCAAAGTTGCCATGGGACCGGGAGTATCGGCCCTGACCTTTCACCTTGCAAGTGCGCTATTGTTCATCTACCTCAGCGCCACGCGCGGCCCATCGGAAGTGGCCATGCTGAGCCTTGCAATGGGCTATTATGCCTTGCTGCTTGCTCCTGCCAATGGCATTTTGGCCGCAGCCACCAATGGCTATGCCCGTTTGTACAATCTGAACCGGGAGGTGCTCTTCTCGCGTTTCCGCAAAAGATTGTTTGCGATAAGTCTGGGCATGGCCTCTGCGGTGGGCTCCTGCCTCGTTTTGGCCAAAAGCCTGAATGCAATGCCTCTTACAATCAACTACACCCTCCTGATTGGCACCACCTGCGCAGCCCTGATCAGCATCCGCACCAGACTTGATTTTGTAGCGGTCTTGGCCAGACTCCGCACGGATGTGTATTGGCGCTACCAGCTGATGTATGCCCTGCTGGTCATTTCAGGCATCGCTTTGCTGCAAAATTGGTTGGGCATGCGCACCCTGAGCCTTGTGCTTATTGTGCTGATGAGCCAGGCGCTCATTGCCTTCATACTCCAAAAAAAGGTCGAGCACATCTGGGGATTTGCCAAGGATCCCGAACGCTATTTTCGATTGCTTTTTTCTTGACAAGCGCTTTTTTACGTTTTCACGGATGTGCGGGGATGCAAAGTCATTCCCATCCACTGAAAAAACTCCTAAAAACCGGCTCCGCCAGCGGCCTCAAAGCCGTGACAATGGCCAGAGCAATGGGATGAATTTGAGAATGAGAGCACACAAATACCCAGACGCTATGAGAACAGCAAGCGGGCTGGGTCTGCAGAAACAGTAAATGCTTCAATCCAAGTCCCTGTGGGCAAAGCTTTCTTGGCTCTAGGACTCTAATGCCAGCTTGCCGTTTCAGGCATGAATGAGAATGGTAAAAGCAGGGCGCACTAATGAGCCCTGCATCCATCTCACAATCTATGCCCAAGCCCAAAATCGTGAGCATGTGATTCTCAAAAAAACAGCCAAGCCACAGATGCAAAGACAATTGGGGCATTATTTCCTATCTAGCAATTCCAATTTTCCAAGAAAACATAGCATGAATTCACCCAAAAAAATAGCCCCGCGGGGCTATTGTGGAGCTCCTCAAGAG
The DNA here is from genome assembly GCA_007125175.1 of Flavobacteriales bacterium. Classification (GTDB taxonomy): domain Bacteria; phylum Bacteroidota; class Bacteroidia; order Flavobacteriales_D; family Cryomorphaceae; genus T3Sed10-241. The sequence continues at coordinate 2,110 of SLDS01000001.1, forward strand.
CCCCCATCTTTGGCCCGATACTAAAAACTATAGAAGGCATAAGCAGGCATCTGTGGTATTGCAACTTTACCTGGAAGCATGCGCAGTTTCATGCTTATATGCCTTCAACATGTTTAACCAATTAAAAAACCAACAAAATGAAAACCAAACACGCTTTTATCCTGACCCTTGCTTCATGCATGCTCTCCACTTTAGTCATGGCCACCACCTGGACGGTGAGCAACAATCCCGAAAGGCCTGCACAGTTTACAAGTATACAGGAAGCCATCGATGCCGCGGCATTGAATGATACAATTTTGATTACCGGGGAAACCTACGGCAGTTCGACAGGAGGTGGCTCAATTACACTTGTTAAACCGCTCGTATTTTATGGTGAGGCAGCAACGGGTACAGGTGCTTTTCCTACGACCACTCTTTCAAGCACTTCAATTCAGATTACCCGCTTCAATCCCACCTTGTCCGCAAGTGGAAGTCGTTTCTATGGAATTAATTTTGCAAGTAGCAGTTCCGTCAGCATTAATGGGAGCTTCAGCGGCTCACAAACGGGACAGCGCACCATGTCAGATATCATTTTTGAAAGGTGCAGATTTTCGGGCAGCGGTAACCTCAGCTTTTCAATACAAGATGGCATTAGTGATGTTACCGTAAGAAACTGCATTTTTGAGGGTTCTGGCAACCCAAGTTTTTCCGGTAACGGTAACCTGCTGTCATCCATAGTTTTTACGAACAATATTTTTAGCAATTCGGGCTCATCGTTCTCCGGTTCTGTAAACCTTCAAGGAAATGTGGTGGTAAGGAATTGCCTGTTTTTGAACAATACAAACAACGCTTTTAGCAGCATATCACAACTGGTTTTAGAAAACAACATCTTCTATCGCGCAGAACCCACGGGCTGCAATACCTGTACCTTCAACAACAACCTCACATGGCTGAGCAATGCACCTGAAATTCCTTACGGAAACAACCTGGGCAGCGGTAACATTGTAAATCAGAATCCACTATTTGTGAATTATCCTGAGCTGGGTGCAAACTGGAGCATAGGACATGACTACACCCTTCAAGATGGCTCACCAGCTATTGGTACCGGCACCAATGGCACCGATATGGGGCTCAACAGTGGCAATGCCCCGGTGAGCAATATACCCCGTTTCCCTAAAATACCCGGTGTAACGGAGCTCAATATACCAGTGTCATCCGTACCGGTAGGGGGCACCTTGCAAATCAATGTGCAGGCAGTAGCCCGCGATTAATCCTTTCACTGCCATGAAAGGCCATCGCACAAAGTACCTCCACTTTGCGCTGTGGTGCCTGCTTGCATGCGCGGCCGTATGGCCTTGCCTGCTCCCGGCCCAGAGCCTTGTAAAAGGGGAGTACTTCTTTAACGAGGATCCCGGTGTAGGGCAAGCCACACCTGTTACTTTCGCCGCACAGGCGGAACCGCAGCTGGAAGTTGAAGCACCTGTAGGATCGCTCCAAACGGGCTACCATCGCTTGTATTTCCGCTTTCAGTCTGACGAAGGCCGCTGGGGGCCTGTAGCAGGTGTCAACTTCTTCATTACTGGTTTTGAGCCAACATTTCCCGAAAAGGTGCTTTCCATGCCCCTTGCAACAGCAGAGTACTTTTGGAATGAAGACCCGGGGCCGGGCAATGGAGAAGCATTTTACATCCCGGCAGGAAACGCGGCCGACATCAATTTTGCACCCCAAGCCCCGGCACAGACAGGCACACAGCTGCTCGGCCTGCGCGTACGAGACCTGCGGGGTACCTGGGGTGTTGCCAAATGGGTAGAAATCACCGTAGCGGGTGAACCGGGCTTGAATACCCCTACAGCAGCCTTCAGCTATTCGCCTGCGCCCGCTGAGGTGGGCTTACCCGCTACTTTTACAGATGAAAGCCTGAATGTACTCAACGGTGCCTTGATACAATGGGACATTGACCAGGATGATGTGACCGACTACACAGGTGATCAGATCTTCCACGCTTTCACTGAAGTGGGCATCTATCCTGTGCGGCAAACGGTGGTAAACCCTCCTTCGGCCCTTGCGCAAACAGCCATTTCAAGGTTCTACTTTACCAACGGCAGCCTCGCAGATGAGGCGGGAGCTTTTGCTGAACTCAACAATCCTGCCGGGGCAATGCCTGTAACAGGACGGCAGGGCGACATGCTTGGTGCATTTGCTACCGGGCCGGCCTTGCTCACCGGCGAAGGGGATGGAAGTACCTTGAACAATTTTAGCGTGAGCTTTTGGTTCAGAGGCAGCAGTGGTGCCAATGGCCTGAAGATTGGTGAAAGCAACCAAGTGATCTTTGAAGCTTTTAGCAATCCGCTCTCGCACACCCTTGGAGGTGTAAGCGTCGCCGCTGCCCAGCCGGGCACCCCCATTTACAATGCCCAATGGCAGCATTTTGCAGTGGTATATGAAAACGATCTGAGCCGAAGCTACCTCAATGGAAATTTGGTGGCCTCTACCGCTGTTACAGGATTCACCCCATTCAGCCTTGATGCGCTGGAAATAGGTGTGCCAGGTGCGGATCCAAACTCCAACGGCACTTTCGATGACCTCCTGATCTTCGATCGGGCACTCAACCCTGTCGAAGTTCTTGAACTCTACAACGAAGTATATGCAAGTACTTATATCGAAAATGTGCTCGTAGGCCCCCTGCCCAATTTGGAATTGCAAGTGGTAGGCGAAACGGAATTTTGTTCGGGCGATGAGGCCGTATTGGTTGCCCCCAATGGCTTGAGCTTTTACTGGAATACAGGCGAAACTTCGCAAACCATCACCGTCACGGAATCCGGACTGTACGCTTGCCTCATCGAAACCGATGCAGGCTTTTTCTCCACCGAAGCGGCGGATATTACGGTGTTTCCGACGCCCATCACCACCCTCACCACTTTTGACGCTTCTAACGGACAGAGCAATGGCAGCGCAGGTGCCACCATACAAGGCATCAGCAGCTTCCAATACAGCTATGACTGGAGTACCGGATCCTCACTGCCTTCTATATCAGGACTTGCAGCGGGTGATTACAGCGTTTTGCTTTCGGATGGACGATGCCCTGTGTCGTATGAATTCCAGATAGAGGACTTGCAACTGACACCGCCCATTGGGGTGCAGGATGCCGAGTACTTCTTCGGAGAAGATCCGGGCCCCGGAAATGGCCTTCCTTTGCCGTTCACACCAGGTGATAGCACCGGAACCTTTGCGGCCATTTCGCTAGAAGGCCTCGATGTCGGCATACACCGCTTATCGGTAAGGGTGAGAAACAGCGATGGTTCCTGGAGTACCACGCGGAGCAGGCAAATAAGCATCAACACCCCCACAGAAGATCCTTTCAGCCCCATCACCGAACCGCTTATAGCAGCGGAGTATTTCTTTGATGATGAGGATCCGGGGCCTGGAAACGCGAATCCCATTGCCTCATTTGCAGCAGGCTTCGATATAGATACAGATTTTTCAGCATCTGTTCAAGGGCTTTCCACCGGGCAGCACCGCATCCATGTGCGCTTCAAAGATGAAGACGGAAGCTGGGGAATAACAAGATCCGAAATCTTCAATGTGGAGGTCATCTTACCTCCTACCCTGCCCGAGGCATTGAGCAATTTTGCGCAAGCGGAATACTTTATAGGCAGCACAGACCCCGGTGTGGGCAATGCCATTCCAATTCCTGTACCACACCTTGTGCAGTTGGACTTGGCAAGAACCATTGATGTGAGTGGCATGGAGGCAGGAGAATATTTGCTCAGCGTACGTACCAAAGATGTAGGACGGCAATGGAGCATCACCAAAAGCTTCCTTTTTGAGATCATAGAAGTGGAATGCCCTGTACCTAATGTGAATTTCAACTTCGGTACTGCCACGGCAGGTGTGCCTCTCCAATTGATCAATGCCTCCTCTAACCCTACGCAGGGAACCACAGTGGCATGGGACATCAATGCCAACGGAACGGTGGATTACACCAGCATCAATGCTACCCACACCTTCCCTGCTCCGGGGGTTTATGACGTAGCGCTGACCATTAACAACGGCGCCCCCTGCAATGTGACGGTGATAAAACAGGTAGAAGTAGGGCCCGTGCCATCAAACCTGCTGCTTGCTTCCGGGCCAACGGAGTTTTGCGATGGAGGCAGTGTGACACTCACGGCTTCCGCAGGCAGTAATTACCTGTGGAATACTTATGAAGAAACCCCATCTATCGTGGTTTCAGAGTCGGGCGTGTACCAATGTGCTTACACCGACATCAATGGTACAGCCCGCATATCCGGTTCGGTGGAGGTGATTGTATATCCCCGCATGCAGATTGAACTTACCGTAAATGATGCCACCAACGGTGCACCCAATGGAAGTGCCGGGCTCCTCGTAAGTGGGGGCAGCTCCTTCATATACAGCTATGAGTGGAGCAATGGCAATGAGCTTCCCCTTGCTGCAAATCTGCTTCCCGGTACGTACACTGCAAGCGTTGATGATGGGGTGTGCCCAGAAGAAGTGTCCATTATAATTGGCAACGTTGTTGCCAGTGGCGATGAGGACGTATTGGCCGCGGAATACTTTTGGGGCCTGAATGACCCCGGCACCGGAATGGCCGTTCCCATCCTCCTACCCCAAAGCAGCACGAGCAATGCCTTCAGCAATATCGTTACGGACAGCCTTGAACCGGGATATAACCTGCTTTCGCTCAGGGCAAAATTGGCCAACGGAAGCTGGGGCATTACACGCACCATTCCCGTAATGATTGCAGACCCCTCACCTGAGGTGGTGGACAGCCTGCCTTCCCCAATTGTATTCGCAGAGTACTTCCTTGACCAGGATGACCCGGGTCCGGGTCAGGGCACGCCCATCGTATCATTCGCACCTGATACAGAACTCTCCGTATCAGATATCATTGCTGATATTACCGAAGGATTGGAGGCCGGGCCACACGAATTCAACATCAGGACAAAAGCCGCCGATGGTACCTGGAGTATTACCAGAAACGCGAAGTTTTTTATCGAAATTGTACCACATGACAACCTTGCTGACCTGCGCTTTCCCATCATCAGAGCAGAGTATTTCATCGGCCCGGACGATCCCGGTCTGGGAAATGGCATACCCGTAAGTGTACCTGTTGGGGAGGATGTGAGCTTCGCGTATGCCATCGATCTCACAGGCTTTACAGCCGGCACCTACCGGGTAACGCTAAGGGTACAGGATGTAGGAAGGCATTGGTCTGTTGCAAAAACTTCAGAATTCGAAGTGGTACCAGTAAGCTGCCCTGTACCCGTGGTTTCCTTCACAGCATCAGCGGCGAATCCAGGACAAAACAGCTCACTGGTGAGTACCTCAAGCAACGTATTGCCAGGGGCCAGCTATTCATGGGATTTCAACGCGGATGGGGTGCCAAATGCTTCCGGCCAAAGCGCCCAGCTTCCGGTCCCTTCAGCGGGAACCTACTTTGTATCCCTGACAGTTGACAATGGCGATGGTTGCATATCCTCAGCCACGCAAGAGCTCAATTTTGGCGCACAGCCCAATAGTCTACTCAGCGTAAATGGCCCAGAAGAGTTCTGTGAGGGGGGCAGCATCACCCTTACCGCTCCGGTAGGCAGCAATTATGTATGGCCGGATGGCTCCGTAAACCAGTCATTCACCACAAACGAAAGTGGTGCTTACAGCGTAGCCTTTACGAGTCCTGAAGGATTGTCCGTAGTATCGAATACAGTAAACGTCACGGTGAGGCCTACCCTTGCTATCGACGTTGTTTCGAATCCATCAAGCGCAGGCTTGCCCAACGGCAGCGCCGGCGTGCTGGTAAGTGGTGGGAGCACCTTTCTGTATGACTATGCCTGGAGCAGCGGTGAAACTGAACCCATCATCGTCGAAAAGACATCGGGTCTATACACCGTAGATGTTTCCGACCCTTTCTGTCCTGAAACGGTGGCTGTAGAGATAGCAGAAATTCCATTTGACGCTGGCGTGTCGGAGCTAGAGTACTTCTGGGGGCAAGTTGACCCCGGGGTGGGCTTGGCCACACAGCTACCTGTGAGTCAGTCAACCACTGCACAGGCATTTGGCAATATACCTACAGATGGCTTCACGCCGGGGTACTACTTACTCAATATAAGGGCCAGGGATCAATTCCGTGGATGGGGCATTACCCGAACGCTGCAAGTATATCTTGGTGACCCCGATCCAAGTCCGCCCGATACTCCAGGTCCTCCCATTACAGCTTTGGAGTACTTCTTCGATGAGGACCCCGGTATTGAAGAGGGAGTGCCATTGTCAGTACCCGAAGCTACCCTTACCGGTGGTGAATACGAGCTATCGGCTGCAGGACTCGCTCCAGGTGAACATGTACTTTCCGTGCGCGCCAGAAATACAGATGGGGAGTGGAGCATCACACGAAGTAAGGTATTCAACACCTGTAGCCCACCTGATGCGCCTCAGGTAAGCAATACTCTCATTGAGACATGCGCGGGTGATGATGTCACCATAACAGCGCTTGATCAGGGATTCACGCTCACATGGGTACTTCCCGATAGCAGCACGATAAGCGGAACGACTGTAGAAGTGTCATCTGCAGCGGTGGCTGACGAAGGTGTTTACACGGTACGTGCAGAAAGTGATCCGGGTTGTTTTAGCGCACCGACAGGCGTTGAGCTAAATATCCTAAATCCACCAGTCATTACTTCTTTGATATCAGGCCCTCCAACCATCTGCAATGAGACTGATGACGCCACACTGTTCATTTCACCCATTGAGAATGCCACGATCTACAATTGGCTTCTCCCTGAGGGAAGTCAAATTATCAGTGGCAATAACACCAATAACGTTGCCATTGATTTCAGCGAGGTTGGCGGCAGCAGTGCAATCGTATTGCTGGCAGTTGCCAATCAATGTGGTACAGACACAAGTTCTTCGCTCTTTATAAATTTTGAGTGTGAACCTTCCTGCAATGTGGTTGGTGGAACAGTAAGCGCAATAGGCAACCTCAACCCCTGTGTTGGCTTTGGAGAGCCTGGCATTATTCAACTCAGCGTGAGTGGGAATGTGGGATCAAGTCGTTTCGGTATTGTAACACAAACAAATGACATCGTAGCAGTCAATAATACCGGAATATTCGACATGAATTTGTATCCCCCCGGCACCTATAGAATGGGGCACTTGAGTTTCGGTGAAGGATTCTCTCTTTCTGGAGTAAATAATGTCAGTCAGTTCACAGGTTGTTATAGCATATCCAATCTCATCGTCGTTAACTCTTACAGTGCTGATGGTGGAAGCATTTCAGCCAATGGCCCCACAAGCATCTGCAAAGCCGGTGGGCCGCCAAATATTATTCCTTTTTCGGTTTCTTCCAGTATTGGGCCCAATAAACGATGGGTGGTGCTCAATATGAATTTAACAGAAGTTTTCGCTATTTCTTCAAATAGCAACTTCAACTGGAATAATTTTCCGGTCGGCCAATACAGAGTGCTTCACGTTGCTTATGCAAATGAGGTGAATCTGAATGAACTCGTCCCTCCAAATATTGAAGGTTGCGTTTCTATATCCAATCGGATAACTGTTACGGTTGCGAATTGCCCGGGGCAATTGTCTGTTCATCCCAACCCGAGCTCTGGAATTTCTAATGTAGAGTTTGTTGTTACCGAAGAATCAACCGCTCTTTTGGAACTATACGACTTGTCTGGTAGATTGATTTCGACCCTCTACAGATCTATGGCCGAGCCAGAGTTAGAGTACCGAGTAACATACGACGCCAGCCACCTGCCCAATGGCGTATACCTCTACCGGCTCACCACCGATAGCGAGGTGCTGACAGAGAAGTTTATGCTAGCGAGGTAAACATCATTTGCTCCAGGCCGAATCACACTCTCGATTTTGGCTGCTGCGAAAATGCTCCGCGAAGGGCCTGCTGATGCATCAGCAGGCCCTTCGCAATTTGATTTTGCCGGAAGGCTGAGTAGCTCTACAATCAATCACTTCTCGAGGAGATGTAAGCGCGCCAGCGCTCCAATACGGCTTCCATATCTTCGGGAAGCGGACTCTCAAAATGCATGCGCTCACCGCTGTGTGGGTGGGTAAGCTCCAGGCTACGCGCGTGTAGCGCCTGCCGGGGCAGCAATTCGAAATTATTCAACACAAACTGCCTGTACTTGGAGAAGGAGGTGCCCTTGAGGATGGCATTGCCCCCGTACTCCGGGTCATTGAAGAGGGGATGCCCTATGTGCTTCATGTGCGCGCGAATCTGATGGGTGCGTCCCGTCTCCAGCTTGCACTCGATCAAGCTCACGTAACCCAGTCGCTCCAGCACCCGGTAGTGGGTGATGGCGTGCTTGCCATGCTCCCCTTCCGGAAATACCGACATCACCTTGCGGTTTTTCAAAGAACGGCCGATGTGACCTGTCACGGTGCCATCGCTCTCGATATCGCCCCAGGCTATGGCGGCATATCGCCGGTCGATGCTGCGCTCGTAAAACTGAAGGCTGAGGTGGCTATGGGCCTGCTCTGTCTTGGCGATAACCATCACTCCTGTGGTATTCTTATCCAGGCGGTGCACCAATCCCGGGCGGTGGGGAATGCCTCCGGGAGCTTCAGGCAGTTGACCAAAGTGATGGATAAGGGCATTGACCAAGGTGCCGGTATAATTGCCGTAGCCCGGATGTACAACCATATTGGACGGCTTGTTGAGCACCACCATATGCCCGTCTTCATAGAGTATTTCCAGGGCTATGTCTTCCGGGATAAGTTCGATTTCGCGCTGCGGGTAAGGCAGTACAATGGAGATATCATCGCCCGGCTTCACCTTGTAATTGGACTTCACCTTTTGTCCATTCACACGGATATTGCCATTGCCCGCAGCCACCTGCAATTTGGTGCGGGAGGTATTGGGAATGCGATCCATCAAAAACTTATCGATCCTCAAAGCTTCTTGCCCGGGGTCGGCTTGCAGGCGATAGTGCTCATAGAGCTCTTCCTCGGCTTCTTCGCTGCCTTCCATCTATCGCTTTATCACCAGTTTTTGCACGGAAGTGCCCCCCTGAGCATCGCTGAAGCGCAGCAGGTAAAAGCCTTCGGGCACATGGCTCACATTCACTCGCTCGCCACCTGCAATGCGGCGTGATTCCACCATTTGTCCCGCTGCGCTGTACATTTCGAGTAGGTAGCTCTCGCCTTGCGGCAAATCGGCGCGAAAGTGATCGCGCGCAGGATTGGGATAAACAGGCACACGCTCCGGCCTGGATGTATTTTCGGAACTAGCTACGATACCCTCCCAGGTATCCGTAGTGAACATAGGACGGATCATCACACTGCCTTGTATCTGAGAGGGCGCCCATCCCGTGGCTTGACTGCGGAAGAAGAGATTGCCGGCATTGCCATTGGAATTTCTGTCAATGCCTATCTTGATACCTTCACTCTGAATGGACTGCCGGTAGCCTACGAAGTAAGAGCCCGCGGAGAGGGCAATAGGTTCATCAAAACTGTATACGATGGATTGCTGGTAGCTCTCCTGACCGTAGGTAACCACCTTCTGGGCGCTGGCCAATTCAATACCGGGCCCATTGCCGGTATCTTCCCACAAGAGGACGGTGAAAGAGGTGTTCTCCCAGTTTTGGGCCATGGGCATGGTGTATATCTGCAGGGCGAAGAGTGAGTCCGAGGTGTAAAGGTTGTAGCGCATGGCAACCTCTGCTCCATTGGTGGCATTGTCGTAGGCCCACTCGGCGCTGCCATCGTCGTAGGCGTAGTAGGTCTCAAAACGCTGGGTAAAGCGCAGGGTATCATTGCTCGCTGTGGCACTGATATCGGCTACTCCATGCACAAACTCCACGGTAAAGTCGGCCCAGCCATCCTGCAATATTTGAGTATCGAAAACGAATCCATTGGGCGATTGCCCCACACTATGGAAATAGTCGAGGGTATTGCCCGCCTGTATGGCCGGACTGTTGGCATTGGGGAAGGAAGCGATCTCATCACCCTCGTGCAAAATGCGCAATTCATTGCCTACGAGGGTCCGGTTGGTTCCACTCAGGTTTCGGAGTTGCACTTCTATGCCCTCTTTCATAAAGCTCAGGGGGTCGCTGAGTGAGGCAAAGTGCGCATTGGGTATGCTCGTGTACCCATCCATCAGCGAGAAGGTATAGCCCGAAAAGGCCACATCATCCACTTGAGGCTCTGAATTGATGCCATTGCGGTCTACCACCACATAGTCGATATTCCAAGGATCGTAGGCTCCTTGCAAGCTGGCAAAATTGCGGAAGCGAAAACGGAATCCCTCCTTGAGGTAGCGCTCGTGAACGATGGGAATATACTCGAAGGTGAATGCATTGGGATTGCTCACATTCATGGTGCTCCATGCCCAAAACCACTGATCGAGATCAGGGGCGTAAAACTCCAGGCGCAGGCTGTCGCCGGTCACCGCATTGGGTGGGAAGGGTGCATTGCCTTGGGCTTGCCAGTAGAAGCTAATGCCGATTTGATCCTCGAATGTGTTGCCACTCAAATCGATGAGCACAGAGCTAAGGGTATCGGCGCTGCCGCTACCAACCGACCATGAATAGGGATAGCCCACCTCATTGGCCCCGTCGAGGGTTACCACACCGATGGTGGGCGGGTTGCGCGCCATATTGGAGTTGAGGGTGGCCTGGCGGGAGGTCCACAGTGCTACACGGCCCTGTGCATTGCCCGGAAAGCGATCCGTGCTGAAGTCGTCGATAAAGGGAAGCTGCACCATCCCTCCGGATTTGGCTTCTTGCTCACTAATGCGGCTCTTGAGCATTTTTTGATTGGGGTGGGTGGCCAGCCAGGTATTGATGCTCACACGGTGTATCCGCTCCTGTGCCAAGATGTCGCCTGCGGCAAAATGCAGCAAGACCAAGACCAGCAAGTAGCTCGACAACTGCTTATTCTTCTTCAAAATCGAGTGGGTCATATTCGCTATCTTCCGAGTGTTGATATTTCAATGTATCGATATTGGGTGCGGTGATGATAAATTCTTCCGCTTTCAGGCTGTCTGTACTCAGATATAGATCTACAAAGGATCCCAGACTGGCATCTTCGTGGGCGACGGGACTTTGATTGATCACATAGGCACCTACTGTGTCGTCGGCGGTGGGGCAGTTTTCACAAGAGAGTATCTCTCCCATATTGAGCGAGTATGCATTGAGCAGGGCATAGGCATCTGCATAGCTCAGGCCCAGCAGCCGCGGCACCTTGGTCTTCACCGCACTCCTCTGCCCCAGCACCAGGGTGATTCTTTCACCTTTGCGTATTTGCGCGCCAGGCTCTATGCTCTTGCCTCTGTGTAGCTGGTCGATTACGCAATCCGTGCAAGAATCATCGGGACGGTAGCTCAGGGATTCCAGCTGCAATCCCGATATCTCCAATACCGGAATCGCCATACGGCGTGACTTACCCATCAGGTCGGGCATTACCGCCATCTCGGGCATGGTGCTGGTGGCTGTGAGGTAGATGATGCGGCCTTCTTTTACCTGTTGCCCTGCCCTCGGATTTTGCTGGAGCACACTGCCACGGGGCAGCTCATCACTGTACACACTATCGGTGATGGCATAGGTGAAGCTCTTATCTGCAAGCACCTCATCTAGCTTGCTCAGTGGATAGCCCACGAGTTCGGGCACCTCATGCGTCTTACCATGCAGGGTGTAAATCTTGAGCCATAGCAGCGTACCAAATACCAAGCCCACAATGAGGAGGCCAATCAGGGCTAAATTGAGCCACAAGCGGCGACTGAAGAGTACATGCATAATGATGGTGCTTGTGTGATATAAGCCGAAGCTTTCGAGGTGCAAAGATAGCATTCCGGCAGGAGCCCTTGATACCTTTCTCACTCTCGCTGAAACCTAAACGCATACCGAAGCTGCGTAGTATGAAGGAAATTGTTTTTCACTCCGATCCTGTTCATAAGAGTGCCATGAATCCAGCGATACGTGCTGCGCAGAACGTACTTTTGCCGACGACGAAGGAGTCAGGATAATCAGGATAATCAGGATAATCAGGATAAAAAGACCAGGAAGACTGAAGCAATCATGAAGCCCAAACGCATAGCAGTGGTATATGGAGGTTACTCTGGCGAAGCTGAGATATCTCGCCTGAGTGCCGCAATGGTGCTCAAGCACATGGATCGTGCCCGCTACGAGCCGATTCCGGTTTCCATCGATGCAGAAGCCTGGCTCGCTCATCTGAATGGCCAAAGCCTGGAAATCGATCGCCATGACTTCAGCTACGAGCTCGGCGGACTTCGCCATAGGCCAGATCGCTGTCTGATTATGATACACGGCTCGCCGGGCGAAGATGGCACGCTGCAGGGCTATTTCGATATGATTGGCATGCCCTATACCACAGGGTCTGTGCTCAATACAGCCCTCACCTTCAATAAGCTCTACACCACCCGCATCATGCGACAAATGGGCTTTGATGCGGCGAGGGGAATAAAGCTGAATCCGGGCAGTATGGTCGACCTCGATGGCATCGGCGAGGAGCTGGGATACCCGCTCTTCGTAAAGCCGAATGAAGGTGGCTCAAGCCTTGGGGTCTCCAAGGTAAAGGCGCCGGACGAATTGCAGGCGGCTTTGGATCTCGCTTTCAGCAAAGGGGGTTCCGCCCTTGTGGAGGAATACCTCAGCGGGCGCGAACTCACCTGCGGAGTGGTGTGCACAGGAGGGCATTACCAGGCACTGGCCATCACGGAAATCTCAACCCGAAAGGAATTCTTCGATTATGCGGCCAAGTACGACTATGATCAAACCGAAGAGATCACACCGGCACAGCTCGACAAAAACGACTACCTGCGCTGCCAGAATCTCTCGGTGGAGATTGCGCGCGCCTTCGATTGCCGCGGCATCGTGCGCATCGACTACAAATACGATGCGGGGAATTTCAGACCCATCGAGATCAATACTGTACCCGGAATGACCGAAAAGAGCATCGTACCCCAGCAAGCAGAGGCCTGCGGCATTGGCAAGTCGGAGCTGATCACCGCTTTGATTGAAGATGAAGCCCTGGCAGTTTCTGACAGCTAGTGCCTGATCCGTCCCGAAAGCACAGGATGATCCAAACACTTGACTCGATGGACAGAAACCATTAGGGGATATTGCTCAAGGCAAATAAAAAACCAACATTAAGCCGGATACCAAAGTTCAAATACCTTTTCCATCTCTTTCCAAAAATGGGGAAAGCTCTTGGCGACTACAGCAGCATCATCGATCCCAATCTGACCAAAAACCCGCGCCATGGGAGCAAAAGCCATGGCCATGCGGTGGTCTTTGTAAGTGCGAATAAGCGGATAGCCCTCCACCTCTTTGAAGGAGTCAAGGCCAATATGTGCTTCATCGTGTGAGCAGCTCACTCCACAGGATTCGAGCTCAGTTACGAGATCGTCAATGCGGTTGCTCTCCTTGAAGGGCAGGGTGTGCAGACCGCTGAGGTGCGCGGGAATTTTGAGACCTGCACAGGCTGTAGCAAATGGCAGAGCAAGATCGGGACAATTGGAAAAATCCTCTTCCACCTTATGCCCGGTAGCGCCATCGCCTTCGATGAAGGTGCTTCCCCGCTCAAAATGGCTTTGAACGCCAAGGGCCCGGTAGAGGGAGGCGCATACGGCATCGCCCTGAAGGCTCTTGGGGCTCAAGCCGGGCAGCTGAATACGCATGCCCGGGGAGAGCGCTGCCAAAGTGTAGAAAAATGCCGCTCCCGACCAATCCCTCTCCAGAGCGATCTCAATGGGCATATAGCCCCCTTCGGCCACTTGTATCCTGCCCGAGTCGAAGTTGGCAGTGACTCCTGCCCCCGCCATGCGCATAAGGCGAGCGGTCAATTCCAAATAGGCCTGAGAGGCGACGCGCCCCTTCAAGTGAATCTCCAATCCGCCGGCTATGTAAGGCGCGATAAGCATCAAGGCCGAGCAGTATTGACTGCTGCGGCTGGCATCGATTTCGAGCACCCGGCTTTGCAATTCGCGGCCTGCAACTTCAAAGGGGGCATAGCCCTCCACGCCGGGGCAATGGATCTCGGCACCGACTTGCCTCAGGGCTTCGACAAGTGGAGCCATGGGCCTCTGGCACAGACGCTCGCTGCCCGTGATTACACGCTTGCCGGGACTCAATGCTGCCCAAGCGAGGGCGAAGCGCATGGGTGCTGCCCCCTCGCCCATCCACAACTCCCCGCTGCGCTTGCGCAGTGCTTTGGAGAGCCAAAGGCAATCCTCTGCCTCGCAGCGATCGGGCGAAGTAACCTTGCCTAGGCTCAAGGCCTCCATCAGCAAGATGCGGTTTGCCATGCTCTTGGAGTAAGGCAGCTCTATGCTCACCGAATCTCTGAGCGATTTGGAGCGCAGGATCACCGGCTGTTTCACTGCCCCTTCCATCGGCGGTAGTAATTGATTGATTCCAGCACCAACTTGGCTTGCACCGGCACATCGTAGCTGGCGTCGCCGATGCTGTGCAGCAGGCTGAACCGAAAGCCCCCATCCGCATTCTTCTTATCGTGACTCATCAATTCCATTATCCGGTGAAAATGCATTTCCTCGATCTCATAAGCCGGAAAGTGCCCGCGAATGGTGCTGCTGATTTCCTCGAGATCAGTGGCGGGCAGTCCACTCACTTTTCGTGAAATGTAAGCCTCGCAAAGCATTCCGATGGCTATGGCCTCTCCGTGGGCCAGGCTCTTGGAGTCGCCTTCCAAAGAGAAAGACTCTAGGGCGTGACCGACCGTATGTCCAAAGTTGAGCAATTTGCGTCGGCCCTGCTCAAAGGGGTCGCTGTGCACTATTTCGCTTTTGAGCTCTATGCTGCGCAAGATGGACGCATCCAATTCATCGGCATGGCGCGGATTGATTTCCAGGAGACTGGCCCAATAGTCCGCATCGCAAATGAGGGCATGCTTGAGCATTTCTGCAAATCCGTTGAGCAGATGATCCTGGGGCA
>SLDS01000133.1 GCA_007125175.1 Flavobacteriales bacterium
CGCTGATGCTGAAGTGGCCCCCGGGCTTGAGCACGCGGAATACCTCCCGCATCACGGCGGGCTTGTCGGGCACAAGGTTGAGCACGCAGTTGCTCACAACCACATCGGCGGTGTTGTCGGCTACGGGCATGTGCTCGATGTCGCCTTGTCGGAACTCTACGTTGTTGTAGCCCAGCTTGTCGGCATTGATGCGGGCTTTATCGATCATCACTTCCGTGAAGTCGATGCCAATCACCTTGCCCGTGGGGCCGCACTCGTGACGGGCCACGACGCAGTCATTGCCGGCACCGGAGCCGAGGTCTATCACGGTATCGCCTTCAGCGATTTGTGCAAAGGCGGTAGGCAGGCCGCAGCCCAACCCGAGGTCGGCTTCGGGATTGTAGCCTTCGAGGCTGTCGTAGCTCTCGCTCATGATGTTGTACACCTCACCTGAGGCACGGGTGGCCCCGCAGCAGGAGGCGGCATTGAGGGCTTTTTCGTTTTGGGCGATCTCGGCGTATTTTTCGCGTACGAGGGCTTTTTGTTCTTCGGCGTTCATGTCTTTGGTGTTTTTCCGGGTTTATTTTAGTTGAAAACAGTGCGTTTACAGTTATTGAACTCAGCAGCAATTGAGTCCGAATGGCTTCAAGCGCCCGAAAAAGCCGTTGAGGAGTGTGGCTATATACTCCCAGCGCTCGGGATTGATGCAGTAGCATACCGATACCCCTTCGATGGTACCTTGAATAAGTTCGGCATTTTTGAGTTCCCGCAGGTGCTGGCTGATGGTGGCCTGGGCGAGGCCAAGTTCTTCCACAAGGTCGCCATTGATGCAGGTGCGGGTTTTGAGCAGGTGCTCAAGGATGGCAATGCGGGCAGGGTGGCCCAGTACTTTGGCCAGTGCGGCCAGCTCGTTTTGGGCGGGGGTAAAGAGTTCGGCGCGGGTGAGTCCCATGTTGGTTTTCTATTATTACATTGCAATATTACGATAAATATCTTTAATCATAAAACAATTCAAATCATTGTGCTACTAACTTACAGTGAGCGAAAATACAATTAGAGCTCTGTTAGAGTATACATACACTAAATGGGCTCTTTGCGGAAAGTACAATTCGCTTAGGGCATCTGGCGAAAAGCCACCCGCCATGCTTAGTTATCGCTCTCTTTGAGCCAGAAGTAACGCGGACGATAGATACTTGCATCGGCAAAAAGATCGCCGAAGTTTTGGCTGTTGACACTGTAAGTGACGAGGTAACCTTTTTGAGAATGGTTGATATGCTCATGTAAAAATGCGTTGTACGTGAATATATTGCCTCCTGATTCAGGAGTGTCGTACACCAACTGTGGGGCAGCCCAGGGGCCGGTAGGGCTGTCGCTGGTGTAAAGGTATATGCCCGACCCCAAGAAATCTTCTTGGGTAAGGAGGCGGTACTTGCCTTTGTACTTAAACACGGTAAACTGATTGGAGACGATCAAATCCTCACCGTTCATATGCTTCATATGCGCATCAGGAGCGAATTGAGTGCTCCATTCTGTTCCTGTCCAGTATTCGATAACTTCCGGATTATGCACTGATATACGAGCAGCGAGAGCCCGTTTGCCCAGTGTGGATCTAGTGCCGTATATGTAGATCAAGTTATCCTCCCGATATGTGCTTACGCCCATAAGGTATTGCTTGCTGCGCACCACTTCATATTGATCAATTAGTGCCAAATCGGGAAGAGAGAAAACAGCCATGTCGGTGCCAATATGCTCGAAGCCCCATACACCACCGGCACCTGTGCTTCGAATGCGCAACATGTACATGTAGAGTTTGCTTCCTATCACTTGACCATGTCCGGGCCAGTACCAATCATCGTCATTGTCCCATGGTACAACGTAAGCTTCAGGTTGCTCCAGGCTGCCTCCATGCAATGTGCTAAGGTTGTCACCATCCTGAATCACAAAGCAATTATTGATGAGTGGCCCGGTGCGGGTCATATCGGCATTTACAGTCCCTAAAAAACTGTCACCATAAGTCCAGAGAATTCTTCCATCGGGGAGTGGGTAGCTGTATACCCCGTCGCCTCCTGTCCAGCCACCTCCGGTGGTATTGAATAGATTTTCAAAGTATTGGGCTGATGATGTGCTCACAAGGGTGCTGATAGCGGCTGACTTACTTCCTTCATCGACCAAGGCCCTCGATGAGGGTCCTAAGTCATCCTCTTTGCTGCAAGCAAGTACAATAAATACCAAGGTGCAGATTCCAAATGTTTTGGCAGAGGTGTTTGGGCTAGACATAGGTACCTATTTTTTTGATTTGGATTGTCAAGATAGGAAATATGTGTGGAAGTATTGAGGCGTGGGCGAGGCAAAACTCGAGTAGGCGAGATCAACACGAAATGCGGCTATCGGTACTACAGCTTTGCATAGGGTGCCGGCTAGCTAAAGCCAAACATCTTCCGGACAAGTCGATTTTTGTGGCCCCAAAGCCTGGATGATCAATCGCTTTGATCCTGTATGACCCCCTCAATGCCCAGCAGCTCAAAGAAGGCATCGCCCAGTAAGAGTGCGGCGAAAAATGCCAGAAACATGGATATGAATACGGCCAGAACAAGACTGAGAAAAGAGGACAAGAGGCCGAGAAAGAAATTGCGAAGCGAGGCTTTCTGAGTGAACATGGTGGCCGCGAGCCAGCCAGCGAAAATGAAGGGGAGCAGAGAAATCACAGTACTCGCAGTGGCCGCGCCCATCGTGAATACCACGAGGCTGATCACGGCGAGTACGATCGACTGAGCGCTCAAATACACCGATGCCATGACAGACTCCAGGAAGCTGATCTTTTTGCGGAAAAGCAGCCAAAGGGGAAGGGCTACCAACAAAGCATTCAGGGCATAGAGCAGGCGGGTACTTTTTGCGCTTTTTTTGAGCAGGTCTTTTTGGGCCTCCAAGCGGGCCGGATTCTGTTCATATCCGTACAAGTCTTCTGCCGTTCTCTCGGCATAGGCCTCAAAATCGATGGATGCGTAGTTGATGTAAAGCAGGTAAATGGTGGTCATAAGCAGGAAATAAGCCAAAGGCCCGAGATAGCGCTTTCTATTGCCCTCGATATAGCACCGAGCCACCACGCCGGGCTTGGTGAAGCCATGCGCCAAGGTGCGCACAAAGCGGCTGTCCAGGCCAAAGACTTTATCCTTGAGCTCAGCCAGCATGCTGCGCAGGGTGATGCGCTTTACTTGCAGGCTTTGTCCGCATTCGTGGCAGAATTTTCCCTGGGTTTGGGCACCGCAATTGATGCAGGTGGTGTTGTTTTGCATGGTATGTGATTGGGTGGGGGAAAGTACTCATATTCGTGGTGTTGTGCAAACTGAAAGGGAGCCACGAAAAACCTACTCTTAGGTCTGGCTTGATATACGATGACCGCTTCTGCACAGCATTCCATTCGATTGAAATTGTATTTGACTCGGCCGCCCCGAGCTGGAAATAAGACGCATGAAGCACCGCTGGGGCAGCTGCCTTCCTCCACGCCCGTCAAGCGCTTCCTCAGGCAAAATCATCCTCAACCCCGAACTCATCAAAGCCCCCAAGCGCTGCATGCAATATGTGGTCATTCACGAGCTCTGCCACCTCGTCGTTCCACAGCACAACAAGGCCTTTTATAGCCTGCTCAGCGAGCTTATGCCGGAATGGGAAAGGTGGAAGGGGAGCTTGGAGCTGGCGAATAGCACAAGTTAGCTGCCATGACAATATTTTGATTCACCCTCCGCCTCCATGTTTCCAAAATACCTTACCTTTACGTAGCCGAGCTCAAAACATTGAGCTGAAACGGGATACACCCTAAACGAAAACATTTGACCCATGAAAGAGATCACATTGAAGGTACCCGCACATCAACTGGATTTCGTACTTGAGTTTTGCCGCCAAATGGGTTTGGAAGTGTCTGGTAATTACGATATACCGGAATCTCACAAAGAAGTAGTTCTTGAACGTATCAGAACTGCGGGTGTGGAGCAGATTGAACCTTGGGAAGAGGTGAAAAAGCGCTTGAAGTATAAAGGTGAGGGCTGATGGGAGCTTTTAAGCTATCCATAGATAGGAGGGCAGTCTATGATATTGAAGATGCCACTGAATACTATGACAGGCAACAGCATGGTCTAGGCGCGCGCTTTGAAAAGGAGTTGATTGAAATCTTGCAAATTCTTGAAAATACACCACATTTTGACAATCGCTATGCCAATGTAAGGTGTGTCCCGCTGCGAAAATTTCCATTCATGATTCACTTCACCATTGATGAGGTAAAAGCAGAAGTTATTATTCGGGCAGTTTTTCATACCTCCCTCGACCCTAAGAAATGGAAAGAGAGGGACTAAAAAAATATGTCCGCGGTAAGGCCTTATTTCCAATGCCATGTTGCATTACGAAAATAGGCTTTTATCTGACTACCAACCCCCTCACTCCCCCTCAAACAAGCGCCTCCACTCCTCCGGTACTTCCACTGTCTTCTGCTTCTCGTAGTCGAAGCATACCAGCACCGACTTGCCCCAGGTGCATTCCAGCCATTTATCGCCATGGCGCTTGTAGAGGGTATAGAGCACTTCGAAGCTCTTGCTGCCTATCTCGCCTATGCTGAGGGCTATCTCAGCCTCATCGGTGAGGGTGAGGGGCAGGAGGTAGTCCACCTCATGGTGAACAAGGAGGATGCCCTGCCTCTGCCAGTCCCACTTGCGGCGCACACGATCCTGAAACCAGAGCTTGCGGCCTTCTTCGAAATAGGTGATGTACACGGCGTTGTTCACAATGCCGTAAGAGTCCAGGTCATTGAACCTGATGTGGATGGGGTAGCGGTCTTGTGCCAAGGGGGTAGAGGGTATGTGAGCCTCGAAGCTCAGGTAATGGGATTCATGATCACACTGAAAACAGTGATACTATTCGGGTCGCGGTCGTAAAAAAGCTTGTCCAGAGCCGACTGTACATTCTTGGCGCTGAAGTAGGAAGTCTGCAAGGTGTCCTGTCCACTGCTCTTCCACTGTATGGTATAGCTGCTCTCCTTGTCCTTATAGCTTTTCACATAGGCGAGCATGC
>SLDS01000174.1 GCA_007125175.1 Flavobacteriales bacterium
ACCATGACTGTACGCGTTTGGTCGCCATTGGCCGACATTCCCGTAAGGCTGAAGGTGGAAAACCTGACAGACCCGACCGTTTCCGTAGAAACTGAAGCCATGGTAAGCGAAGCCGAAGTATGGCAGACCCTCACCTTCGACTTTGCAAATGAGTTTCCAGGTACAGCTCCCATCAACTTCAACAGCGTGTACACCAAAGCCTCGATCTTCTTTAATTTTGGCACTCCCGGTGCCGAAACAGGAGCTCAGACCTACTTCTGGGATGATGTAGCCATGGGCGACGATGGCACTGAACCCAGCGAGGGCCTCACCCTTCCGATCACTTTTGAGGATGATATCGACTATGGCCTTGCAGACTTTGGTGGCAATGAGTCAGAGTTGGTGACAGACCCAACCGATCCTGGCAATACAGTGGTGCAATCCACCAAAACAGAAGGTGCTGAACCTTGGGCTGGAACCACTGTGGGTGAAGACATTGGATTTGCTGAGCCCCTCCCTTTTGGGCCCGAAGCCACTACCATGACAGTACGCGTATGGTCGCCACTGGCCGACATTCCCGTAAGGCTCAAGGTTGAGAAAGTGGACGACCCAACGGTATCGGTAGAAACAGAAGCCATGGTGACAGAAGCCGGAGTATGGCAAACACTTACCTTCGACTTCGCCAATGAGGCTGATGGAACGGCTCCAATCAATTTCGATAGCGAATACACCAAGGCCTCGATCTTCTTCAATTTTGGTACTCCCGGTGCCGATACAGGAGCTCAGACTTACTTCTGGGATGATGTGGACATGGGTGATGCGACACAACCTACCACGACTGTGTATGATATCATAGCCAATAGCCCTGATCACACGGTGCTTGCATCGCTAATTGATATGGCGATGCTCGCAGATGCCCTCAGTGATGAGGAAGCCTCTCTGACCGTTTTCGCACCAACCGATCAAGCTTTTGACGAGGTGCCTGCTGATATCATCGCTGAGCTCACGGATGATCCAACAGGCTTATTGCAGTCTGTTCTGCTCTATCACGTAGTGGGAATGGCAGTAGCTTCTACTGACCTGATGGATGGACAAGAAGTCACCACCCTGCAAGAGGAGGATCTTGTCGTAAGCATCGTTGGGACGGAGGTATCTATCAATGACGCTATGGTGATTCTAGCTAACCTGATGGCAGATAATGGAATCGTACACGTGCTCAACGGCGTGCTTCTACCCCCCTCTTTCCTGAGTGTGGAAGATTTTGCCTCAGCTGCAAATCCTGCGCGCATTGCACCAAATCCTGCACAAAACTTTGTCAATCTTAGTTTTGATATGCCATTGGATCAAGTGATCGTATTGCGCGTTTTTGACCTTAGCGGCAAAATGCTGAAGTCAACTCAGATCAATCAACAATTTACTCAAATCAATACATCCGACTTGCCTGCGGGCATGTATGTGATGCAAATGGAGACTGGAAGTGGCATTTACTTCCAAAAGATGATGGTAGCTCGCTAGGCTACTGTCCGTGTTCATCACGTGTTAGGGGAAATCCCCGCGTCCTTGGGCGCGGGGATTTTTTCTTTTCCCCTGGCGTATTACACCTTTATCCAAGATTGGGGTCTCTGGCCCCTAAAATTGAAGTAATTCAGAAACAAGGCAAAAAAGGCCACGCAAATTGGGCAGAATTAAAGTAAGCCCCCGACCAACTACACCCCTATAATCCGGGAGTATTGTTGTAAGGCCTGATCTCTGGCAGCTTTAGGTTTTGTGGGAAGAGCTCGTAGAGCTTGCTGACTTTGTGATCGGCTATGCGGGTGAGCACTTCTGTGAGCCACGCCATGGGTTCCACACCGTGGAGCTTACAAGTTCCGGTGAAGGTGTAGAACATGGCTGAACGCTTTGCCCCCTGGTGTGAACCTGCGAAGAGGTAGTTCTTTCGGCCAAGGGCATTGGGGCGGATGGTGTTTTCGATGAGGTTGTTGTCGATGTGTAGCACGCCGTTGTAGAGGTAAGTCATAAGGCTATCCCAGAAGTGAACTGCATAGGTGAAGGCTTTGCCGATGGGGCTTTTGGGCAGCACATGCTTGTGCTCTGCTGCGATCCACTTTCCCAGATCGTTGATAATGGGTAGGGCTTTCTCCAGGCGCAGGGCTTTTCGCTGCTCAGCAGTGAGCTCTTTTGCTTCTCGCTCTACGACGTAGAGCTTTTGTATAAGCTGTAGCGCATAGGCGGAACGCTCATGGTCTTGATCCTTGGCTTGCTCAAAGTATCGACGTGCGTGAGCCCAGCATGCCAGGTGGATGATCTCTTCGTTTTGAGCATATGTCTGGTAAACGGCGTAGCCATCAGTTTGCAGATACCCTCGGAAGTTTGAGAGCATTTTTTCCGGGCCGTCCTTACCCCGGCCCTTTTGGTAGTCGAACACTACCATGCGCTTGGGTGGGGAGTGGTACACCCAGTAATATCCCAGGTGGCACTTGCCTTTTTTGGTGTTGTCGAGCACCCTGGTGGGGGTTTCATCAACTTGTAGGTAGCCATCGAGCTTTACCACATCTGCCATGGCATCGTAGAGGGGCTCCAGCAAGGCGGCCAGCCGTGCAACCCATCCATCTATGGTCGATGGAGCGATGTGTATGTTAGAGCGCTTGAAGATTTGCTGCTGGCGATAAAGCGGGAGGTGGTCTACGTACTTGTTGACAAGGATGGAACTGAGCAGTGTGTTGCCTGCAAGGCACTTTTCGATGGGGCGTGATGGCATCTCCCCGATGATCACGCCCTCATTATTTGGCAGAGCGTATTTTGGCCGAACCAATACGAGCTTAAAAAAACGGGCCGGTGCCAACTCAAGCATCTCGGTGCGCTCTTCGCCTATTTTCACCATGCCTTCCACTGGCATTGCAGGTTCTATCACTACTTCGTGCGTGGGCAGGTCTTCGGGCAGTTGGTTGCGTCCTTTGTGATTCTCGTTCTTCTTGCGGGTATAGGTGATGGTTTCTTTGACCGTCTTTTCACTATCAACGTGCTGCGCTTTGGTGGCCAGTTCTTCAAAGGGTAGGTTGAGCTGGTTGGCAATGACCACGTTTTCGGCTATGAAGCGCTCACTCTTTGCACCAAAGTGAAGCCTGCGGAGCTTATTGATCATGTGCTCCATGTGGGAGATGACGGTAGTTTGCCTGATGTCTTTTTTTTCCAGTTCATCCACCTTGGTACGCTGCTCTTTGAGTAAGGCAATTAACTGGTCTTTTGACAGATTTTCAAGCTGCGCTTCCATGACGTGAAGGTAGCACGAAAACCCTGTATTCATAGGGTCTTGCAGCCAATAGTAATCAACAATTTAACGGGGTAAATACCGCCTTCTTTTCTTGGTTTTTTCGAAGTCGATTCCTCGTAAAATCATGTACAACTCTTCGGTCAAGAGCTCGCTGTTTGGAGCGCTCAGCCGGGCGGTGGGCCGCTTGAAGGTGCCTCGCTCAAGGCGCTTGTAAAACATAGCCAGCCCATCACCGTCCCAATAAAGCACTTTGATCAGGTTGCGCTCACCGTTGATGAAGACATACAGGTGACCCGAGAGCGGGTTGAGGTTCATGTCGCGCTTTACCAAGCCAAAAAGGCCGTTGAAGCCCTTGCGCATATCACAAGGTTTGCCGTAAAGAAATACCTTCACTGGACGATCAAGCGCCAGCATCAGCCAAAGACGGTGATGCGCAAGCCTGAACGCGTGGTAAGCTCCAGCACCTTGTTGGCTTCTTCGGCTAACCTATCCTCAATGATCAGTTCCCTAAAATGGCCTGACTCACCCACTGAAGGAAGTGACGAAACAGCCTTATGGCGGGTGTATTTTTCACACCAGTAGTTGAATTTCGGGAGCCCCACGGGCTTGTCAGCCAAAAAGGTTTTCTTTGTGAGACCACTGGATTTCCACTCCGCTACAAGGGCAAACATCTCTTCTTGTAAAGTCATTGCTTTTTCACGCAAAGGTGAAAGCCAGAGGGGATAAGGGCAAGATGTACTTGGTCGGGGGCTTACGAATTAAAAACACAGTCTGGCATTGTATCATCAGTAAAAAAGCGGAGACGAAACGATTCATTTCCTCGACCAAGGCTTATTTTTTGTAGATTATTTGCATCTCATCCTGTTTTTTGCATATTTTTGCATTCCCTACTCTACATCTTTGTGCTATGAAGAAGAGAACCTACTATTACCCGCTCCTCGCATTGCTTGGGGCAATGCTCTCCCTCACATCTTGTAAAAAAGATACTGAGGACGAGCCTCCTTTTTCGACCTCCAATCTCGATGCTGAATTGCTCGAATTGATTGAAGCTGCATCCGATGGCGCCGGCCCACATTACTTCCGCTTGCCGGCCTCCAATGCTTACTCTGACATACCACAAGATCCCAATAACCCGCTGAGTGCTTCCAAGGTAGAGCTGGGAAAATTCCTATTTCACGAAACGGGAATTGGTAAAAACCCAAGAATGTTTACCTCAGAAGGGCAATTCTCCTGCGCCAGTTGTCACCATGCAGCTGCGGGTTTTCAAGCGGGAATAGCACAAGGTATCGGTGAAGGTGGCTTTGGTTTTGGCCTCGCCGGTGAAGGGCGCACAGTGCACCCTGAGTATTTTAACAACCCGATATGGAGTGATTCCCTCGATGTGCAGCCCATCCGCTCCCCAAGCGCATTGAATGTGGCCTTCCAGACCAATATGCTCTGGAATGGACAGTTTGGTGCCACCCATGTGAATGAAGGAACATCCCATGCCTGGACTGCCGGTACGCCCAAGGAATTCAACAATCTCGGCTTTCACGGAGTAGAAACGCAAGCCATTGCAGGGCAGGTGGTACATCGACAAATGGTCGACCACGATTTTTGCGTGGAGTATGCGGACTACATGGATCTCTTTCAGAATGCCTTCGGAGACGTGCCGCAAAGCATTGAAGAACTTCGAATCCATTCGGGACTCGCCATCGCCGCCTATGAGCGCACGCTGCTCGCCAATCAAGCCCCTTTTCAGAAATGGCTTGCAGGTTCACGCAGTTTAATGAGCGATTCAGAAAAGCGGGGTGCAATGCTCTTTTTCGGCAAGGCCGAATGCTCTTCATGCCACACCGGGCCAGCCTTGAACAGCATGGAGTTTCACGCTTACGGGATGAATGATATCTATACCAGTCCCATGGCCATCATGGCAAGTGAGAGCGATGAAGAGAATCTTGGACGAGGAGGTTTCACAGGCAATCAGGAGGACATGTACAAATTCAAAGTGCCGCAGCTCTATAATTTGCGCGAAGCGGGCTTTCTCGGACATGGTTCCTCCTTCAAGAGCATTCGCGAGGTGGTGGAATACAAAAATGCCGGCATACCAGAAAACCCCATGGTTCCCGCAGGCCAGCTCGCAGCCGAGTTCACCCCACTTCTTCTCACTCCCGACGAAGTGGATGATTTGGTAAACTTCCTCGAAAACGCATTGAACGATCCCCATCTCGACAGATACGTACCTTCAGAGCTTCCCACCGGGATGTGCTTTCCAAATGCCGACACACAGTCCATGATCGACCATGGCTGCGCTGAGTAAACGCCCAGCCCAAGCGAGAACAATACGGCTACCGAGTAGGTGCGCATGCATCACTAGATGGCAGCCAATGCAGGTCTCCTTTACCCTGAGTGAAGTAGGGTGAACTTGTAGCTCTTCGTGCTTGTCGGGCCGATGATTTTGGGTATGCCCTTCGAGATGCCAAGCTGATAGCCATACAGCATATTGACTTTTTTTCACAATATACCTCCCTCCAAAATTTGTTTTTTGGCTTGATCTCCATTTACTTCATACAATGGAAAAAGTCCAATTACCTTGAGAACCATTGTCCCGGTTCGCGTGATGGTTCCCGTCCGGAAATTTTTCTCCCGATCTTCTTCAGGAGCCATGTTTCTTTTTGCTTCGACTCTGATCGCCCTGGTAATTTCTAATTCGCCTTTGGCAGAGCATTTTGAGGCTTTGTGGAGAACCAAAATGGGCTTCACCATTGGCAATTTCAGCATCTATAAACCGCTGAGGCTTTGGATCAATGATGGGCTTATGTCTGTCTTCTTCTTTGTAGTAGGCCTGGAGTTGAAGCGAGAGGTGGTAGCCGGTGAGTTGGCCAATCCCCAGAATGCCGTGGTGCCATTTGTGGCCGGGCTGGGTGGTATGCTGCTTCCGGCTGCAATTTTCGTGTGGTTCAATTATCAGACTTCGGGTGAGGCCATCAACGGCTGGGGCATACCCATGGCTACAGATATTGCATTCGCCCTTGGGGTGATGTACCTCTTGGGAAACAAAGTCCCACTTGTGCTGCGGATTTTTCTCACAGCATTGGCCATCATCGACGATATAGGTGCTGTGCTGGTCATCGCCTTTTTCTATACCTCAGAGATTTCTATGGGCAACCTGGCCATCGGAGCCGGATTTCTCACAACCATGGCCATTGGAAATGTTCTGGGCGTGCGCAGCACCCTCTTCTACGGTATCCTGGGGATCGCCGGACTGTGGTTGGCCTTTTTGCTATCGGGGGTTCACGCCACCATCGCTGCGGTGCTGGCTGCCTTCACCATTCCTTCGAATTTTGAGATCAATAAAGAGCGCTACATAAGGCGTACCCGCTACCTGATGAAAAAATACATCGAGCTTCCCAAACGAAAGACAAAGGCGAGGATGCTCGCTGAGGAACAGTATCAAGTGCTCGAAAAGATGCGTAAATCTACGGACAGGGCGGTGCCACCCCTGCAGAAACTAGAACACAACCTCCACGATGTAACCGCCTACCTGGTGCTTCCCCTTTTTGCTTTGGCAAATGCAGGTGTCGAGTTTTCCGGCAGTTTCGCTGAAAATTTTGGCAGTAGCATCAGTCTTGGAATCATAGCAGGCCTCATCGTGGGTAAGGTGGTGGGGATAACAGGCTTCTTATTTGTCTTCGAAAAACTGCGCATCATTCGCCTGCCTGCGAGCCTAAATTATCCATTGATTATCGGAACTGCTTTTCTCGCAGCGATAGGCTTCACGATGTCACTCTTCATTACCTCTCTGGCATATGATGATTATGCCAATATTGACCGGGCCAAGGTGGGTATTCTTACAGCATCTCTTGTGGCCGGCACCCTTGGTTATTTCATTCTGAAAAAGGCTATTAACAAATTGCCTGAGCTGGATGAAAATTTAGATAATCATTGATCAAGCGAGATTTGCCTATACTTCGCTGCCCTGTTTCCGATTTTCACAGACAACATTCTGATGCTTGCCCGGAACCCCTCAGCCCTTGGCTTGCTGACTAAGATGCTAAGATGAAACCGCTCCCATCACCCTTTTCATAAAATCATTGAGGGCATCGCGTTCATCCTTGCCCTGCCGGATTTCTTTGCGCACCTCAAGCGCCCCGTAAATATTTGAAAGAAGCTCACCGATCACTTCGAGTTCTTCATCTTTGATACCTTTTGCTTCCGCCAAATGCTCGAGCAAAGAAACGCTCTCATGGAGGTAATCCTCGTCATGATCTTTTACAAACTCATTGATATGCTTAATGATGGGAAGTCGCATGCATCTTGGTTTTATTTCAATGCAAAGGTACCGCACCATACCGTATTACCGGAATTTCATGCATTGAAAATTCTGATAAGCTCATCGAGAATTGACTCAATGCATTGCTCCGGGCATTCTGTCTCATTTTGCAGTTTCTATCCATTTTATTACCTTCAAAAGCCTACAAAACCTACTATCATGCTATTCAAGTACCTCCAGGGAATTGCCGGAGTTTCGCTATTTCAAGCAGCTCCATTCAGATTTTTTCTTCATTTTGTTCTGATTCTTGTTCCATTCACGCTCCTCTCAGCACTGCTTGGCGGTGAACTTTTCGCCCAGAATTGCAATGTGCACGGTGGAGTATTGAGCACCCAGGATCAAACGACCAATCTTTGCATCAACGACGGCGAGCTGCATCCCATCGAGCTGAGCATTTCGGGCAACCTGGGCTTTGGCCGCTTTGGACTTGTCGAGACAGGCACGGGCAATGTAATTGCTCAAAATGCCAGCGGCTACTTCGAAATGACGGAATACCCTCCAGGCACCTATCACGCAGGCCATGTTTCGGTCGACTCAGCCTCGGCCCTGCAAGGCATTGTCAACATCAACCAACTATCCGGTTGCTTTGACCTGAGCAATACCATATTCGTCAGCAGCTTTTGGGTGGATGGAGGGCAGATTACCGCCCTGGATACCACCGTGCTCACCCAAGGCTCCGTAGAGTTCACAGTGGGTGGAGCTATCGGCCCCAATAAGCGATGGGGCCTGCTATATGAGGGAAATACAAAGATACTGGAAGCGGGACAAGATTCTGTATTCGAATTTGATGTGTATCCAGAGGGCAGCTACAGCACAGTGCACGCCTCTTTTGGTGGAGGTATCAATGAAGCGACTGTAGACCCTCAAAATCTCCCCGGCTGTATGGATGTGTCCAATTTGGTTACCATACAAAAAGTAGCGCCCCCACCGGCCGGTGTAGTGACCAATCCAAGCACGGGACGCACCTGGATGGATCGAAACCTGGGAGCAGAGCAAGTAGCCACAGCTTTCAACGATGAAAATGCCTATGGTTATCTCTATCAATGGGGGCGAGGCTCAGACGGCCACCAGCTGCGCAATTCCAATGAAACGAATGAAATACCGAATGACTACATTCCAGGAAACAATGCATTCATCGCAGACGACTACTTAAGCGACTGGCTGTCTACACCCAACCACAACCTGTGGCAAGGCGTGAATGGAATCAACAATCCCTGTCCGGAAGGATTCAGACTGCCAACGGATGCCGAATGGATGGCGGAGAGCGACAGCTGGGATACACAAGATCGGGACGGGGCCTTCCAATCCCCCTTGAAGCTTACAGCTGGAGGTTATCGCTGGGCTGCCACCATCACCCTGGGTTCAGCTATTGTGCTGGGAGCCGGCAACTACGGCCGGTATTGGAGCAGTACAGCGGTTATTCCAACGAGTGGCTTCATCCATTCACGCAGCCTCCGGATCAATGAGCAAAGCGTACTTAGCCAGCTGGCAGAGCGTGCAGGAGGGCTTTCGGTGCGTTGCATTCAGGATTGATGAGCGCCGAGCTGTCTGATTGAATTGACCAAAGTGCTGCTTATGCCTAGTCGAGCGGCCCTGCCATGGCCGAGTCGGTCGGCTATTCTTAAGAAACCATGGTTTTCTGCATTTGCTTACATACCTGCTTTAGTTACTCAGGATGACAGGGCTTTAGCGCCATGTATCACATGGTTTTTCCGAAAGGAGCAAAACCTGAATTATGATTTTTTTGCTGAGCGCCATCCGGGCCTTCCTCTGTGAATACGTATTTTAGACTCCAAATCCAAAACAGATTATGACACCAGCAAAAACACTCGAACACCTGATGCAGATACATGAGGATCCATGCATCAGCATATCACTCAATACCCACCGAACCCATCCTGACAACCAGCAAGACGCCATACTGCTGAAGAAGCTATTGCGCGAGGCTGAGCAAGAACTTGAGAAAGGCTACGGCAAGTCGGCGAGTGCTCCTTATGTGGAGAAGCTCAGAGCGATACCAGATTCTCTCAACATGAGCTACAACCTCGACAGCATGCATATCTTTCTTTCCGAAAGCACCGAAAAGATCTTGCGGCTGCCGATCCCAAGCAGCCAAGACAATGTGCACATCGACTCCAGATTTGATCTGAAGCCGCTCATCAAGGCCATGAACCGCACGGAAGACTACCTGATACTGCTGCTCTCAGAGGGAGGCACAGCACTCTATGAAGCCTTGAATGACGGCATCATTCGGGAAATCGAAATGCACGGCTTTCCATTTGAGGAGAATCCATGGTACTTGCCACGGGCCGTAGAGCGCAGCGATGCCAAGCGGGTCGACAATCAATCCCGAGAGTACATGAACCGCATCGATAAGGCGCTGAACAAAGTGCACCACGACTTGGGCTTGTCTTGCATTGTGGTTTCCACCAGCGACAATTTTCACATGCTTCAGCAAGTGGCTGATAAGCCTTCTGTATACGTGGGCCACGTGGACAAGAATTACAGGGAGCGCGCGCCGCATCAACTCGCTGAGAGCGCTTGGGAAGTGGTGAAAAAGCTGCTCTCCGAGCGCAGAAAAGCTGCGGTAGAAGAGATGAAAAAAGCCCAAGGCCAAAGCAAGGTGCTCACCGACCTGGGAGAAATATACCGCGCTGCACGTGAAGGCCGCGGAGAACTGCTTCTGGCCGGCACCAGTTTTGCGCAAGCAGTGAAAAAGCTGGATGAGCACAGCATTGAAATCATAAACGGTGAGGCCGAAGCCGCCTCCGAGAATCATATCAAAGACATCACGCCGGAGCTCGCTTTGGAGGTGTACAGCAAGAAGGGGCGTGTCATTTTTGCCGAAGATGAGGAGCTGAATGGCTTTGGAAAAATCGCTCTTAAGATCAGGCATTGATTGAGAAACGGATCTCTACCGTCCTTTTGAGAGCAGCCCTGTGGCCATTGGCCCGGGGCTTCTTTTTTTGGGCATTCTTCTCGGGTCGCCTTTTCGGCAAAAATGGTGAAGAGAAATTGAAGCTTGCCATGACTTGCTATGCCATAAGCCACAAATGATCAGAACATCTGACCAAAAATGAGGAAGAACTGGCGGTCTTCCTGGCTTATGGCATAGTCAAGCCTTATGATGGTATTCTGATTCCAGTGAATGCGTGCTCCCAAGCCCCAATTGTATTTGAAATCCCGAAGGTTCATAGCGGGTATTTCATCCCATACCCTGCCGTAATCGAAAAAGGGAACCGCCGAAATCATCCAGTTCTGATTTAGGAATTCGAAGTCGGTGAGCTGGGTGCGCCACTCCAGGCTTCCAAAGCCATAAACGGGTGCAGCGAAACGAAATTTCTTATAGCCCCGAAGGTTGTCTTCACCTCCGAGCAATCCAATTCGGCCTTGTGATGCGCTCCACACATCATACACTTCCCTGAAAAAGAGATCAGGACCGGCAATCACGCTAAAGGCACTTCGCAAGGCAAGATTGCTCTGGTAGCCCTTTTCACCATAAGTGAAGAGAGGAATAAATTGCAGATACTGCAACATATGCCGCTGATATTGAAAGTCTGAACCAATGAGCGGGTGCGTAAGCCCCATTCCGTACTCCACCAAAAATCCTTTGTAGGGATCGGGTTCAAAATCGCGCGTATCGTAAATGATGCCGAACTTCAGTTTGCTCGAAAAACCCCCTTCATAGCCTGTGACATTAAAACGATCCCAGCTGCCCTCGGTATCGAAGGCATCTTGAGTGATCCTCGTAGATCGGTTGATAGCAGTGACTGAACGGCCTTCGCTGTCAGTGGCGTCTTCAATTGGCTCCCCGTCGTAATGCCTGTAAGCAAGTGAGGTAAATCCTACAGCTCCAATAATCCTGAGACGCCCCTCCAAATAAGAGCGCTCCATGATAAGGTCGAGGGCAAACTTTCGGTAGGCCAAGTAATGGAAGCGCCTATCGGTGTACAGCAGGTTCGGGTCTTCGCCAAATACGGGATTTCCCGGAAGGGCCCTGTTGAGCTCAGCGGCATAATCGTCCCAAAAGGGAGGATCTAAATTCGCCAAGGTACTTTCGCCTATACCGAAGTAGAGCTTATTGGGATTGTCAGCAAAAGAAAAACGTGCCCGGAACCTCCAGCGGGTATCGAATACGTAGGGCATATCCACACGCAGACTTCCCGCCACCTTGCCATTCTGGGCAGCCCACAGGCTGAGCTGATAGCGCTGCCTATAGGGCGTATAGGCAAAAAATGGATCATCCCTCCTACCATTATTGAAGAGCTCAGCATCTACACCCAGGCCTACACCCTGAATGGGATCATAGGCAAAACGGGGTATTGCAGCTACATTGAAGCCTTCTTTTTTTCTACCGAGTTTGGCATCAGAGAGTCTTTTTTCGGCACTGATGGCAAATGGAAGGCTATCCACCTGCCCCATCACATCAATGGAAACCAGAACCGTAAGGCTTGTGAGGGCCAATTGGATGATGTATCGCTTCACGACGGCAAGGTAAAAAAAGGCCCGAATTGCTGCGCAATTCAGGCCCAAAATCTTCAATAGTATTGTCACATCATTTGCGACTGATTCTCATCATTGCACGGTGAGCTTGCGGGTATGAGGCTTTCCGTCTACGATGATTTGCACCATATACATTCCACTCGCCAGAGCGCTCACATCAAATTGGAGTCGCTCCGATTGGCGACCGGAAATCTGCTCCACAAGCTGACCAGCTACATTGTACACATTGAGGTACTCTACAGGTTCAGAGCACTCCAATTGCACTTGAGCTCCGGCAGGATTTGGAAAGAGATTCCACTGCAGGGCGGCTTCGCTGTTTTCGGTGGCTGTGCCATCACCCAGATTCTCGAAAGAGATACAATACTCTCCGACAAGATTCTCCCATGAATCAATCATGATGAGGTATTCAACTCCAGGCTCAGTATCAAAGGTCAAGCCGGCCGCAAAATTGCCGCCCTGAAGATCGATATCCTCATTGCATCCCACTTCTTCGAGCATGTCACATTCGCCTGTATAGATGGCCATCTGCGTATCACCGAAAGGGACATAATCAATGTCGCCACCGCAATCATTTGTGCTGATGAAGTAAGTATTGCCATCACCGGTGAAGCTAAACCAGAGGGATTGGCCCACATCGCCATCTTCAAAGCAGAATGGGACTTCTTCCTGTCCGCTGGCCAGCAGGTTTGAGAAGGTCTGTGAATTGATCACCGATCCCAAATCACCACCTGTCAGGGCATTGAGGTCGAAAGCATTGTCGCAATCATCATTGGCAGGTGGCTCTGTGTCGAAGACCCCAATTTGGAAGGTACCGGAACTGCCGTTCCAGCCATCCACCAAAATCCAAATCACTTGTCCCTCTTCCAGATCGGAGAGTAAAACTTGTGTGAGTTGATTGTCCATGTTCACATCCTCACCACAGGCAATTGCTGTGAGCTCTCCCTCGCAGGTATCATCGCTGGAGCTGTAGACCAGGATTTGGGTATTGTCGTTTTCCAGCAAGGACAAGTTGGTGCTCACGAGATAAGTACCATCGGCAGGCACCGTGAAGGTATACCACACATCATTGTCAATTGCGGGAGGATCTTCAGTCCAGCAATCCTCTGCATCACCTGCAAGATCGGGATTCCAAGGGCTGGCGTTGCTATTGTCACCCTCTATAGACTGATTGAGCACCAAATCGAAGGCCTGACAAGGAGCATCATTGTACCAATCACAAAAGCTTACATCATCCACGTACATCAAGGGGTTGGGCACTGCCTCGGGGTAGAAATTGATAGCACCGATGGAGCTGAGTGAATTCATGGCACTGGTAGCTGTCCATGTCCACGGCCACTGAAAGACCCACTCCTCATCAATGTACAGGTTGGCAACATTGGCATCCAAATTCACCACCAAAGCGCATTCTACCCAAGCGTCTTGCTCGTAGGCAAATGTGGCTGCATTCACTCCTCCGGCGTCGACGGAGCCACTGCCATCATTTTGCATGAAAACTTGCATGGCCCACTCCTGACCCGGAGTTTGTGTTTTCTGAATATTCCAATATCCCCCATTTCCGGAAGGAATGTATACATAAAAGCCGATGCGCCAAGTGCCTACGGTTTGATTCCCGAGATTGAAATTGACATCATCGGGATCTCCAATAATTTTTACTGATTGGCTTCCGCTAAATGCCTGCTCGTCTGTCACCTCAACATCCATAGCTGGAACGTTTGGATTCCATAGTACCCAGTTATCGCTTTGGTCTACCAGAGGGCCCAATTCATAGGATTCCATATCGTCGAAAAATAGACAAGGATCTTCAAGCGCCTCTACGGTGACCGTTGTGGAAACAGAATTATTGTCCGTATCGATATCACCCTCAGCATCGGCCGTTACCATCAGGGTCACATCTCCGCTCGAGCCGGGGGTGTAAGAAAAAGTGACTTCCTCTTCGTCACCTACATCCAGATTGAGGCTTTGGGTGGCCACTTGCACTCCATTTGCCGAAAGGCTTACTTCCACGCCTGCTACCTGCGCTGTGCCCACATTGCTCACCGTGGCGCTTATGCTGGCCGGAGTGGCCACTGTGAGCATCGGCGGAGTAGTGAGATCACTCACTGCAATGTCCACATCGCCGGACTGCTCGGCCACAGTACCTCGCACTGTGACGTTGAACCATCCCGGACTGACAAAAACATCATTGTTGTCAGCGAGTTGTGGTTCACCTTCCATATCGAGAAGCGTCCAGTACATGCGGCAATCGGGCGGGGTGTTGGCATCCCAAAGCACCGCCGATGGAGCGCGATCGGGAGCCCCTGACCAATCCATGCAAGCAATGTGAACAAAGAAGGGGCCATCCACTTCGAAGTCCGGCATTTCAATGTAAGCGTAGGAGACTTCATCAGCAGTAATCTCGAGCGTATTGACATCTGAGCTGTACAGCAGGTCACCTCCCGGAACTGGGCAGGCTTCGGAGCCTGTAGCTTCAACCATCAGCACGATAAAGCTAAAGGTACCCACCCCTTCACTGGGCTCTATGCCTCCAAAAGCTCCTGAGGAGAAAATCTGAAACTCGATCTCCTCCACTTGAAATGGATAAGGGTCTGAATAGAAGCATCCAGGATCATCGGAACCACCGCTACCTGCGGGGTCTACATAAGTCCAAGCTCCTTGAGAGGGCACGCCAAAGATGCTGATATTCCCTCCTGCAATGTTTCCTTGCATGTTTTGAATCGTGCAAGATGTAGAGGCATAATCGGGCTCCATTTCATGAGGTGGCACTGTAATGGGTAGGCTCTCAAGAAATTCGCCTTGGCCATAAGCCAAGCCGGAAAGAAGAAAAACAGAAAGGGCCATGAACAGGCCGCGGGGTAAACAAGGTGTCATATCAGAGGATTTAGGGGTGTAATACAGCTGAAAAGTAAGGGCTCGGATGCTGCTTTCCAAGTCTTTGAAAAGAGCAAAAGTTATCAACAATTTACGGCGGGAAGGAGAAGGGGTTCCAATACAGCAGGAATAATTTTAATGCTCTGAATTTCATTTAAATAAAAAGGCCGCCCGAAAGAGGGCGACCCTGTAGGTGTGGAAAAATTATTGCTCGAAGTAGCAGGCCAATATGTCCTATCAGTACTCGATAAAGAGTTTCGATTGGGGCAGTCGGATTTTGGCCTGCTTTGCCAAAGCATCCTCCGGCAAGCGGTATCCGAGAGTGACGACCGCAAAAGCCTGCAAGCCCTTGCTGTCCAAAGACAGGATACGAGCGTACTCCTTTGCCTTAAATCCCTCCATGGGGCATGCGTCGATTCCAAGAGATGCCGCGCTACAAAGAAGCTGCCCTACAGCAATGTACAACTGCCTCGAAGTCCAATTCAAAAATTCATTTTCGTCAAAGCTGTTGACGTGTTTGCGAATTGATTTTCGGCGCTTTTCGACGTCCTCATCGCTGTATCCCCTCTGCTCTTGGCTTTCCTGCAGGAAATCACTGATATCGGTTTCCGTGTATTTCCGCTTGGCAGCAAATACGATCATCTCAGCAGCATCGGTGATTTGCGCCTGATCCATGCTGGCTGCACGCAGCTCTTTGCGCAATGCAGCATCGCGTATGCGCAGGAATCTGTACGGTTGCAATCCCATGGAAGATGCGGAGAGCCGCAGGGCCTCCATCAGGGTATCCATATCTTCGGTCTTGATCCCTCTTTCGGGATCAAACTTCTTGGTGGCATATCGCCAGTTCAGGCTTTGTATCAATGCTTCTCCTCTTTTTTGAGGAATTTCTATTTCGGCGGGTGCTTTCATGTTGTCTATTTTGGTTTAAGCGTAATCAAATGTATGCGGGCTCGCTCATTCTTCGATCAGCACGCCCATTTTGCCCATCTGGTAGTCGCGCATGGCCTCCATAATTTGCGTTTGATTGTTCATCACAAAGGGGCCATAGGTGGCGAGTGGTTCATCGAGGGCCTTGCCGCTCATCAAGAGCAGGTCTAGGTTTTCGATATCGGCCAACTCTATGGCATCGATGCCTTCGCGCAGTGCGTAGAGGTGTTTTGCCTCAAGCATCCCGTGCCCTTTGAGGCGAGCGCTCCCG
The DNA here is from genome assembly GCA_007125175.1 of Flavobacteriales bacterium. Lineage (GTDB taxonomy): Bacteria > Bacteroidota > Bacteroidia > Flavobacteriales_D > Cryomorphaceae > T3Sed10-241. The sequence goes on from SLDS01000174.1 coordinate 16,132, forward strand.
GATATAAGATACAGCGCTGTGCTGAACGAATTGTTCAGGCTCAGGCTAAAGGAGGCTCCCTTCCCTGCGCGAATGCGTGACAGCAGCAGGGGGCTTTGAGGCGGAATATTTCCGGATTCACCGGCGTATTCGCCGCTTATGAGGTGCATTTCTGCATCTTCCGCAAGGCTTACTTTCTTGATTTCGTTCGCCTTCACGGCAAAATAGGCTGCAGGAGCCATTTTTTGAGAAGCAGGGGTATTGATCCACAACTGTATCAATTCCATGCTTCCACCTTTCACAGCCAGCTCCTCAGAAGGCCGCTCACTGTGCACGATGCCACGACCCGACTGCACCCATTGTACACCTCCTGCACCCACCACGCTGCTATTGCCCAGTGAATCTCGGTGGTGCACCTCGCCCCCCACAAGAATGGATACCGCTGAGAATCCACGGTGTGGATGAGGGCCCACACCACTGTGCAAAGCGGCGCTTCCAGCTTTCACGTCGATCTTGCCGTGGTGTAGGAGGAGAAATGGGTCAATGTGGTCGAGACCTCCAGCCGGCAAGGCCTGATGTATTGGGAATCCTCCCATGTCCATTTGGACAGCCGCTACAGTTTTTTCTACTAGATTCATGATTTGTGTGTTTTTTACTGGTTCATGGCTACTTCGATGATCAGAAGGTCTGATGCCTCCTTGGCTGCAATGGCTATTTCTGCTCCATTGCTTTCGGTAATTTCGAGGGCATCGCGTCTCCCGAGTTCATGTCCGAGTACCTCAATCTTTCCTTCCAGCAAGAAGAGGTATATGC
>SLDS01000041.1 GCA_007125175.1 Flavobacteriales bacterium
TCTCGATTATTGCGCTTCGCTTCATGAGATGCTTTGTAAGGTATCCACTGCGTGGATGGCGTGCATGGCGCTTAGGTCATTTTTCAACCCAACAACATTGTCTCTTGAGCCAAACTGTAACAGGGACTGAAATATTACACTCGCTGCGCCCGTCTAGGAGCTGACAACCATCGGTAATTGGGAAAAGTTCATTTCTAAACAAAAAGCGGGTAAAGCCTGCTCATTTCTCGATCGGACAGACATTACTCAGGAGTCAGCTCTAGCCATTCAAAGCATAGCGATGCATCCTTGCGAGCGTATAGGCGCCATTTCCTTTTTGCGAAAGCAGGAGCAAAACCCAGGCATATGGGCAGTGACAAGACAGCGGCCTATTTGTCCGGGCTGCTTACCTTTGTAGCAGTAGAGGGAAAATAAGTCCTCTAATGATCGCTAAGCACCTTTAAGCGAACCAATAGCAGCCTATGATATCATCAAGAAGCCAGATGCGCATGCAGCTCCCATATGGGCTTTCACTTCGTATTGCGGCCCTTTCGGCCCCCATTTCCATCCTGATTGCCGGAATCTTCCTTGCACTTACTTTCACCTCTTGTGGAGGAGGTGCTGATACCGGTGACAGGGCTTTTGTAAGAACTGCGGGCAATGCGGGCAGTGGCTCGGTGAGCCATAGCACGAGTCTGCGCATCGAGCTTGTGGACGATGGCTATTATGTAGAAGTCCGAAATCCGATGGATACGAGTGAAGTACTCGCTTCATACCACCTTTCCAGAAAGAATAAAACGGAGATCGGGGAGGAGCATAGCACCATCCGGATACCGATAGAACGTATGGCTCTGGGCAGTACCACCTTTGTGCCCTATTTTGAGCATCTGGGAGCCGCCCAGGTCATTCGCGGTGTGACCTATGCCACCCAGGTGCGCAGTGAGGAGATCGCGGAGCAGGTGAATGAAGGCTTTACACTGGAGATCGCCGGAGACACGGGCATCGATCCCGAGCGCCTGCTGATGACCGATGCCGATGTGGCCATGGTTTACCTCTATGGCAATTCCAATTTCCGGCAGTTGCAAGAGCTGGGGATCCCTGTGGTGCTCAATATGGAATACCAGGAATCCAGTCCGCTGGCGAGGGCCGAATGGGTAAAGCTGAGCGCTTGCCTGCTCGATCGGCTTGCTGAGGCCGAAGCCATCTTTGGAGAAATCGAAGATCGCTACATGGAGATAAGCCAGCTGGCCAAAGATGCCAGCTACGCGCCCAAGGTATTCAGCGGAAGCAAATACGAGCGCAAGTGGTTTGCTCCGGGGCGCTCCAGCTTCGTGGCCCAGTACATCCGCGATGCAGGTGGGCGCTATGCCTTCGAGCATGTGGAGGGTTCGGGGAGTGTGGAGCTCGATTTTGAGTCGGTATTGAGCACATTGGTCAAATGCGATTACTGGGGCTTGATCACTTCTTCCGAAGAGGAATTTGCGCTGTCGCACCTCATTCGGGTTGATCCTCAATACGCTCTTTTCGAAGCTTTCAGGAGCGGTCAGGTCTTTGTGTGCAATACTGCAAAGAGCGACTATTTTGGCAATGCTGTCATGGAGCCTGATGTGGTGCTCGCCGATCTCGTGGCCATCATACATCCCGATTTGCTTCCCGGGCACGAGTCGGTCTATTTTCATCTTGCAGTGCGCGATGTCAAAGCATGATGACGCGCATATCCCCGCATCCGCACCGCCGGCTATAGGTCTCCATACGCGTTCGCTATCCCGACGGGCTGTGCAGTACCTGCTATTGCTTGCCTTGCTGCTCATCCTTCTTCTGGCCAGCCTGATTATAGGTTCGGTATACATCTCTCCGCGCGATCTCTGGGCGGTATTTAGCGGGGAGGGTGGCGATCTGCTTTCTCAAAAAATCGTCTGGCAGTTGCGCCTGCCGCGCAGCATCGTAGCCGTGCTGGGAAGCGCTGCCCTCGCCACGGCCGGCTTGCTCATGCAGACCCTCTTTCGCAATCCCTTGGCCGGGCCTTCGGTACTTGGGCTCAGTGCTGGCTCCTCCCTCGCCGTGGCCATGTACACCATGGGAGGTATTGGGCTCTCTTTGGGTGCACCGGGCATTATGGGTACAAGTATCTCGGCCATGCTTGGCTCTCTCGCTGTATTGCTCCTGATCATGGCAGTGGCCCGCCGCTTTTCAGATATTACCTCCGTGCTAATCGTCGGTCTCATGTTCGGATTTTTTACCTCGGCGGTGGTGAGCCTATTGCAGAGCACCGCCAGTGAGAGCGCAATTAAGACTTTTGTATTCTGGGGTTTTGGAAGCTTTAGCAAGGTCATGAATGGGGAGTTGCTCTTTTTTGGGCTGCCACTGCTCGTGGCCATGCTGGCCGCAGCCCTTCTCATCAAGCCACTCGATGCCTTGCTGCTCGGGGAGCGCCATGCCGAGACCGTGGGTGTGGATACTGGCAGGCTTCGCCTACACATCGTGCTTATCACGGGCATTCTCACCGGGGTCGTTACGGCCTTTTGCGGTCCCATTGCCTTTATCGGGCTGGCGGCTCCCCACATAGCGCGCTTGCTCAGCGGCTCAGTGAAGCATTCCCTGGTGATGCCGCTTGCCTGGCTCAGCGCGGCCATCCTTGGCCTGCTCTGCGATATCATCGCCCGCTGGCCATTCAGTGAGTCCAGCATTCCGCTCAATGCGGTTTGTGCCATGTTCGGAGCTCCATTGGTGATTTACCTCATTTTTGCCGGAAGGCGCAAAAAATGGCTGATATGAAGCTGCTCGAATGTTGCGACCTAAAGGTCTCCTACACCCGCCGCAGCCGCGGGGAGAGGGTGTTGATTGAGGGCCTCAATGCCCATTTTGAGGAGGGCGGACTCTATGTGCTCATCGGGGTCAATGGGGCTGGCAAGTCTTCCCTGCTTCGCGTGATGGCTGGCGTGCAAGCTGCGGCCCAAGGCTGCGTTCGCTTAAGCGCTGCGGATGTGATGCACATGCGCAGGGTGGAGCGATCGCGGAGCATTGCGGCCCTATTCAGGGATTTCAGCCGGGTGGATGGCATGCTCGTGCGCGACATGGTGGCCTTGGGCAGGCATCCCTACACGGGGCTCTGGGGCAGTATGCGGGCAGAAGACGAGAGCGCGGTGGAGGAAGCCATGGAGGCTGTGGGCATGATGGATTTTGCCGAAAGGCAGGTCTCCACACTCAGCGATGGGGAATTTCAGAAGGCCCTGCTGGCAAAGATGCTGGCTCAGGATGCTCCGGTGATGCTGCTCGATGAGCCGGACAGCCATCTGGATTTGCCCAGCGCCCTTGAGATGGTGGAGCTCTTGCGCAAATTGGCCAGTGCTCAAGGCAAATGCATCATCATCAGTACCCACAATCTACCCATAGCCTTTCAAATGGCCGATAAGGTATTGCTGCTTGAGGGCCAGGGAAAATGGGCCTTTGATAGCCCTGCTGCCATAGCCGGGCACGCCTTGATGTGCGGATTTCTCCGATCGGATAAAATCGCTTTTGTAAATGGAGAACTCACCTTTAAACTGAATAAGACGTGAAGATTGCAATCCTGGGAATGGGTTGGTACGGCCGCCCGCTCGCCAAAGCGCTCCAAGAACGCCATAATGTGTGGGGCAGCACCCGCAGCGAAGCTAAATGCGCGCAACTGAGGGCAGAGGGCCTGAAGGCGCATACACTCCACTTGGATCCGCAGTGGCAGGCTGCGGAGGGCTTTATGGACGATTGGAAGGATTCCGGGCTGCTCGTGCTCAACTTGCCGCCCGGGCGCGGCTCGCAGGAGGCGGAAGACAGCTACCACAAAAAGATGCTTGAGATTCAGAAAGCCTTGTCTGAGAGCAGTATCAGCAGGATGATCTTCGTCTCTTCCACCGGTGTGTTTGGCAGCGGAGAGGGTGATTGCCATGAGGATTCAGAGGTGTATCCCGACAGGCCTGCAGGACGTGCGTTGCACCGTGCAGAGCAGTTTTGGCTACAGGGCTTTTCGGGCGATGTGCATGTAATTCGCCCCGGGGGCCTCGTGGGGCCCGGTCGCCATCCCGGTCGATTTCTGGCGGGGCGCAAGGATCTTTCCGGCAAAAGGCATCCTGTGAATTTTATTCACCTTGACGATCTTATTGCTATGACCGTGGCCGTGATTGAGCAAAATCCCGAGAGAAAGATATTTCACGCCGTGGCCGCTGATCACCCCGCCAAGGAGGAATACTACGCGGGGACTGCCGCCAAAATGGGGCTGGAGAGGCCCGAATTCGATCAGGGAGATGAAAGCCCTGGTAAGCGAATCCTTTCCGAGCCATCTCGAGCAGCTCTGGATCTCATACTGAGCTATCCAAGTCCTTGGGATATGCTGCCCTGATGCTTGCTTTCCGTCCTGAGGATCAATTTACCTTGATGAGCCTGCCCTGATGCACCGTGCCTGAGCTGTGCACTTGCAGCATGTAGACTCCGGGAGACCATGAGCTGATATCGAGTTCAAGGTTTGAAGAAGTGCTGCCGCCGGGCTGAGGTATGGGGATTTGCTTGCCTTCCACGCTGAATACCATGATGGCTTCTATCAGGGCACCTTGTCCGAGGGATATACGCACCCGATCGCGGCTCGGAACAGGGTATACCTCCAGCTCGGCCTCCTGCGATGCAGTATTTCCGGTGCTAAAAATATTGAATTCAAAGGCCTCACTCAAGCTTTCGCAGCCATTGGCGTCGATTACTGCCACTGTGTAAAGTCCGGCTTCTTGCGGAATGAATTCAGCTGCATTGGCGCCTTCTACGGGAATGCCGTTCAGGAACCACTGGTAGGACTGGGCATTTTCTACATTCGAGGTCGATAAAACATCAGCCCCATCCCATTCGATCAATGGGATGCTCACCTCGTGCTCAAAGGCTGTAAAACTCGCAGAACTCACCGTGCACTGTTCATTGCCTGTGCTCACGAAATAGCTTCCGGCTTCTGTAATCTCTATGACTGCATTGCTGCTGCCATCGCTCCATTCATAGCTACCGGCCTCGCCTCCAGCGGGAGCGGCAAGCAGCACCATCTCGCCGGGACAGAAGCCCGGACCGCCACCGATGAATTGGCCGAGTACAGCCTGCGTTTGACCCCCGAAAGCAGCGCCATGCATGATGGCACCTGACTCCAAGCTCACCATGACTGTGGGTATGTTCACATTGCCTCCCTGTGCTCCCGGCCCCATGTCAATGGTGCCACCACCGGCATTGTTGACCACGATGACCGCTGCGGCGCCAGCGTTTTGAGCGTTGAAGGCCTTTTGACCAAATTCGCATCCACCCCTGTACACGACGGCTATTTGGCCATTGAGTTGGGCTGCATTGGCTGCCTGATTGCAGAGCAGGCTATCGCCGGCACTGTTGTCGCGACCTATGACCAATTGGGCCATTACGCTTACCGTTTCCGGGGCAGGGCTTCCCCAACCACCGGCACTGGATGTGCCGCTGAATGGATAGTGCCCCGCTGATGGTGATTGTCCCAATACTGTTAGGCTCACGTCATTGCCGCTCACGATGCTGGGCTCGGGAGGGCTGGGCAGCACTTCGATTTCTATGCTCATTTCGGCGCTACAGGCCAGGTTAGATCCTGTCACAGTGTAGGTGGTACTGCTCGTTGGGCTCGCTTCCACCTGACTGCCCGAAGTAGAGGAGAGGCCCGCCATTGGCGACCAGGTGTAAGTCTCAGCACCGGAGGCTGTCAGTGTAAGGCTTTCACCCTCACATATGCTAGTCGTAGAAGCGCTAATGCTCAATTCGGGTTCAGATGCAATTTGCACAAAGCCCTCTAGCATCAGCGTGTCTGCTCCGAAATCATTGCTTACCACCAATTGCACATCGTAGCTGCCCGGATTTTCATAGCTTACGTTAGGCAGGGCTTCGGTGGAGCTGGATGGATTGCCACCCTCGAAGGTCCAGGAGTAGGAGGTAGGCACAAAACTGCTCTGATTGACAAATTGTATGCTGGAGCCGGCGCATAAGCCATTTTCCATCACATCAAATGCCGCTATCGGTGCAGCCTGCACCTCCATGCAATTGCCGGACACCTGCACATTGTCGATGAAAATATTGTTACCACCGCCGCTGTATGCCTCAAACATGATGCGCACATCGACTTCTCCGTCAAAATCGCTCAAGTCGAGCGTAAAGCAGGCACTTCCAAGATCTCCGCCAAAGCACCAGTCATTCCCATTTGCCGGCACAAAGTTTTGATTGACGATGGCTCCGGTTGCGAAATTTCCTTGTCCATTTTCTGCTGCCGCAAAAATGCGGTGGGGGAAGCTATTGCCGCCGTCGGTAGACACATACACGATCAGAGAATCTTGAATATTGGCTGCCCTGCGGCGGTGGGCGTGCTGGAAGTCAAGCGCAGCATTGGCATGGCCACTTAGGTTGATCGGCGGGCTGATCAGCCCTGCCCTTTGGCCTGTGCTCTGCGTGCCAAAAATGAAAATTCCTGCCGCCTGATTGCCGCTCACCGTGCCTCCAACGGAGCTTTGCACCCATTCCAGGCTGCCGCTTTCATTGGAGCTGCTCCAGCCTGCATCGGCCAAGTCACTGCCTTCAAATTCTTCGATATAAAAAATGTCGACTCCATTCGAAGATACTTCTATGAAGCCATTTTGCGTGAGCACATCGTTTCCGAAATCATTGCTCACTTCCAGGATCACATCGTACATGCCCGGCTCGCTGTACACGACCAGTGGATTTTGCTGCTCACTACTTGCAGGGTTTCCACCCGGAAAGGTCCAGGAGTAGCTTGTTGCCAGGCCTGCGCTCGATGCCCCAAAAAACTGTATCACATTGCCGGGACAGCTCACTTGTTCTGTGCTGCTGATCATTCCCTGTGGTGGTGCATTGATTGTGGCTTGTGTGCACAGCAATGCTTCGTAGGCATTGATCCTTCCACTGCCCAGTTGGCCGACGAAACCCGGGTTTTGTGCGTCGATATTGTCGGCGCTGCTCAGGATGCAATCCCTCACCTGGGCCTGAGGCATCTCGGGGTTCATTGAGAGAATGAGCCCGGCCAGGCCCGCAACCATGGGAGAAGCCATGCTCGTACCCGATATGCTTGCATAGGAGGCTTGGTAATTGTTGTGGTAGGTACTCAGGATATTGCTGCCAGGAGCGGCTACATCTATCCAGGCTCCGAAATTAGAAAAACCGCTTTTTTGGTCGGCCGAAGCTGTACTTGCTACGCTAATGACGTTGTTGTAGCCTGCCGGATAAAACACCGTTGATACATTGTCATTACCGGCTGCGGCTACATTCACACAGCCGAGCCCATAGGCGTAGTTGATAATGTTTTGACCTGTTTGGCTAAAGCCCGATCCACCCCACGACATATTGATCACATCGGCACCGTTCTCAGCCGACCAAATCACACCTGCATAGGCATCCGTGACGAATTGGGGAGAATTGGAGCTTTTCACGGGCATTATCTTCAGGTTGTATCCAATGGATGCGACTCCTATGCCATTGTTGGTCGCGGCGCCCACAATACCGGCCACATGGGTACCATGGGTCATGCCGGGTTCATTGGGCATTGGATCAGCATTGTCTTGAGACACATCCCATCCCGGCACCAGATTGGGTATCAAGTCGGGGTGATTCACCAGCACTGCATCGTCGACGATGGCCACCTGAATGTCACCGTCGCCGGTACTCAAATTCCAGGCTGATAGGGCATCGATGATCCACAAGCCGTATTGGTTGCCCGAGCCACTTGCCGGGCCAAGGTCGTTGGGCTCAGTGGTGATGCGCATGATGGGAACGCGCTCTGCATAGCCCACATCATCGAGTCGGCCCACCTTCTGAGCCAGCTCATCCTCCCCGCCAAGGACTGCAAACTCCAGTTCGAAAACCTCGCTAATCTTTGAATCCTGAGCGAAGTAAAAAGGCTTGTGTACCTCCACCAAATTGTATTCCTGCCATAGCTCTGAGGGCAATGCGGCGGCGAATGAAGCCAGGTCCACCCTGCGGCCTTCTGAGGCTATGTCCATGCTGGATTCGGCTTTTACTTGCACCCAAAGCTTGCCGTGGTAATACACCTCGCTTTGCTCTTGTGCTTGCGCAAAATTTTGATTGATAAGCAGACAGAAAAGTGGAAAAAGGAGAAGTCGAAATCGAAAATTCATGTGAATGATTGTAAACGCAATTTAAAAAAACACCTAAGTGCGGGGAAAGGTTTAAGGCGCTGCATGCGATACGCTGCAAGCCGAAGGCAAGAAACGAAAAACTCCATTTAAATGACAGTCTTTCCTAAGTGAATCTTGGAATCCTAAAGGCTTAATATGTTGTCAAGCTCGCCTACTTAGCGCCAAGGTCTTTGTAGCATCCGCTCTACATCCTTCTGCAAGGCTTCCTTCTGCACTTCAAATTCTTGTGCTGCCTCACTTGTGGGATGCAGCAAGCGGTGCTGTTTCATTTTTTGCAGCCGCTCCACCATCCGCAGCGTTTCCGTGGCAGCGGGATCGATTAGTACCTGAATCAGGCGCTCCCTCAGGGCTTGTAGACCGGCATCATTGAGGTGAATGAGATCATCGTGGCGGTAGAAGCGGTAATCGCGCAATTCGTCCATTACAAACTCATACACTGGAATGTATTGCAGCCTTTGCATGCTTTCGCAAAGCATTTCGCAGAGCCGCAGCAGCCGCGCTTTCGATCGCTGATTGTCGATGGCTCCGTGCCGCAGGTGGCGCACAGGTGATACAGTGGTATAAATCTCCAGATGCGGACGCAGTTGCAAAAGCTTTTCGAACACCGATCCCAAGGCCGAAATGGCCTCGGCTTCGTCGATCTTGTGCTGCAGGAAATGCGCTTTGGGCAGTTTGTGGCAATTGTTTACCACCCTCAGATCGCTGCGCGACTGAAAGGCGATGCTACTGCCGAAGGTGATAAAGAGAATTTCGCTATCTAAAAGCGCTTGACGGCATTGTGCAATGGCCCGCTCCAGAACTTGCTGCAATTCCTCCCGGCCCGATGCGAAAAAGGAGCTGTGAAAATCGGGGTGCACCCAGAGGCCCTGGCTCAGCTGTACCCGCTCCATATCCAGATCTTCCAGTCCGAGAGCGAGCTTGAGCTGCTGCGCGATCGAGACTGGGTTATAGCTGATGCCCATCGGATTGTAAACGCACTGAAACTGGCTCTCGGCGAGCCATGATCCGATATTCTCGGAAAAACAGCTGCCCAGCAGGGTGTAGCGCCCCGCGTAGTTCATCCGCTTTGGCAAATCTGGAAAAGTAACTTCAGTGCTCCATTTCACAGCTCAAAGATGCAAAATCATAGCGTGCTTACTCTCATTTGGTCAGGTGCAGGTGATTCGCTAAGAAACCTTAACGAAAGGGCCCAATTCCCGCTAGCGGGAATGCATTACCTTTGCGCGAAATGGAAAAGAAGCAGTCTCCTGTGGACGAAAACAAGATCTTGCAGAGCAGTGGCTTGAAGTATAGCTATCCGGGGCAGAAAGCACTCGAGCTTCCCGATCTGAGCTGTGAGCCAGCTGGAAAGCTGCTCATCACGGGTCAGTCGGGCAGTGGAAAGACTACCTTGCTTCATTTGATCAGCGGATTGCTGCGCATTCAGCAAGGCGATGTGAAGCTCCTTGGCGAATCGCTAAAGGGAATGAGTCAGTCGGCTTTGGATCGATTTCGTGGAAGGCATATCGGACTGGTTTTCCAGCAGGCGCGATTTATTTCTTCGCTCCGGGTTATCGACAACGTTTGTGCCGCACAGTATTTTGGAACCGGCAAGAGCGACCGTCAAGAGGCCATGCGGCTTTTAGAAGCCCTCGGTATCCAATCCAAGGCCCAAGGCTACACACAGGGCTTGAGTGGCGGAGAGCGGCAGCGCCTTAGCATCGCCCGGGCACTTGCCTCCAAGCCAGAAGTGGTAATGGCCGATGAGCCTACGAGCAGCCTCGACGATGTGCATGCCGAAGCGGTGTATCACTTGCTGAGCACCGAGTGCAGCAGCCGGGGAGCCTCGCTTATCGTGGTAAGCCATGACCAAAGGCTCAAGGATAAATTTCAAAATGTGGTGAGCTTATGAATATCTTCAAAATAAGCTGGCTCAATATTTTGCGAAAGCCACTGAATACCGCACTCACCTTGATCATGCTGGCGCTGGGAGTGGCCCTAGTGGCAGTGCTCATTCAGGTATCGGCTTCTCTTGACGAGGGCTTCCGCAAAAATATCAGAGGTATCGATATGGCCGTTGGCGCCAAAGGCAGTCCACTGCAGCTCATCCTCTCGGCAATTTATCACATAGACCATCCTACAGGCAATATCCCATTGACAGAGGCCCGCGAACTGGCGGCACATCCCATGGTCAAGGAGGCAGTAGAACTCTCTTACGGCGATAGCTACAAAGGGCGACGCATTGTAGGCACCTCCCACCGCTATCCCGAATGGTATGAGGTAGGAGTGAAACAAGGTCGCTTGTGGGAAAAAACTTTTGAGGCCACCGTGGGTGCCGAAGTTGCTCAGGAATTTGGGCTTGAGGTAGGCGATACCTTCTACAGTGCACATGGCAGCGATGCCGAAGCAGAAGTGCACGACGATCACCCCTTCACGGTGGTGGGTATTTTTGAGCCATCGGGTACGGTGATCGATCGGCTCTTGCTCACCGCTCAGGAGAGCATGTGGGATTTGCACGCCGACCACGGTACTCCGGCTGAGGCCGACAGCCTCGACGAAAAGCAGATTACAGCCATGCTGCTCCGCTTCAAGTCCAAGATGGGTATCCTCACCCTGCCGCGCTACGTGAACCAACAGACCTCCATGCAGGCCGCCCTGCCATCTATTGAGGTGAACCGTCTCTTCGACCTTTTCGGTATTGGCTTTACGGCCCTCCGTATCGTGGCCATTGTCATTGTGGTTTTGGGAGCAATCAGTATTTTCGTATCCATGCTCAACACCCTCAAGGAACGCTCGTATGAGATCGCTTTGATCCGATCCATGGGTGCTTTACGCAGGCAGGTATTTACCATGGTCATCATCGAGGCGTTGGTGTTGGGGGTATTGGGCTATGTACTCGGTATCATTTTGGCTCATGGCGGGCTTCTTTTGCTGAGTGAAGGAGCAGGGAGCCGTTTCGGCATTTCCATCGACGCCTTTAGCTTGCGCCCTGAAGAAATTTGGCTTTTTGGCCTGATACTTGGTCTCTGCGTGCTCTCAGCGGTGGTTCCGGCTATCCGGGCAGTTCGCATGGACGTGAGCGCGGTGCTCACTTCACACACACAATGATATGAATAGAAAGCATCTGTTTTTCTTGAATTTCCTCCTCATCTGTCTGCTTTCACCGTCCTTGTTGAAGGCTCAGGAGGAGGTGAGCTGGACTACGCTCATGGACATTTCATTCAAGGACATTTACCTCGAGGGAGAGGATATGTATGTGTATTTTCCCGTTTTCTCTCAAAAGCAGAAGGTGCTCGACGGGCGTACTGTGCGCGTGTCGGGCTATATGATCCCGGTAGATGCCGAGCAAAACATGTATGTACTTTCTGCTTATCCCTTCAGCGCTTGCTTCTTTTGCGGGGCGGCCGGTCCCGAGAGTGTCATGGCCATTTATTTCCGGAAGGGCAACCGCACCTACAAAACCGACGAACGCGTAACACTTACTGGTACTTTGCGCCTCAACGAAACCGATGTGGACGAACTCGTCTACATCCTCGACGATGCCAAGGAGTAGCACTGCGCTCTTCTTAATTTCATGCGGCCTCCATCGTTACCGCCATTTGCTTTGGGCTTCTCGAGGGGCCTTCTGGGCCTCACATCTGAGTTGGTTTGCAGCGCCAATGTATCCGTCAAAACAAGAGATACCGCACCAAATACACCCATGCGATCGCCATGGCAGGACCCACTATTCCTATCAGGAGGCCTGTAGCCCTGAAATCCTTTTGCTGCAGCATACCCGTGGCATAGGCCAAGGCATTGGGAGGGGTGGATACCGGCAGCAGTAGTGCTGAGCTGGCCGAGAGGGCGATGCTCACAGCGGCGAGCTCGGCTTGCAATGGCAGCAGTAGGATGGCCAGCGGAACGATGATGGTGCTGGCGGCAGTATTGCTCATGATATTGCTCATGGCCATCGTTACAAAGCAGAGCAATATGAGCATGGGAATCAATGCCAGAGGAATGCCTTCAAGGTTGGCGACAAAGAGCTCTGCGAGCCCGGTTTTTTGCATGGACAGCCCCAGGGCCAAGCCCCCGGATACGAGCATGAGGGTATCCCAGGGCATGCGCTGTAGGTCTTCGGCATTCACCACTCCCGAGGCCGTAAGGGCTACCAGAGGTATAGCTGCAATGGCCGCTACATGAAAGCCGTGCAGGGGAGTGGTGATCCACAAGATGATGGTGAGCAAGAGGGTGGCAATGGTGATGCGTTTGGCTTCCCGATCGGGAGCGACATCAATTTCTTCTTCGGTGATGCTCGCGGAGATTTCGATCTTGCTGTACTTGCTGCGGTAGCGAATGAGCAAGAAGCGCCATGTGAGCAGTGTGAGCAATATGGCCGGTACCATTCCGTATATCATCCACATCCCGAAGCTCACATCCTCGCCGGTGGTATTGAGCACCCCGACGGCTATGGCATTGGAGGGTGTGCCAATGATGGTGCCCATACCTCCCACAGCCGCTGCTGTGGGCACTCCGAGCAGGATGGCTTTGCTGAAGGGCTCCTCCGGGCCGAGATTTCGGCATAGGGGCACTACAGCGGCTAGTACCATGGCTGTGGTAGCTGTATTGCTCATGATCATGGAGCCCAAGAGGCTCAGCATCATCAGGCCGAAAAGCACCCAGGAAGGGCGGCTCCCCACCTTCGAAAGCACCCAGCGCAGTATGGCGGTATCCATCTGGCATTTGCGCAGGCCGGTGGCCAGGAAAAAGCCTCCCAATAGCAACCAAATCACGGGGCTGGACCAGGTGTTGATGTAAGGACTCACATCCACAGCATCCGAACCCATTACATCGCTTCCCAAAAAATAGACTAGAAAGACCAGAATGAGTATGCCCACCGCAAAGGGCGGTATGGCTTCAGTAAACCACAGTCCTACAGAGAATAAGAGTAGGAAGAAAACAAAGCGTTGGTTGTGGTCGAGACCCTCTGGCGAGAAGAAGTATGTGATCAGAAAACAGAGGAGCAGAACCCCACTGAATGAACTAAGACGGTTGATGAAGGAGTGAAAAACTTTGCCCAGCAGGTATTGGGCATATCTTCTGGAATCGGCCATCTATGAAGCAGTTGAGATAGTCTGGTATGCTTTAGGATTTCTTCTTGCGACTTTGCTTTCGCGTTTTCTTTTCTTTTTGTGGCAGCTTGGTGCGCACCTTGAGCGCCTTATCCTTGATTTTGGATTGCATCCACTGCTCAAAGGGTATCAATTCATCGCTCATTGGGTTCCAGGCAACTGCGCTTTCGGCTGCGAGCATTTGTTGGAGTTTTCGCTCCACGGCAAATCCGGTCTTCTTGAAGTCAAAGGAGAACTGCGCAAGCTTATCAACCATGCGCAGCACATTTTTCGAACGCTTGTTGAGCTGGCTCAGTGGAGCTTCCTTCTGCAGCCTGCTCAGGCACTTGTCAAGTGATTGCTGGGCCATGGCTTTGTGATCTCCATCGAGCAATTCCACCGCCGCGTAGACCTCCACAAGAGCCGCGTGAAAACTGAGTTTGTCAGCCTTCTCGGCTTTCTCAAAAGCACTGTGGGATAGCTGCTTGATAGCTTGACGGTGATCGCCGTTCAGGTAGGCCAATACGGCTTGATAGTAATGAAACTGCACCACAGCAAAGGGCAGGCGCTGTGTGAACTTCGATTTTAGGATTTTGGGTATGCGCTCCGAAAGGCTTGCGTAATCCTTGAGGTGAAAAAGGCATAGGCAGCGGTATTTGTTGACCAAATAGCCCTCATAGCTGCTGCGCATTACCATGCCTTCCAGGCTGTCGAGGATGTCCAAGGCCTCCTTGAATTTGCGCAATTGCATCTCTATGCGCACCAGAATCTGGAGGCCATCGGCCATGCGCTCCCGACTGTGTATGGCAGGCGAACCCGATACGAAGCGCATGAGCTTTTTAGCTGTGCGTTCGGCTGCTTTCCACTCCTGAGCCTCCACTTGCATATCCAGCTCGATGCTGAGCCTCGCATAGGCGGCCATGCTTATTGCGTACTTGCCCGAGCTCAGTTTATCAAGTTGCTTGATATAGCTCTTCTGCTTGCTCAGCAAGTCGTGGTGGTCACCCCGCTTACTGTGCATGGCATAGGCGCGGTGTATGGCCTCGACTTCTTCCTGACGTTGCCTGCGGGCCATGGCCAGGTCGAGATCACCCTGCAGGCGGTTGAAGGTGCGGAGCCCTTTTTCGCAGCTTTCCACCAGTTGCATCAATTTGAGCGCTTCAACTTGCTGATCGAAGAGCTCGTACTTCTCAGATCGGCTGTTCACTTCTTCGAGCAGCTTTATCGGAAGGTTGATACAAGACCGGCTGAGCAGAATGCGAACCGTTTGGAGGCGCGCACTATTCGTGTTTCTCGTCCGAAAAGCATTGCTGTATGAGCCGGGCCTTTCGATGTTGATATCCAGCTGAAAATGCTCGAGCAGCACATTGCGCAGGCTGAGAAGCAATATATTGGTTTCACCCTTTCGTTTTTCTGAAAATCCCACACTTTTTAGGCATGCACTTTGGCTGATATCAGGCTTGGCCTGTATCTTTTGAATAATCTTTAAGCCATGGCGGTAGTAGCGAGCATCTATCTTTGAAAGCCCTTCCATGGAGGCGTAAAGTGCCTCTAATTCCGATCTTTGAAAAAGGTTGAGCAATTCCTTGATTTCAGAAAAACGATCGTGTATTCTCATGCTTTAATCACTATAATTTTGCGAAAGCTACGAAAAAATAAAAGGACGGATGGCCCTCATTTGGGCGGAAAGCCCACACTTGGCACTTCACTTTCGTTAAAATGTCAAAAATACACGAGGCCCTTCTCCATGGATGGGCATGGGCTTATCTCACCATGGCTACTTGCACTTTGAAGAATCTCATTACTTTTGAAGCCAATTGACCGTAACGCCTGCTGAATCCCCGCTCGCAAGCCTTGTGCTTTGGCATGATATTCGACAAGGCTTTATCAAAGATACTGTACATCAAATTTTGTGAGAAATGAAAAGCCCTCTCCTTCAGCCCTGCTTGCGCTACGCAATTATTATCTGTTTCGCACTCATGGCATTTGCATGCAAAAATAAAGACAAAATGGCTGTGGAGTCGAGAGAAGCGGAGCCCGACTCCCAGGTGCTCGCCGAGGCAGAAAGCGATTCTCTTCCCGATCAGGTGGTCGATCATTCGGATTCACTCGTAATAGCCTTGGATAAAACACCTTGCTTTGGCCGCTGCCCAATTTACAAGGTGCGCATATATCGCAGTGGTTTTGCCACCTATGAGGGCATCAACTTTGTGGAGCGCATGGGCCTGTACTCAGCTCAGCTCAGCGAGCAGGAGCTCGAGGGCTTATTTGCGAAAGCCGAGCAAGGGGGCTTTTATGATTTTGATGAGGTGTACGACGATCCGCGAATACAGGATTTTCCAAGTGCCATACTCACTTTTTCACCTCAGGGGCAAAAGAAGAAGGTGACCATACGGCATGAGATTCCGCCGGATGTGAAGGCTTTTTTCGAGGATATGGAGCGCCGCTTCGATGCCATGGATTGGCGGCCTTATTCCTTGCGCTAGGCATCAGGAATCCTTCCCGCCCGAGGTGTATTCCTCGCGGTACTTGACAAAAAAGTTGATCCAAATGGCTCTCGAGGCTCGGTAGAGTATTGGCAGGAGCAGGATGAGAAGGGCAATGCCACCAAGCAGGAAGGCCACGGCATCTTCTGCAAAAGTGAAGGTGAAAAATCCGAGACTTTCGAAGGTGATCAGCGCTACATAATAGGCCACCCAAAGCGCTATCGTGAGGGCATAGCTCACATATGCCGCCCCAAAATAGAAGCCGGGCTCCGGCTCAAAGCGCTGCCCGCACTGCGAGCAGGTTTTGTGCATGGCTCCCATGTTTTTTGAATAGGCCGACTTGCTCACGAAGAGTGGGCCTTGCTGGCAGCGTGGGCAGGTGTAAGTGAAGATGGAGTATAGCTTTGTTCCTCGGAGGGCCATTGCTTGCAGTGAAAATGAAGAGGCAAAGGTAGACCCTTTCACCGATCTTTGTATGTGATCTGTGGCACAGAGTGCGGGAGAATATGCGCCCGGGTCCTGAACTTCAGTATCCCGGCTCGGGGTTGAAAACTTTGTGAAAAATAGACCGCCCCGCCATTGAATGCCCCGATAGGCCTGCTTAGTTTTGCTTTGCATCTGATTAGAACCGCTTTCTATGCTCACATTTTTCGGAAGGAAAAAACTTACCGAAGCTGCTACAGCCAATATCTTTGTCAATGCCGCTCAAGAGATGATCGATGAGGGCTTTGAAGATCTCGTGGGCCTCATTAATGATTCACCTGAGTTTGTACAGCCTCCAGCCCTCTCTGCAGAAGATCAGGGCCCCTTCGTGCTGATCGTTCTCGCCGGTAATTTTCAGAACCTCTCCCGCTGCTTTGACAATGGGCAATATAAGCGCATCGGCGAGCATATCCTGGAGCGCTTCGCCCACATCTATGATCTGGACAAGATGGAGCTTGGCAGACTCGTTGGCGAAACCCGCAAATTCATGATGCGCAAGAACCATCCGAGCAAGAACGTGCCCACAGCCATGGCCAAGGCCATGTTTTGCCGCTACAATTTGAATCCCCTTCAAGAGGACTATTTCAAATCCCTCGGCGCGCCAAATCCCATTTTCATCCAAAGACTTCGCGAAGCCCTTGAAAACTTTCTCTGGGATTGGGAAGCCATGCGTGATAAGTACAAGATTGTCTGAGCTGCAGGAATTTTAATTTGGCGGAAGCCGCAAGCTACACCGCTCGATTAATGGGATGCTTATTACATTCGCATGAAACAAAATTCCTGGCGACGTGGATAAGCTGAAAAAGATATTGGTTTGCACCGGAGGCGGAGATTGCCCCGGACTCAATGCCGTAATTCGTGGTATTGTGAAACGCGCCTCTGCCGCAGAGGGCTATGAGGTGTGGGGAAGCTACGAGGCTTTCAAAGGTATTATGGACGATCCCCCACGATTGGTGAAACTCGATGCGGCGGCCGTTGCCGGAATACATGTCAGGGGCGGCACCATTATCAAGACCACCAACAAGGGCAACCCAATGGCATTTCCGGTGGTGGATGATTCGGGGCAAACCCGCGTCGAAAATCGCGTGCCCTGGCTTGTGCAACGCATCAAAGACCTCGGCTTTCACGCCTTGATCAATATAGGCGGAGATGGCTCCCAAGCGATCTCACAGGCGCTTCACGAAGCCGGCTTGCCTGTGATCGGGGTGCCCAAAACAATCGACAATGACCTTTCATCTACCGATTTCACCTTTGGCTTTCAGACGGCTGTGCAGACTGCCAGCGACTCCTTCGATAGGCTGGTCACCACCGCCTCCAGCCACCACCGCGTGATGATCATGGAGGTGATGGGCCGCGATGCCGGCTGGATAGCCCTCTACACGGCCATATCGGGAGGTGCAGAGGTATGCCTCATTCCGGAAATTCCCTACCGGGTGGAGTCGGTCATTGCCCGCATACAGGAGCGCTACCGCGAGGGGCGCGGCTTTGCCAATGTTGTGGTGGCCGAGGGGGCACATCCACAGGGTGGTTCGGTTACTGCCACTGAGGGTGAGCTGGGTAGGCATTCCGTTCGTTTAGGGGGTGTGGCTTACACCCTTGCCGATAGCCTACGCCGAGGGGGTCTTGAAGCCGATATCCGCGAAACGGTACTCGGCCATACACAGCGCGGTGGCAGCCCCATAGCCTTCGATCGGGTGCTGGCTTCTGTATTTGGCGTGAGGGCTTTTGAATTGGTGCTTGCGCAAAAATGGGGGGAAATGGTGGTGTACAAGAACAATGCTTTCGACTCTGTAGCACTCACCGAAGTATTGAGTAGCCCCAACAATGTGAATCCCTCGGGCACCCTGGTCGAGGCGGCTAGAGGTCTCGGCATATCCTTTGGCGACGAGTAAGTGAGCGACCTGTGCAGATGCTTGTCAGCCCGCAGCATTGATCAAAACAAAATACCCGAGCGGGGCATAAGGTATAGCAAACCGCCTTGCAGGATGAGCAATCCATCCAATGCCACCGTAAAGTAAAGTTCCGGGCGCTCAGGGTGGCAGCGTCTTGCCAGCGTAATGGCCACTGCGAGCACCGCCAGATGTGCCAATAACTGGGCGCTACCTGCATTGCCGAAGAGGTAGTGCAAGCCCGCGGCCAGAGCTGATAGGTAGAGCGCACGGATTGCCAGAGCTCGAGCCCCCTCCACGCCGAGCATTTGGGGAAGGGTTTTTTGCGCGGCAGCGTCTACCTTCAGGTCTCGGATGTCGAAGCACAGGGTAAGGGCCAAGATGAGAGCGCCTTGCTGAATGGCGAAGAGCAGTAAGTCGTAAGTGGCAAGTGCCGCGAATAGGGCCGCACTCTCAAGCCATACCGCGAGCTGTCCCGCCATAATCCAGGTGAGCAGAATGACCCAGGCTTTCATGTAGGGCACCTTGCGCAGCGAATAAGCCCCACCCGCCACAGGTATGATGGGTATGGCGTAGGCCATGGCGAGTGCGCCCGCAGGGAGCAGCACCAGGAATGTATTCCAGCTGAGGCCCAAAGCCATGATAGCCATCGAGGGAAGGGAGACAATCATGAATGCCCATTTCCACTTGAGGTAAGCCTTGCTCTTGTGCAAATCGCCAATCCTGCGCTGAAAATTGTAGGTGAAAAGTGTCGCGAAGAAAACCAGTCCGAGCAGATTCCAATTTGCCCTAAGGCCAAAAAACCAATAGCTGCTGCCCGCATACATGGCCGCGCCAAGGGCAATGAAGAGATTGGTCTCAGTGAGCCAGTGCAATAAGCGATAGAGGCTGCCCATGTATTGGCTCAAAAATTAGCGTCGACCAAGGCATAAGCCGCCCAGCCGAGCACAACCCCCATCACGCTTCCCTTCAGTGCCTGACGGAAGTTTTTGCTGCGGGCTTGCGTCTCATAGCCGGCGGCATAGTCGCTATTGTAGCGGTAGCGGCTTTGGCTCGTGGCGGCTTCGGGTATGGGTATCACCGGTATCTTGGTGCTCAAGGCAAAAATGGGAGGCACAGCCAGCGCCAGTATGCTATTGCGCGATGCAAAGGCTCCCACCGTTCCCACACCGAGTCCCGCCCAAAACCAGCGCATGCCGCTTACCACCGCGTAAGCATCGCCCTGCCCGGCCACGAAGGCCCGCATGGCCTCCACCTCCAGGTAATTGCCTTCATCGAGGTCGTAGTAGTAAAACATTTTCTCCCTTCCATCTGCCTTGCGTATGGCAAAGATTTCATCCCGTGACCGGTGGCTGCTCTTCATGATTACCGGGTATATTTCAGCCTTCGCTGACAGGATATCGGTATTGAAATAGTCTTTTTCCTTTCTTCGCTTCCGCAAATGGCGGGATTCTCGCTTGAAGTAGTTCTTGTCGTACTTGATCCATACATCTGTGAAGGAGGTGTCGTTGTAGGCAGCGATGGGCAGGCGACGACCGTTCATCAATACCAGGGTATCTGGCTCCCCGGCCTCTTGAGCGCTCAAATCGCAGCCGGCCATCAGCAGCCCAAACATTATCCAGAAGGCTTTGTGTATGTGAGGGGATAAGTGCATGGCAGGCCAAAGGTACACATTGCCATTCGCCCGACGAGTACCCCGGGCTGAACACTTTCCTTTCTGTGCTGTTTTGGCACCGCTCAGGCATGCGATTCTCCGTATATTCGCAGCGTCAATTGCAGGCCTTGCGGCTTTAACGCTTACACCCCACTGAAATGCCACTTAGAGACTTCCCCAAACGACATATCGGCCCCAGAGAGCACGAGGTCGAGCACATGCTTCAAACCATTGGTTTCGATTCGCTTGATGCCCTCATCGAGCAAACTGTACCTTCCGAAATACGCTTGCCGCGAGAACTGGATTTGCCGGGTAGCAGGAGCGAGCATTGGTACCTTAGGGAGCTACAGGAGCTTGCGCAAAAAAACAAGCTGTATCGTTCCTACATTGGAATGGGTTATTACAATACCATCGTGCCCCCTGCCATTCAGCGCAATGTCCTGGAAAATCCGGGATGGTATACCGCCTATACACCCTATCAGAGCGAGATCGCCCAGGGAAGGCTGGAGGCCCTTATCAATTTTCAAACCCTTGTGAGTGATCTTACAGGGCTGCCATTGGCCAATGCTTCCCTTCTCGACGAGGGCACAGCTGCCGCCGAAGCGATGGGCATGCTCTACAGTGCCCGCAGCCGCGATGCCGTGAAGCGCGGAGCCAATATTTTCTACGTTTCTGCCGATTGCTTCCCCCAGACCATTGATGTGCTCAAAACCAGGGCCCAGCCCATGGGCATTGAGTTGATCATTGGCAATCATGAGGAATTCAATTTTTCCGACAAGGTATTCGGTGTGCTGCTCCAATACCCGGATTCCAATGGCTCCGTGCGCGACTATCGGGCTTTTGTGGAAACGGCCCATCAACATGAAGCAGGAGTGGTAGTAGCTACCGACCTGCTGAGCCTGGCCTTGCTGACTCCTCCCGGTGAGTGGGGTGCCGATGTGGTGGTAGGCAATTCCCAGCGTTTTGGGGTGCCCATTGGTTTTGGAGGGCCGCACGCCGGCTTTTTTGCCACAAAGGAGCAGTACAAGAGGTTGATACCCGGTCGTATAGTAGGCGTCTCAAATGATCGATTGGGGCAATCCGGCTACCGCTTGGCCTTGCAAACCCGCGAACAACACATTCGCCGGGATAAGGCGACTTCCAATATTTGTACCGCACAAAGTCTGCTGGCCATCATGGCTTCTATGTACGCCGTGTACCATGGCCCGGAAGGCATCAAGCGCATTGCACAAGATGTGCATGTGAAGACCTGCAGGTTGGCACAAAGCCTTGAGAGTCTGGGATACGAAATGGTGAACAAGGTCTACTTCGATACTTTAATGGTACAATTGCCCGAGGGGGTATCAAAAGTTCAAGTGCAGGAGAAGGCTGAAGCGCGCCGCATCAACCTCCGCTATTTTGGAACCAGCCATGTTGGCATCAGCCTGGATGAGACAGTGAGCAGGGCCGACTTTGACGATCTCTTTGCCATATTCTCAGAAGCCATGAGTGGTGAGGTTGCTCAAATTCCCGCCGAGGTCACCTCTCCCATACAAGGATTTTTCAAGCGGGAGAGCGCTTATCTGGAGCACCCTACTTTCAACCGATTCCACAGCGAGACGGAGCTTATGCGCTACATTAAGCGGTTGGAAAATAAGGATCTCTCGCTTACGCACAGCATGATTTCGCTCGGCTCATGCACCATGAAGCTCAATGCGGCCAGCGAGCTTATGCCAATTACATGGCCACAGTGGGCCCACATTCATCCATTTGCCCCGGAGCCGCAAACGGCGGGCTACAGGGAGATGTTCGAAAGCCTCAAGCGATCACTTGCCGAGATTACCGGATTGCCTGGAGTATCCCTGCAGCCCAATAGCGGGGCTCAGGGTGAGTATGCCGGTCTTATGGTGATACGCAATTACCACCTGAGCCGCGGCGATCGCCATCGCAATATTGCCCTCATTCCCAGCAGCGCCCACGGTACCAACCCCGCCAGTGCAGTGATGGCCGGCATGAAGGTGGTGGTGGTGAAATGTGATGAGCAAGGCAATATCGATGTCGAAGATCTCCGCTCAAAGGCCGAGATGCACTGCGATGAGCTCGCCGCTCTTATGGTGACCTACCCCAGTACCCATGGGGTATTTGAAGAGTCCATCATTGAGATCAATCAAATAGTGCATGACAACGGAGGCCAAGTGTATATGGATGGTGCCAATATGAATGCTCAGGTCGGCCTGACGAGTCCGGGGCGCATTGGAGCTGATGTTTGCCACCTCAATTTGCACAAGACCTTCGCCATACCACATGGAGGGGGAGGCCCCGGTATGGGGCCCATCTGTGTGGCATCCCATCTCTTGCCATTCCTCCCCGGACACAGCATTGTGGAGCTGGGTGGCACCCAGCAATCCGGGGCTGTTTCTTCGGCGCCTTGGGGTAGTGCCCTCATTTTATTGATCTCCTACGGATACATCAAAATGCTCGGTGGCTCGGGCATGACCCTGGCTACCAAAATAGCCATCCTCAATGCCAACTATATTAGGGCCAGGCTCGAAGGAGATTATAAGGTGCTGTACAAAGGCAAGAACGGAACAGTAGCCCATGAAATGATTATTGACTGCAGGCCTTTCAAGGCGCAGGGTATCGAGGTGCAGGATATAGCCAAGAGGCTTATAGACTATGGTTTTCACGCCCCCACAGTATCCTGGCCGGTAGCAGGTACGGTGATGATAGAGCCCACTGAGAGCGAGTCGCTCGCAGAGTTGGACCGCTTTTGTGATGCCATGCTCCAAATACGAAAAGAGGTAGAGGAGATCGAGAAAGGCATCTACGGCCAGGATGACAATGTGCTCATCCATGCTCCGCATACGGCCGAGGAGGCTGTCTCCGATGCCTGGAACCATGCATACTCCAGAGAGAAGGCGGTATATCCTCTACCTGCGGTGCGTTCTTCAAAGTTTTGGGCACCCGTAGCCCGCATCGACAATGCCTATGGCGACCGAAATCTGGTTTGTACCTGCCCACCAATGGAGGAGTATGAAGCCTCAGCAGAAAAGAGCCTTGAGGCTACAAGTTGATCAGAATGTTCTGTCTGGATGGCAGATGACAAGGGAGTGGCGCACGTGGCAAGGCTCAATCATTTGAGATGAGTTACAAGTTTTTCTCTTGTACAAATGTGATCCCTCATTGGAGCACAACTAGCCCTGAATCCCTGTGAAAATGCTTGTTTGGGAAAACAAGCAAGGCTAACAATTTATTCATCTTTGGATAAAGAATATTTTTACCTTTGGAGCAAACTAAACCTTTTTTAACAATGAGAAAACTATACTTCTTAGCGGCAGCCGTCTTGATATCGGGTTCGCTGCTTGAGCTTAATGCTCAAAACCAAACAAACGGGATTATCGAGAGGGAGGTAGCAGCTACAATCTGCGAGCCAGACCGTCTCGAGGGTGAGACGAAGCACCCAAAAATGGTTGATGTGTACCAAGGCCAGAGGGATGCTTTCTTTTCCGATGATTTTTCCGATCCAGACAATTGGATAATTGAAAACGTCGGAGAGCAAGGAGAGTGGGAAATCACTGATACAGACCCTGCCGACCTGCTCCAATTCATGGGTGCCGCCGGTATGACCAGCACCACTGCCGACAACGGATTTGCTGTTTTCAATGGGGTGCAGTTTTTGCTCGCGGGCAGTGTATCAGGTCAGGATTCCAGGGTGGAGTACATCGATAGCATTGACCTCAGCGAGGCTGATGATGTAGTGTTTCAATTCGAGCAGCGTTACAGGTCTTTCAATGCAGACCAAACTTCTGTGGAGTTTTCCATTGATGGCGGTGATAGCTGGATACCTTACCCTCAGAATGAGGATGTGGTAACCAATGCTCCCACCATCCAAAATGTTGTAACATTCAACCCTAGTTCTGCTATTGCCAATCAGCCCGATGTGCGCTTGCGCTTTCGCTGGCAGTATATTGCCGGTTCTACCGAGAATGACAATCAATTTGGTAGCGGTTACGGCTGGTATGTGGATGACGTTTCTATCTCAGTAACGCCAGACAATGACCTCGAAATGCTCAATGCATGGTACGACAAGTGGTTCACCTTGCTGGAAGCAGGAACAA
Organism: Flavobacteriales bacterium; assembly: GCA_007125175.1. GTDB lineage: Bacteria > Bacteroidota > Bacteroidia > Flavobacteriales_D > Cryomorphaceae > T3Sed10-241. The sequence continues at coordinate 23,832 of SLDS01000041.1, forward strand.
ATCCTCCGCCTGCTGTTCCCGACAATGAGTACGTGAAGCACTTCGAGTACAATCGCTACATCGCGGGCAATATGAATCCTTTGAGTTTTGCAGCTAGTATTGAAAATAAAGGACTTCAGCCTCAGACCAATGTTACATTCATTGCCACTGTTACCGGCCCCGATGAAATGGAGCATGAATTTGAAACTACCATTCCTGAACTCGCGCCGGGTGAAACTACCTTTATGATTATAGAGGATGTGATGCCCGAGGAATTCCTTGCCGATGATGATGACGGTGTCGGTGCTTACACGGTATCCTTCAGGGTTGAGCAAGATGAAGAGGATGAAATACCGGGGAGCAACTTCGGACAGAATAAAACCTTCTTTGTGAATGAGGAATTTATGGGCAATGACAACAATGTAGGTACCAGCCGACTGCTTGTTGATGGCTTTAACACCTCTAACATGACACGCTTCATGTTCAATGAAGAGGAGACCATTGAGTACATCACATTTGCTATTACCAACTCCAGCCTTCCTGCCGAAAATGTGGTTTTTGAATCTGTTTTTCTCAACATTATCGAGGGTTCTTTCCTCGATGATCCCGGGCCTAACAATGTTATTGACACCCTCTTTACTGACGAGATCGAGTATTTCATCACAGACACAGATGTGCTTTCAAATGCGGACAATGGACTTCAGTTCGTGACAGTATTCCTCGAGGATCCTATCACACTTGAGCCCGCTCCCATTACAGCAGAGCCGGGAAAAATTTACTCGCCTGTACTGCGCATTCCTGAGTCCAATGAAGACTTCTTGTGGGTGGTTGTGCACAACAACCGCGCGCGTTGGTCAAGCCTCGGAGCGGAAAATGCGACCACTCCGGATGCTTCTCTCTTCAGCATGGGTAACCTTGTTTTCGCGCTCCGCATGGGCCGCCCTGCTGAGGATGAATCTATAAACGTTAATAATGTTGACCGCTTAAATTTCAACCTCGGTCAGAACTTCCCCAATCCGACCAGCAATGACACACGCATTCCATGGGAGCTTTTTGAGCCTGCTCAAAACGTACAATTCATGATGCATGACATGCAGGGACGTGTGGTAGTCCAGAAAGATTTGGGCGACCGTGCACCTGGTGTTCAGGAAGATATCATCATCAATACCGGTAGCCTTGCGGCAGGTATGTACCAGTACAGCCTGCAGATTGGCAACAATCGAGGTGTTCGCAAAATGATGGTGACTAAATAGAGTTTGTCAATACGGTCAAGTGGCTGGATCATACAGTCCAATAGCAAGGCGCACGCAGTTCTAAAAATCAAGGAGTTGACTAAAGTCAATGACTGTTTTTGGAACAAGTGCAACGCCGCTAGTGGACTGTATGGACAGACACCATATAAGGTGATACAGCCTTAGAACATTCGAATAAGATTTGAGCCCCGGCCTTTGTGGTCGGGGCTTTTCTATGCTGATTTGCTTACTTAGCTATTTGTTTCGGCTTTGTTGATTCTGCAGAAGATAGCGTCCGCACCGTAGCAGCATGTGAAAGCAAAAGTGAGATGCTACCAAAGTACTCTAAGACTTGTGATTCACCCAATCTTGCTGCCAATTCCATCAATGGATTTATCAATTGAATTCATTTATTGGTGATTTGGAATTACACGATGAGCGGTAATTTTTGCGGGATGAAAGGTTGATATTTCGGATGAATGTTTACCTTAGTAATCTGTAATCACTATTAAACCTAAATCCTATGAAAAGATTTTTCTTCTCTTTTTGCATCATTCTCATTTCAGCCGTCGCTTCTGCGCAGGTTGGCGCCATTGAAAAGGAAGCGTCCGAAGCCCGAAATATGGGTGATCGTTTCACAAAAGTTGAGCCCGGCAATTCTTGGCAAACAGGCGCTCTTCAGAGCCTTCGCGATGAAGCCTTTTGGTTTGATGACTTTTCTGATCCCAGTACTTGGATTCGGGAAGATGAAAGTACACCTTTCCCGTTGGGCTGGGAAATCATCACCAATGCCAATGCCGCTCCCGTAGGAGCTTTTCAGCCGCTGAACTTTTCAAGCATAGAAAATGGTTTTGCCATGATCAATGGTGACTCGGCCAGTGCCGGTGATGCTTCTCAGCAAAATGCCACCATTCGATCACTTACCTCAGTCGATTTGAGCGCAGAAGATGGTGTATCAATCGTTTTTGAGCAAGCCACACGAAATTGGGCCACTACCTATTACCTTCAGTGGAGCTATGACGGCGATGAATGGAATGAGTTTCCCATCAATCTGGATGTAGCTACCAATACAAATACCGGAAACCCGGATGTATTCTTGCTCGATATGACTCCCCAACTGGCCAACCAGCCTGAAGTGTATATTGGCTTCCGCTTCGAGGCTAACTGGGGCTGGTTTTGGGCTATTGACGACGTAGCCCTGATTGAAACTCCTGAAAATGACTTGAGTGTGAACAATGCTTATTATTCCAACTGGAGAACTTTGGTGAACCAGGACGTGTCACCAGTAGAAGTTTTGGTTCCGGATAATGTATACGTTCATGCCTTTGAATACAGCCAATACGCACGAAATCAGGTAAGGCCTCTGAGTCCTACGGTACGCGTGGAAAACCGTGGTTTTGCCCCACAAACAGGCGTCACCTTTACTGCGACCATTACCGATCCCGATGGAATGTCTGAAGAATTCAGCACCTCAATGGGTGAAATTGCTCCCGGAGAAATGGTGTTTATGACAATCGAAGATGTCATGCCCGATGCTTTTAGCGCAGATCAGGGAATGGCTAAGCTTGGAACCTACACCGTGGAATATATGGTGGAACAAGACCAGGAAGATGAGTTTCCAGGTAACAATGCCGGTGACGCTCAAAGCTTCGAGGTTACCGAAGACCTTATGGCCAATGACAACAATGCAGGAGTGAGCTGGCTGCTTGTAGATGGAAACAATACCTCGAATTTTACACGTTATGTATTCGAGGAGGAGGCACAGGTAGACTACATCACCTTTGCGCTTACAACCGGAAACGAACTTCAAGAGAATGCTGTTTTTGAATCGGTATTTGTAAACATCATTCAAGGTTCATTCCTCGATGAGCCAGGTCCTACCAATATGATGGATACCCTCCTGACCCAAAGTTTGGAGTACTTCATCCAAGACGTTGATGTTCTCAGCGGTGGTGAGAATGGCTTGCAGTTTATTACGGTGATGCTTGAGGAGCCCCTTGTTTTGCAAGCCAATACAATATACCAACCGGTGGTAACCATCCCAAGTTCCAACGAAGACTTTTTGTGGACGGTGGTTCATGGTTCACAAGAGAACTATGCCAGTCTTGGTGCCGAAAACGCAGATGGTGATGCATCGCTCTTCAGCATGGGCAATTTGGTATTTTGTGTGCGGATGGGAAGCTCTCAAGTGATGAGCACAAATGGAGCTCAAGACCTCACTTTCATGATGAGCCAAAACTATCCCAACCCCTTTAACGGAAGTGAAACCCGAATAGATTGGGAGCTGATGGCTCCTGCCAAAAATGCACACTTTACGGTATTTGATCTCAATGGTCGAATGGTTCACCAGCAGAACTTCGGTTCGCGCCCAGCGGGCAAGCAAGAGCCGATCATTCTCAATACCAATTTGCCGGCAGGCGTGTATCAGTACAGCCTCACTGTCGACAATCACCGCATCGCACGCAAGATGATCGTTGCCAAATAAGGCATCATCACCCGCAGCTTCAATTTAGTATTGAGGCCATAAAAACGAGAAATGCACAGGTTCAGGCCTGTGCATTTCTGTTTCATGTGCTCTATAAGGATTAGCTGCATGTGGTTCTCAAGCTGTACATCATACCCTTAATCATGATATTTAACGATAAAGGCCTAAATTACTCATGCGTGTTTGCTTCCGATAGGCAAGGGACTGTCAAGAGGGAAGCCAAGGCGATTGAAAGTGGCCATTGGCTCCGAATTTTTGCTATGAAATTTCTGATTGGGTCGAATGCTTGACTAAGTCTAGAGGATTGCGTTTTTCGGAAATCTGTTTGTCAAATCCAATTCCTCATGCTACTTCGTGCCTCTGCGACTTTTTAGCCGAATGATATATATACTCTCCCGCAAGGGGAGTCTCTTATGTATCCACAGCTATCCATCTTCCATATCTCCAATAGGCCAATCCAAGTACTCCTTGAATTAGGAATATCACTGCTCCAGCCAATTGCGGTGCGAGAAGACCGCTAATACCGGCCACTATCACAAAAATTACAACAACTGCAGTGCCCACCAGCCAAGATTTAGGCATGACTCCTTGATTCGCTATGCCTTCCCATACGAACAGAACAAAAATAGCGCTGAAAAGTCCTAGCCCGCCCATATCGTACAGGAAGCGAACTCCGGTGCGGATTGTTTCAAAAAGTTCAGGGCTCTGTTCGAAAGCTGCGATTGAGGGAGGGTAACTACCCAGCGTAAATCCAAATGCCACGGTAACCAAGATGGCGCCAATGAAAACTACAGACCAAAGAATGCCGGTGGAAAACCAGCGGTGTTGTAGATGTAATCCTTGCATAAGAAGCAGGGCCGCTAGTGCCGTAAAGAATGTGCCAAGCATCTGTCCTCCCCAAATCCATCGCAGGGCACTCCAGTGTGATTGCATGAAAGTTGCTAAATCTTCAACTGATGGCTCACCGCTAATTAGCGCCACCCATCCAATCCTTACTTCAAATCCAATGGTAAGCACGGTAAGAAGTACTCCAATGAATAAGATTGCTCCCCCGAAACGCATGGCCAGTTCGGGATCAATCAATTGTCTGGTTTTGTTTACATCCGTTGGCATCATGATCTCATAATTAGTTAATTTATAGAGGGTATGTGTTTGCTTTGCTTGTTAAGTTAGCGCTTCGTGTTCCTTCAGGAATTCACGGCTTTTAGCCAGTTTGTGAATCCCTGATAGAGTGGTAACTTAGGAAGCCCAAAATTTGCTCAATTCCACCTTAGATGGATGGGGCAGGGCTCATGGTCTCATTCACAACTACACCAGCCGCTCCTTGATCGCCTTGGCCACCGCCTCACCCAAACTGTGCACATGCAGTTTTTCATAGATATGGCGCACGTGGGTGTTCACAGTGTGGTAAGAGATTTCAAGAGCTGCAGCCACCATTTTGTAGCTATTGCCTTCTACAAGGGAGTTGAGGATTTCCTTTTCCCTATCGGTGAGACCGTAATTGTTTTTCTTCTTTGCAGGCGCTATCTCACCCGATCCCTTGCTTGCCGATTCACCCTGCTCCCTGAAGAAAGCCAGCACCTTGGCTGCGATCGAAGGGCTAATGGGGGAGCCACCGGCTTTGGCTTCCCGGATGCCATCGATGATGGTTGCCGGTGCACTTTTTTTGATCAAATAGCCAGAAGCACCCGCCTTGATGGCCTCAAAAATGATGTGCTCTTCGTCAAAGATAGTCTGCATCAAGATGACCACACCTGGATAGGACTCCTTGATCTTTCGAACAGCTTCAATTCCCGATATTTCAGGCATTTCTACATCCATGAGCACAACATCAGGCCGACACTGTCCTACTTGCTCGACGGCATTTATTGCGTTTTCGAAACTGCCCACGAGCTGCAAGCCCTCATGCATTTCGATCAAATACTTCAGGCTCAATCTTCGCTCTTCGCTGTCGTCAAATACGGCCACCCTGATTTCCTCAGGATGCCTTGAGGTGGTGGAAGTTTTGGTTTTCATAGGAAGGGCAAGTTAAACAATATTGAGAGAGCCCGCACTTGATGCCAATCGCGAAATGTAGGTATACAGTCTTCAACCTTCGAGCAGAAGTGTGCCATTTTGAGCCCAAATACCCTGAATCCCCGGGCACTTTCTACCTAAATGCACCTTACCTGTATGCGTTCAATTTTAGCTACTTTTGCCCTAAGCTACATCTCGATATGAAAGAAAAACTTCAAGCTTTTGAACGTCTCCTGACGATCATGGACGAACTTAGAGAAAAATGCCCCTGGGACCGGAAGCAGAGCATGGAAAGCTTGAGGCACCTCAGCATCGAGGAGATGTATGAGCTCTCCGACGCGATCATCGATGGAGACATGGATGAAGTCCGCAAGGAACTTGGAGATCTCTTTCTGCACTTGGTCTTTTACAGCAAAATTGGAAGTGAGCAAGGTCATTTTGATGTTGCGGATGTGCTCAATGGCATTTGCGAAAAGCTAATCAGTAGGCACCCACATATATACGGTGACGTGGAAGTGGCTGATGAAGAAGAGGTGAAAGCCAATTGGGAGAAACTCAAGCTAAGGGAGGGAAAAAAATCGGTGCTGGAGGGAGTACCCAAATCCCTGCCATCGCTCGTGAAGGCGGGCCGCATTCAAGACAAGGCGCGTGGTGTGGGATTTGACTGGGAAGCTCCCGAGCAAGTATGGCAAAAGGTAGAAGAGGAGCTGGCCGAATTGCGACAGGAACAGGAGAAAGGCGAGCATGCCTCAGCCCAAGACCTCGAAGACGAATTTGGTGATGTGCTTTTTTCCCTCATCAACTATGCACGCTTTATTGGCGTGAATCCCGATGATGCCTTGGAGCGCACCAACCGCAAGTTCATTCGGCGATTTCAATACCTGGAGCGGGAATCCCAGCGCGATGGACTTAAGCTCAGCGATATGACTCTTGCCGAGATGGATGTGTACTGGAACCGGAGCAAGGAATTGGAATGAACCGGTTCAATCAGGATGAAGTGCAGATAGATTTTGCTGATGCACACAAACCCCGAGACTTCTTCGGCTGTTATACTTTTGTAAAAAAAAAAAGAAAATGGCAGTACAAGAAATAGACGACAAGCAATTCAAAACCTCAATCAAAGAGGGCAAGCCGGTGATTGTGAAATTTTACGCCGACTGGTGTGGTGCATGCAAACTCATGACTCCTAAGTTCAAGCGGCTTTCCGAAGAAGACGCGTATAGCGGGCTTTCTTTTTATGATATCAATGCCGAGAAAAACGATGAAGCCCGCAAACTTGCCGGGGTAGATAGTTTGCCATTTTTCGCCGCTTTCAAAGATGGGGAGCTTTTGGAGGGCACCGCCACCTCGAAAATCGACAAGGTGAAAGAGCTCGCGGAGCGCTTGGCAAATTGATTCGATCGGCCACCTCGACTCCTCTCTTTTGCCGCTTTCCGAGATACAGGGAGTAGCGCTTATGCTCCTCAGACTTATTTTGTAAAATATTTAGAAACAAAATCTGAACTGATCGGGATAACTGTGCCCTTCTGGTACGATCCTTGCACCTTCATCTGCGAATCAAAATAGCGGAAATCATGAAGGGCTCAATCACTTTTATCCAGGCATGTATCTTGGCATTGATCACAGCTTCATGCACCTCTTATCAGTACGTTTTAGTAGGTAGCGAGCTCCCAAAAGACAAGTCCTCTCACTCGGTTTTTTACCAGGAGGAGGAAGATCTCGTTATTTACTATGATTTTTTTGGAGAGGGTATGCCACTCGACCTCACCATACACAATGATTCGGCCCAAGAGCTCTATGTAGACCTGCACAAATCTGCATTTCTGCAAAATGGGCTAAGGGCCGAGCAAGGTCTGCAGCCGGCATTGCTCTACACCGGGTCGGGAACCATCCAAAAAGATGACACGCAGGCTTCCATGATGAGGAATCTCTTGAAGCTGGCACCCGGAGATTATGCAGTCTTGAAGACTTATCCCTTCGATACCGAGGATATCTATCCCAATCCTTACTTTCAGCAAGCACTTGTTTCTCACGATGTAGATCATTCCACTCTGCTCTTCAACTCCTTGCTTAACCAAGGCAATATCTACGAAGTACAGATCCGGCTGGCACGCGAATCCGACTTGAGTGATGCATGGGTGAGCAGCGCCTCCTTCAAAGACATAGGTATTTACAATACCAATCGCAGCCCCCGCTACCTCGTGCATCCCTCGGGAGATCTTTACTACCAAAAGTACACATCGGGCGGTCGGTTTCTTACAAATGTGCTTCTTACCACCGTCTTGTTGATGCTCTTGACCTCTTGATGATTTAATTTTGAATGTGACTCATCGCTTGCGCCACCTTTGCCTCAATAGCTTGCTGCCTATCAAGAGTTTTCTGCCTGTCGTTAAAAGTCTGGCGTAACGCGCGAACAGGGGATTGCTGCGTAGAGCGAGTGATTCCAACAGCGGTCGCACCGAATGCTTGAGTTTTTGGGTCTCAAGTTTTACATCCAAGCCCGACGCGGCGAGGCTGCGGCGGTCTTCGCTGCTCATGGAGCGCAGCAGTCGCACCCGGGTATCCACGCGCAGCAATTTTTTCTCCTCTTGCGCCAGTTTTGACCATATGCCTCCTGCATGGATTCGGTAGGCGCTGCACACTTCGGGCAAGTAGTAGGCTGGCCCACTGAGCAATGCTTTCGCAAAAATGAAAACATCGGGATTGCTCACCCTGTAAAACTCTGCTGCAAAGCCACCTTCCAATGTCTTGCGGCGAATGATTGTGGCATTAACACTGGGTCCCTGTCCATAGAGCAAATCTTTCATGCCAAATCGCTCTGGAAGATCGCCAAGGCTGCTTTCCGCCTCCTTTTCGCCATTTTCTCCTACTCTGCAGTAGTCACTAAAGCACATGCTGACATCCGGATATTTGATGAGCAGAGCCACTTGCTTTTCCAGCTTATGAGGATCCGTCCAGTAATCGTCTCCTTCGCAAAAGGCGAGTATTTCTTGCTCACAATGATTGAGGGCAAACTCAAAATTTTTTGCCGGCCCGAGATTCTCACGATGCAGTATGAGCTCGATATGCTCATGATTCGCGGCCCATTCCCTCAGTAAATCCTGCGATCCGTCAGTGGAGGCATCATCGGCCACAATCACCCGGACATCGCCACGGTATTCTTGATTTGCAATGCTGCCGAGGCACTGCTCGAGAAAGGGCTTATGCTGGTAGCAAAGTACCATCACCGACACAGAGGGATATTTTCCATCCGGTGCATCTACAGAAGGAGCTCCTTCTATCATTGCGGCTTATGGCTAATCTGCATAAGGCTCAAAGATGCGAAATTTCCCTATTTGCCATATTTCATGTCCCGATCATTGCCTCAAGCTACTATTGTACAGTAGTTGAAGGAAGCCTAAAGCATGATGAGGGCGCACTTGCTGCAATGAAAGATTGTCTTGTAAGGCTGCTACAAGTAGCTCAGCACTTTTTCAGCAATCCACTCCTGATCGGCGGCGGAAAGTGTGTGGTAGAGCGGCAGGCAGAGCACGGTCTCGGCTATGGCTTCGGCTACCGGGCAGGGTTCTCCCTGCAAGTAGTCGATGCGGTTGAGCGCAGGCTGAAAGTAGCGCCGCAGCTCTATGCCATCCTCGCGGGCATTTTGCTCGAGGCGATCAGCGCCTTTCCTGTCGAGATGGAGGAGGGGAAAGTAGGCCCCGTTGTGCTCAGTATCCGCCGGAATTTCCAGGAAGTGCTCATCGCCAATTTGCGAAAGCAGCTCCCGGTAGCGATGCCACTGCTCCCTTCGTTTTTCCAGCAGCTGCTCAGCTTCCGCCAAAATTGCCAAGCCCAAAGCGGCGTGGAGTTCTGAATTTTTGCCATTTATGCCCGGCCCCTTGAACTCATTGGGCCCATCATGTCCAAAGTTTCGGTAGCCCTCGATTCTTTTGCGAATCTCAGCGCCCGAAGTGACTACTGCACCGCCATTGGCCGTGTGAAAAATCTTGGTGGCATGGGTACTCAGTACAGCCATGTCGCCATAAGTGAGCAAGCTCTTGTCCCGGTATTTCACCCCGAAGCAATGGGCGGCATCGTAGAGTAGGGGCAGCCCGAATTCCTTTGCCAAAGCCTCCATCTCGACAGGAAAGGCCGGAATGCCGTAGACGTGCGTGAGCAGGATTGCCCTTGTATTCGGGACAATGTGCCTGCGAATGTCATCCGCGCGTGGGCACAAGCGCCGGGGGTCAATATCGACAAAGCGGGGCCGAAAGCCTTCCCAAAATAGTGCTCCCGAAGTAGCCACATAGCTGTAAGGCGTGGTGATGATCTCACCACCCCGTGGCAACTCTCTCAGCATACACTGCAGGCCCATGGTGCCGCTGCTCACAAAGCAGAGATGCTCCACATCGAGAAATTGGCTCAGGGCCTTCTCAAAGCTGCGCAGCTCAGGCCCGTGATTGGTGAGCCAACCAGATGCCCATATCTCGGCTATGCGGGCTTGGTAGGTCTCCAAATCAGGCAAAAAAGGCTTGCTGTGAGGGTGCTTCATGAAAGGTGGCGGTTGAGGTGAGGTAGGGTGGACATTTTAAGCTCGAAGCCGATGAATTCAGCGATTTGAGCAGCCGCATTTTGATCGCCTATTTCAATTTCGAGCAGTTGCTCTGAGCGATTTTCTGCAGCAAAGTGCTTTCTAACTCCGGCATTGTGCGCATCGTACCAGGCGCGCAGGCTGCGCTCGCAGTAAGGATTTTCGGGCGGCGAGTCGTAGAGCAAGCGGTTGGCTTCCCACATGAAGCCGGGGTATCGGTAGCTGGCTTTCGCCAAATCTTCACGACGAGGTGCCCGACCGGTACAGCCCAGCAAACTGCAATGGTGTGCGCAGAGCGAACGGTACCATTCTTCGGAATTTCTTCGGAGGGACAAGATGAATGAGGCATCGGGATAGGCTTTGAGCAGCTCAATATAGGTGCCCGAAGCACTGAAAGGCAGGTCTTGAAAAAAATCTGCCGAACCTGCGAAATCAATGATGGCTTGCCAATCTTTCTGAGCATAAGCGCTTGTAAACAACAACTCACCTGCCACCTGATCTCCACAATTGAAGCCGTGGTATTGAAAAAAATGATTCAATGAACTGGTGCCGGTCTTGTTGGCACCTATGCAGAAGACTTTTTGCATGCCAATGCTAAGCTGCGCTCTTTATGAGTGTGTGTGCACATGGGAGGTAAAAGTAGTCTTTTTCGGCAATGGTGAGGAATGCGGCGATAGTGCTACCTTTGGTCTCATCCGCACATGAGCTTTAAGGTTTCCGTTGTCATTCCAGTATACAATGCTGCTTCCTTTGTGAGCGAAGCAGTGGCTTCAGCCCTTGCACAGCCGGAGGTGGCCGAGGTATTGCTCGTTGAGGACGGCTCGGGCGATGACAGCCTTGAGGTGTGCAGACAATTGGCCGATGGATCTGACTTGGTACAGCTATTGAGGCATCCATCACGCAGCAATCTCGGAGCCGCAGCCAGCCGCAACCTCGGAATTCTCAAAGCCAGCCAGAATTTTATCACCTTTCTGGATGCCGACGATTGCTATGCGGATCAGCGCTTCAAGCGGACAAAAGCCGTTTTCGAAAAGTACGAAGACTGTAATGGCGTCTATGAAGCCATCGGCATGCTGCCCACCGATCGGGAGCACAACAAGCCGTGGATCACCACAGTGCTTGAAGAGCATGCTCCCGAAGAGCTCTTTTTCAGGCTTAGCCCCATTGGCAACCGCGGGTATTTCAGCCTTATTGGGCTCACTGTGAGGCGGGATGTATTTCAAAAATCGGGTATGCTCAATGAGTCATTGCGCGTATCGCAAGATACAGATTGGATGCTCCGACTCGCTGCATCATGCCGCCTCTATCCCGGTGAGATCAGCAAGCCTGTAGCCCAGCGCAGGATTCACATGGGCAATCGCAGCACACGTGAATCACTCCTGCGCGACAATCGGCCCGCCGTGGCACTTGCTTGCCTCGATTGGTTTGTTTCTCACAATATGCCGGCGGAGCATCAATCCGAAGTGCTTAGACTTTATTTCAAGTACCGTTTTGAGAAGATGATGGCCGGCTTTCGCGGAAACAAGTTGGCGCGCAAGTATCTGGACTTGCGGGATGGCCTGCATCTATGGTGGCGCTACCCCTCATTGCGTGACAATCCATACCTTCGCTACCACCTCAGGCTGGCCCTCAAGCTGCCGGTCGACGAACACCTGAACTACTATGTCGGAAGCAGACAATAGCTGTACCTTTTCCATTGTCATGCCCAATTATAACAAGGCAGATTTTGTGGCCGATGCTGTTCGCTCTGTGATCGGGCAGCCCGGCGTAAAGGCTGAGTTGATTTTCATTGATGACGCTTCTACAGATCACAGCATGAGTGCCTTGCCGCAGCAATCGGCCGAGATAGCGCTGCGCGTATTCGAGCAAGCCGAGAATCTCGGGGCCGCGGCCGCCCGAAACAGAGGTCTGAAAGAGGCGAGGGGGAGCTACGTGATTTTTCTCGATAGCGATGATTTGCTGGTGCCGGGGGTGCTCGCCGAGATTCAGGAAGACCTTCAGCGCTACCCCGAGCTCGATTTTCTCGCCCACCCCATGCAATTGTTTGCGCGGGAGCCGGGCGATATGGATCAGTCTCTTCCTGCGCCTTCCGGCAAAGACGATTTATTGCGCTTCTTTGAGCGCGAGCATCCATGGCTCGTCAGCGGGCCGGTATGGAAGCGTTCATTTTTGATGCAGTTACAAGGTTTTGATGAGAGACTCACCTCTCAGCAAGATTTTGATCTGCATGTGCGTGCCTTAATCGAAAGGCCGAGCTACCGCTTTTTTCCCGAAAGGGTGATAGCCTGCTACAGGCAGGAGGTGGACAGCCTCTGCCGGAAAAGCTCTCAAAGCATGGAGTCTCTGCAAATGCGTGCTGAAATGCTTCGAAGACATCTCGACCTGCTGGAAGAGAGGGGGCTACGTACACCTCTTATCGACAAAGCCATCGCGACTTACCTATTGGACTTGGCACAAATGATGCGCTGGCACAAGGATAAGCTGGGGCAAAGAAGCGCTGCCGCAGGTCTCGGCATTTGGCTTATAGCCCACAATTATCGGCTCGTAAGGCCTTCTGATTACTCCCTTGGAATGGCTTATATTCGCTTCAAGCATACCATGTTTTACAATCGCTTTCCCCGTGTGCAGCGCTACCTTGAGGAGCACTACCGCGAGAGGCTCAAAAGCCTTATTTCTACAAAAGAGCCTGCGGAGGCATAGCCTGAAAACACCATGTCCGATACATTTCTCTACATATCCTCCTGGTATCCCACGCAGACCACAAGTACCGGAACTTTCATTGAAAATCAGTTGATTTGCCTCAAGGAGATCGGATGCAAATCCAGTATTCTGCACACCGGAGAGCGCAGCATAGGTACTTATTTGCGGCAGCGCTTCAAGGGAGAAATGGCTTTGCCGTATCGGAGCCACCCCGACGTGAAGGCTGTGAAAAATCTCATTGTGCATCCCGAGCCTTTGCGGTGGTTTGCCAAACCCGAGTTGCGCCGGCGTGCCAATATCGAGAAGCAGTCCATTCGCAAGGTGAAGCGCTATATCACAGCCCATGGCAAGCCAAAGTATCTGTTTCATCACGGTATTTTTGACTACACCTACATCACCCAGGCCCTGGCTGCTCATTTCGACTTGCCATATTATTTCATGGAGCACAGCTCATCGGTTGATCTGGGTCACATGAAAACAGTGCAGCCATTTGTGGGTCAGGAAGAGCTAATGGATTTTGTAAGGCGCGCACGCAGACGCTTCAGCGTATCGCATGTATACTGCGAAAAATTTGAAAAGCTATTCGGCTGTGCTTTCGAACACCTGCCCAATGTACTGCCAGCCAATTTTTTCCGAAAGGACTTTAGCAATAGCACCAAGGATGAAGGCTTCCACCTGCTCAGCATAGGCATACTGGAGCCCCACAAGCGTCATGAGATGCTTTTGGAGGCTTTTTCGCGTGCCTTTGCCAAGGATTCTGAGGCGCGCCTTACCATAGTTGGAGAGGGAAGCCTGCAAGTGCATTTGCAAAAGCGCGTCCGGGACTTGGGCTTGGAGGATCGGGTAAGGCTTACGGGATTTGTAGACCGCCAAAAGCTGCTTTCAATTATTGACAGATGCCATGCATTTGTGCTATCTTCACAGCGCGAAACTTTTGCTGTGGTTCTCACAGAGGCGATGGCTCGCGGCCTGCCTGTTCTCGCTCCCAAAATCGACGGTCCCGCCGAAATTGTGGAAGAGGGTACGGGAATGCTTTTTGAGGTGGAATCCATGAATGATCTGGTCGCTAAGCTTCAGTTGATGAAGTCCGAATGGAGCGCCTACCATGGTGAGGTGATTGCGCAGAGGGCCGCTCAAAGATATGGAGCCGAGGCCTTGAGAAAACTGCTCAAAGAAGGATAAGAACAATGCCAGAGGCAATTAGATTGAGCCCCGAAGAAGAAAGCTTGGTGATACCCGAACAGGCCACTACTGTGGAGTATGGACGCCGAAATATGAACTTCAGGGGCAAGCTGAAGTACAACCGGATGGTGATGGACAAAATTGCCATTCTAAATCGCTTCTACACGGCCGCCCTGAAGGAAAAAGAGTGCTACTACGGACCCTTCAAAGGAGAGTTCGGTCATTTCCTTTTGCACAATTTGCCCTTCATCATGCATTTGCACCGAAAAGGGGTGAAGGTGCATTATTGTGGCTTGGACATCCACCGACCCTTTATGCTGGATGAGGATGGCAAGTCCATTGTCGCCTCATGGCATCCATTGCGCGATTTTTTTGGCGAGGTGAGGCCGGTGAGCAATGAGACCGTGCCCCCGGATGATGTGCAGAAGGATATACGGGCCTTTGCCAGAAAGGCGCGAAAATCGGGCAAGCCATTTCTCGACATTTCCGATCGGAATCTCTATTGGTTTGTGTACCGTAATTGGCAGCTCGGTGGCCGACAGCATTGCTATCGACTCGATAAAGTCTATGCCAAGGGAAAGACCAACAGCTGCGTGATTTTCCCCAGAAAAAAGGGGGCTGCCGTAACACCTAACAATGGGGGCCCATGGGATTATATGAAGGTGGCCGAAGCGATGCTGGAGCACTTCGATGAAGTGAGATTTGTAGGACATCCCTCATTGAGCGATCAGATTGAGGATCGCAATGGCATCTCGGTTTGCCTGAGCTGCGACAATGATACCACCCTGAGGCATTGTGCAGAGGCAAGGATGATCATCAGCCAACATTCGGGAGCAGTGCACTTGGGGGCTTATGTCAATACACCTGTATTGCTCATCTACAATGGTAAACCTCCCATCAAGGGACTGGTAGACACCCTTCGCTTTCGGAAGAATCTCAGCCAGGAACCCCTGCATTATGCCTTCAGTTTGGATGAAATTGTGAACTTTGCACGGTCACAATCATTTTGATGGCACTGGACTACCTTTTTTTAATTCCACTTACTCCCGATAAAGCCAGCAGCAAGATGCGCAAAGCCTTGCGCAAGCTCTGCTTTGCACAGCTTTCCAAGCTGAAGGCGAGCAAGCGGGTGTGGTTGCTGAGTGAATCGGCCTACGACGATCCCGACTTTGAATTGGTGAAAACCCGAGGCATCTCAAAAGAAGACAAACTCTTTGAAGCCGGGTTTCTGCTGGAGCAGGAAAAAGAGCTTCCGCGCTACCTCGTCCGACTTGATGACGACGATCTGATCAATCCCGCAGTCTTTGATCGGATGGCTGAAGCTCCTGATTTTGATTGTCTCCACGACCCCGTTCACTGGTTTTACGACTTGAGCAGTGGACGGTGTAGTGCCCAAAAGCGCCCTTGGATTGCCAATACAGCCATTATGCGCACGGAGCACGCACTTGCTAAGGTGCCCGCTATGGGAGGCTCCAAGCTGGCTTCGGATACCAATTTTCTGTTTGCCTGCGATCACAGTCAGGCATGGCACCTCTACTTCAATGGCCGCGATGTAAGGCACAGCGATGAGAATGATCCGATTTACCTCCGCATCTTGAGTCCCAGGTCGGTGAGTTCGGGTGGAAGTGATGATTTTGATCTCACCTTTCCTTTCTACCTCAGGCGCTTTGGCTCTTGGAAGAGTCCTTTTCCCTTTGACAAGGAGACCTTGGAGCCGGAGCTTCGCAGCCTGTGGATCGAAATGGAAGGTCCATTGCGCGACTGGAAGCTGCCGGAAAAATCATTCGTGAGCCGCTTTCTGAATAAACTCAACCCCACCAAATGAGCAGACTTAAGAGGCTTATCGATCAATTTGCCTCTAACGCACGCGAAAAGAGGGTGTGCGTGATTGGTGAAACCATCATTGATGAATTCATCGATGTGAAGTATGAGGGCCAGAGCATGAAGTCCTTTTGCCCGGTATTTCGCCATGCTGCCAATGGCAAGGAGCGCAGCAGACAGGAGGGTGGGGCCTCGGCCATCGCCAATCACCTTAGGGATTTTGTGAAGGAGGTCAAGCTGGTGACCAATCCCGGCAATGATATCGTAAAAACAAGACTTATCGACCGTGATGATGGCAAGAAGCACGTCGAGATCAATCGATTTGATATCAAGAAATTCGAACCTATTGAAATTGATGCCAAGGAGTACGATGTGGTCATCGTGGCAGACTTTGGCCATGGTTTTTGTGACAAGCTGCGTGTGAATGGAAAATTCCACTTCATGACGCAAACCAATAGCAATAACTTCGGCTACAACCGCATGAGTAAGTGGAAAGCATATCCCAAGAAGAGCGCTTGTCTCGACCTCCGAGAGGCCAGTCTGCAGCTCAATTACAAGACCGATTTTGCCAGTAGAGAGGTGGTGCGCGAATTGTTCAATTACGAGATTGGGGCCGAAAAGCTCTTTCTCACCCTTGGCCGCAAGGGCTCGGTTTATTTTGACGGAGATCGCTATGTGCATCAACCTGCTTTCAAATGGAATGTGGTAGATACCATTGGCGCCGGCGATACTTTCTATGCCTTTGCATGCATGGCTGCCGAGATGAATTTTGATGAAAATGTGGAGGAGATCATGCTCATCCCGGCCTTGGCTGCCAGCCTGTCTTGCACTTGGCTTTGCAATGAGGAGGCGGTAACTTTACAAAAACTTATTCAGCATGCAGATCGATTCGTACAAGACAGCCTTTAACGACTGGTTCAGCGATGAAAGCATTCGCAATGCCATCCGGGAGTCTGTAGCGCTCATAGCTTCTTCCCGGAGGATGTTTTTCATCGGCAATGGAGGTTCCAATGCCATTTGCAGCCATATGATGGAAGACTTTATGAAAATGGCCGGAAAGCAGTGTTTCAGCTTCAGTGATCCTGCCCTCATCACCTGTTTTGCAAACGATTATGGCTACGAAAATGCCCTGGAAAAATGGATTGAGTTCAATGCACAAGAAGGTGATGTTCTCGTGGCCATCAGCAGCAGCGGAGAGTCCAAAAATATTCTGAATGCTGTGGACGCACATCGCCGATTGGGCGGTAAGGTGATATCTATCAGTGGTTTCAAAAAGGGAAATAGCCTTTCGGCAAAAGGGGATATCAGCATCCATACAGAGATGAACAATTATGGGGTGGTGGAATGCTTTCACCAGGTAATTCTCCACAGCATACTCGATGAAATTGTGAAATGAAAAAAGTACTCATCACAGGCGTTGCCGGATTTATTGGCAGTCACTTGCTCGACTTTTTGCTCGATGAAACGGACTGGTACATAAGCGGTGTAGACAACCTCAGCACGGGTAGGATGGCCAATATTGAGCAGCGCCTGGACCATGAGCGATTCGACTTCAAGGAAATGAGCCTCTTCGAGCTCCACTCTTTGAAGGAATACGATCTGGTATTTCACCTCGCAGCCCTGCCCCGCATACAGCCCAGCTTTGAGCTGGTGAGCGAGCATATCCGCGAAAACCTCATGGCCGCTGTGCACCTGATTGAGATCATGATTGGTGAAGGCCACTTTCCGCGCCTCATCAACAGTTCTTCAAGTGCGGTGTACGGCACTCCCGAGACCATTCCCACTTCCGAATCAGAGCGCATCAGCTGTCTGAGTCCTTACGCTTTTCAGAAATTCGAAACCGAGCAGTATCTCGAACTTCTGTCCACGCGATACCCGCTCGATTATGTCAACCTGCGCTACTTCAATCCTTACGGCCCACGCAGTTTTAACCCTGATAATAAGTTTAATGCCTACAGCAGTGTGGTGGGCATCTTCTTGTACCGAGCCAAAAATGGACAAAGCCTGCAAGTGACCGGCGACGGTGCTCAGAAGAGGGATTTTGTGCATGTGAGGGATCTGGCGCGGGCCAATTACCTGGCTGCTATCCATCCGGAAAAGCTGAACACCGCCTTCAATATCGGCCACTCCAGCACGATGAGCATCATCGAGCTGGCGAAGCGCATTTCTGAGGATATCACCTTCATCGACAAGCGTGAAGGAGAGGCTGAAATCACCTATGCCGATGTGAGCAAGGCGAGGAAGGTATTGGGATGGGAGCCGCTCTCATCGCTAAAATCTTATCTTGCAGAATCGCTTCAAAAAAATGACTCCCATGCTTGATACCCTTCGATTAAAGCGCGCCTTCCGCAGGCTAAACAGGGAACTCGAAGGCATTCGACCCGACCTCAGCGGAGCGGATTTGCTAAACTTCGTGTACAGCAAACCCGGATCGCTGATTACCCCTTGGCAATATCGCGAAGAGGTAGAGCAGCTGGTCGCCGAGCTTGAGAAGCTTAAGCCTGCGCGGGCCCTTGAGATTGGAACGGCCAATGGTGGCACCCTTTTCCTGCTCTGTCGCCTGGCCGAGAGCGATGCCCGGATTATGAGCATCGATTTGCCGGAAGGCAAATTCGGAGGAGGCTATCCGGAGTGGAAAATCCCCATGTACCATCGTTTTGCTACGAGCGATCAAGAACTCGAATTGCTTCGGGGCGATTCCCACCGTTTGGAAACCCTGCAGCGGGTGGAAACTTTTTTCCAAAAGGAAGAACTCGATTATCTCTTCATCGATGGCGATCACAGCTACGAGGGTGTAAAGCAGGATTATGAGATGTACAGTCCCCTGGTGCGAAAGGGCGGCCTGATAGTATTTCACGATATCGTGGAGCACCCTGACTCCGATTGTCAGGTCGATCGCTATTGGCATGAGGTGAAAGAGGGCAAAAATTACAAGGAGTTTGTGCGCGATTGGGAGCAGGGAAAATATGGTATTGGATTGATCATCAAAGATTGAGGGGTGATAAAAGGCTTTGCATGCGGCGTCTTCGATCTCTACCATCCCGGGCATGTGCTCATGCTGCGAGAATGCCGCAATCACTGCGACCACCTCACCATTGCCATCAATAAGGCCGTGGCCTTCGATGAGCGCATCAATCCCAATAAGCGACAGCCCTTCTTCGACCACGATGAGCGCAAGATGATTTTGCAATCCATTCGCCATGTCGATGAGGTACTTTTTTACGAAAGTGAGGAGGAGCTCACCCGCATCA
>SLDS01000098.1 GCA_007125175.1 Flavobacteriales bacterium
AAAAACCAAAAACCAAAAACCAAAAACTAAAAACCAACAAAACCAACAAAACCATGAAAACACCAAAGTTAATTTTGAACGCAATGTTCATAGCCTTGCTGAGTACAGGAATGCTCAGCGCACAAGACAAGGAAGGGGTACTTTTACGCATGAGTGAAATCACCGTGAAGCCCGGTCACTACGCCCAATTTACAGAAGGCGTCAAGAAATGGAAGGAATGCTACGGAGAAAACAACGGAGAAAGGCACTGGAACATGTGGGAACGTGTTCAGGGCGAGGGCACCGTGTTTGTTATGACGGGCGTTATGGAAAATTGGGCCCAGATGGACCAAAAAGACCCGGCCAATAAGGAATGCCGCACCGTGCTCATGAATTTTATCATGCCCCATGTGGAGAAAGTTGATTTCAACATTGCCCGGAGCATGCCCGATATCAGCAGAACCTTCCCGGAAGATGCCGAACTTGTTTGGGTGTGGTTTGCCAAAGTGAACAACTCCACTGTGTTTAAAGAGAACATTGAAGCCATGGGGAAAGCAATCGCGGCCAAAGAAGGTGGGCCGAGGGGTGTGTGGTACAGCTACGCTGGCGGTGCGCACGATACGCCTGATTACATGGTTTCCGTGCCCTTCAAAGGCTATGCCGACCTTGACGTCTCAAGAGAAAACATTTGGAAGATCTATGAGGAAAGCGCGGGCAAGAAGAAGACCGACGCCATGCGGGCATCGCAAAGAGAGGTGATCGATATGGGATGGTCTTACATGTACAAGCTCAACAAGGAACTGAGCAAGTAAAACAAGCGATAAAGGATGCGCCTTGAGAGGTGCATCCTTTATTTTATTCAACTATTTTTATCAGGTCAATGCATTAGTCCTTTTCGCTAAAACGCGTTATCCATGTTGAACAACCCAATCTTTAAAATTCTTGCGTGTATTTTCCTCCTTATCATAGGTTTTGTAAGCGGTACCCTTTACAGAAAATCTTATAATGAGCCGAAACATGAACTTGTTCGCAGTGGTTCTGACTTTGAAATGATCCAGGAAGTAACAAATAGCCAGTAGACTGAATGGTCATTAAACCAATATGCCTTTTCATATGAAAACCCTCACCATCAAGCTTCCGGAAGAAGCAGAGCTTGAAAAAGTAAAGATGATTATCGCGGCTTCTTTATTCGAGGAAGGCATACTCTCATCGGGTGAGGCTGCGGAGCTCGTCGGAATCACAAGAAGGCAATTTATAGAGGATGTAGGTAAATACGGGGTCTCCATTTTCGGGGAAACGGCTGAGGATTTTGGAGAGGTAAGCGGCATTGAGTTCTAAAGTGGGACGAGGCCTAAAGACGAAACCGTTGTTTATGTATAAAGCTGAATAGTTATGAAAATAATCGTCAAAGCCATCTTTATAATTGCCATATTGTCCAACGAGGTAAATGGGCAGTCCAGATGTGATTCATTGCCTGATACAGCCGAGTTATTCGTAATCGTTGATGAAATGCCCGAGCCAAACATGAATGATCAGCAACTCGTCGATTTACTCAACAATCAGATTGACCTAAAGCAATACAAGTTGAGTCCATTATCAGTAGTTTATTTTGGTGTTACTGTAAATTGTAAAGGAGAAGCATTTGATTTCGAAATTTTACGGCCATTAGAACCTAATCTAGATCATAGACTCGTAGAGATTCTCGAAGCTAATTTGTCCTGGAGTCCGGGTAAGCATAGAGGTAAACCTGTTGATTTACGGTTAACCCAAAGAATTCATATCGTTGATGATCAGTTTAAGATATTGACGGAGAAAGAGCTTAAGAAGCGAAATAAGGAGCTTAAAAAGATGAATTAAAGGAGTATATGTAAGTAATCTCACTTACGACGTGCTTTCAGTTTCCTCGTCCTGTTGTTTTCGCACGGGGAAAGAGATAAGCTAATCTTTCACACCGCATTCAACCGCCACATAAATTCCCCCTGCATCGCCGGGCTCAGCGGCAACATCTCCTTGTCAATGCGCACCATGCCATCGGTCACCTCCTCCACCCGGAGCAGGTACACGATGTGGGCGCGGTGGATGCGCTGGAAGCTCTCGGGCGGGAGCTTGTCTACAAGGCGCTTCATGGGCATGCTGAGCAGGTAGGCTTTTTCGGGGGTTACGATGCGGCTTTAGCTGCTGTCATGATAACACAGGTGTTGCTTTCTGAGGGTAGTTATAGCCCCAGGGAAAATCTGAAATAATTCCCAATACGGTAACATTTTATTATCTTTGCTTGAAAGCACTTCAACAAACATGCGGGTAATTGCCAAACGAACATTGCGCGATTTTTGGGAGAAACACGCTGATTGTGAGGAGCAGTTGAAGTCTTGGTTTAGAGAAACTGAGAAATCTGCCTGGAGGAATATCAATGAGTTGAAAATAGATCATCCCAGCGCCAGTATTTTAAAAGATAACAGGATCGTGTACAACATTAAAGGCAATAAGTACCGCTTGATTGTAAAGTTCAATTTTGAATACCAGCTCTGTTGGATTCGATTTATAGGAACCCACGCGGCATACGACCGAATTGACGCAAACAACATATGACCATGAATATTAAGCCGATAAAAAACGAAAACGACTATCAGGAAGCACTCAGGCGACTTGAGCTTATTTTTGATGCAAAGAGAGGAACCATTGAAGGTGATGAACTCGAGATCCTATCCATATTGATTGATCGCTACGAGAATGAGCATTTCCCCATCGGTATGCCCGATCCGATTGAAGCTATCAAATTCCGCATGGAGCAAATGGGAATGAAGCAAAAGGATTTGGCCGAAGCCCTTGGATTCAAAAGCAGGGTGAGCGAAATACTCAATAAAAAGCGTAAGCTTACCCTGGACATGATTCGTAAACTGAGCACCACATTGAATATTCCCACGGATGTATTGGTGCAGGAGTATTGATAGGTACAATACGATGCGGCGAAAAAAATACCTAGCCTTGACAGGTTTGTGTTTCAAATGGAATTACTTGAGTGAGATATGAAAACTGCTTCACTGGTTTTGAGCTTAATTGCATTGATTTCTTTGGATCAATCCGATCGGAAGAACTTATCTCTGGCAGGTTGCTCCTCAGCAGAGCCTGCTTCCCTGTCCGTCCGGCAGGCGGGCGTTTGAGTTCAACACTTCAAATTTCAAACCCAAACTCTATAATTACAACCTGTCAAAAAAAGCAGCCACGTTCAGACACATTCAAGCACGCCAGCACCAGCGACATCGTTGCCCTGAGCCATTTAGAAGAAGCCTGGAAGCAAAACATTCAAGACAAAAGCGCAATCAGTTATGCGTATGCTTTTGAGTTAAATCCGGTGTGAGGGCTTGTAGCTGTTACGTTTTGTTGTAACACGAGCCGGCCTTCCAAACCTCAATCCCAATTGCTTGGAAATCATCTCAGCCCTTCCCACCACCTTTCAAATACCTGTGCGGTATCCTTCAAGTGGAGCAGCTCGCCGATTCTGGGGGTGAGGAGCCTCATGTTTTCCCTTTCCGCATTTTCAGCAATGAGTGACAGGGGTTCATCCCAGGCATGGTTTCCCAAAACGAATTTGGCGGAATGCACCGGCAGAATGCTTTTGGCTTGGAGCTCCTTTGCTGCTACAAGGATATCCTCGGGCATGAGGTGGATGTAGCGCCACTTCTCATCGTACTGTCCGTTTTCGAGGATGGCCAGGTCGAAGGGGCCAAACTGCTCCCCGATTTTCGAAAAATGGCTGTCGTAGCCGCTGTCACCACCTATGAAGATTTGTAAGTCAGGAGTGTGCAGAACGAAGGAAAGCCACAGCGATTGGTTTCGCTTGAGGCCACGGCCTGAGAAGTGTCGGGCTGGCAGGGTGTGTACGCTAAAGCCCTCGTCGAGCTCAATTTGCTCGTTCCAGTTTTTCTCGACGAGCAGGGAGGGATCGTAGCCCCAGTGCTCGAAATGGGCACCCACGCCCAATCCGCAGATCACCTGCCTTACCTTGGGCCGTAGGGCTTTGATGGTTTTGTAATCGAGGTGATCCCAGTGGTCGTGGGAGATGAAGAGCACGTCGATTTCCGGAAGGTCATCCACGCCATAGCGGTCGGTGCCGGGAAAGGCCTTGGTGCCGAAGGGCAGTGGTGAGGCTGAGCCACTCAGCACCGGATCGACGAGGAACTTCTTACCGCCGATCTGCATGAAGTAAGAGCTGTGTCCAAACCACACCAGTACGTCCTGCTCCGGTGACAAGGCCAGTAAGTCGGTCTTCACAGAGGGGAGGGTGTCCACCGGGCTGAGGTTTGGGCTTCTGCCAAAGAGAAAAGCCATCATCACATCCCAGTAGCTCACGCCTTCGCTGAGGTCGGGAGTGTGGCTTTCGTTTTGGAAGGCACCATCGCGGTAGTTGGGAGCTTGCTCGATAAGGGCGAGGCGCTCACCCGAGGGCAGCTTGCCAAATTGGGGCTGGCGCATAAAGGCAAAGCCTCCGATGGCGATGGCCAGTACGATGATAAGGCTGATGGTCATTGCTTTTTTCAAGGGTTTGAATTTGTTTGTTCGGTGATGGCTGTCCATTCTTTTCTTGACTTTTCGCAAGAAAGGCCAGCGACCATAGGGAGTGCGTATGTAAGGCCGTAGTTACCGTCACTCGACCCCGCTTCGCTTACGGTCAGGCCAGAGGCGGAGCGACGGCGTAACGATCAATAGGGCCATCAACTAATTGAGATTTCTGAATTCAGCCGGGCTATATCCCGTCTTCTTCTTAAACAACTTGCTGAAATACTGCGGGTAGCCGAAGCCGAGCGCATAAGCCACCTCACTCACCGAATGATCGGTGCTGATGAGTACATTTTTCGCTTCTTCGATGAGGTGGTAGTGGATATGGTCCTGCGCATGCATACCCGTTTCCTTCTTGAGCAGGTCGCTGAGGTAGCTTGCCGAGAGGTGCACGTGCTCCGCAAGTTCATTTACGGTGGGCAGGCCGGCTTCTTGCAGGTTTCCCTTCCGGAAATGTTGTCGCAGATAGGCTTCCACCTTGCTCAGCACGCCAGAGTTCGCCTTCTTTCGGGTGATGAATTGCCGGCCGTAGTAGCGAGCGGCGTAATTCAGCAGCAGCTCAATGTTGGAGATGATCAGTGTTTGGCTGTGGGTATCGATGTTTTCCTGAAGTTCATTTTCGATCTTTTGAACGCAGTCGTGGAGGATGTTTTTCTCCTTGTCGGAAAGGTGAAGGGCTTCTGACACTTCGTACTGGAAGAAGGTGTATTCCGCCATTTCGCCGCCGAGCGCAGTGCCGCGCAGCAGGTCGGGGTGGAAGAAGAGCCCCCAGCCCATCTTGTCATCGCGGGGCTGCACTTCATTGTCCATGGAGAGCACCTGCCTCGGGGCCACACACATGAGGCTGCCTTCCTGAAAGTCGAAGGGGCGGCGTCCGTAGCGCAAGTTGTTGGCGCAGTAGTTCTTGAACATGATGCTGTAAAAATCGGCGCTGATGCGCACTGCTTCGTCCAGCTCTTCATCGAAGTTGCTGAAGTCCACCACCGCCACCAAGGGGTGCTTGGGCTTGAACTGTGCGAAATTGCCCAAATCGGCGATGCTTTGTAAATGGATGATGTTGCTCATGCTATACCTGGCTCATTACGACTTTATCAAAAAGGCGGTCGCCCAGATTGGTACGCATCCACACCATGGGTTTGGCCATAAAGCCCACCCGGTAGCGGGTTTTGGGCTTTCGGGACTGCACGATGCTGCTGATGGTTTTTGAGATCACTTCGGGCTTGGAGCCCTGACCTTTGGCGTACATTTTCTCGGTGGCTGCAACCAATTTTGCCGTAAGGCCAGCATAGGGCCCGGTACCGGAATGCATGCGGATATTGTCGAGCATCACATCGCCGAATTCGGTGACGATGATGCCCGGCTCGAGTACCACCACATTGATGCCGAAGGGTGCCAACTCAATGCGTAGGCAGTCGCTCCAGCCTTCGAGGGCGTGCTTGCTGGCGTGGTACCATGCACCCATAGGTGTGTACATTTTGCCCCCCATGGAGGAGGTGTTGATGATGGTGCCTGACTGGGCTTTGCGCATGTGTGGCAGCACTTTTTGGGTGATGGAAGCCAGCCCGAAGAGGTTGACCTCAAATTGCTTGCGGGCTTCACTCACCGGCACATCCTCCACGGAGCCGTAGAGTCCATAACCGGCGTTGTTCCAAAGAACGTCAATTTTTCCTTCCTTTTTGATGATGGCATCAACTACCTTCTGTATGTCTTCCTCGCGGGTCACGTCCATTTGCATGGGCTGCCCACCCAGGACTTCGAGGTCTTGCATTTGCTCAATGCGGCGTGCCAAGGCGTACACGCGATGCCCCTCCTTGATGAGGGCTTTAGCCGTTGCCTTGCCCATGCCTGAGCTCGCTCCTGTGATCAATATGACTTTTGCTTTCATGGTGTGCTGTATTGGTTTGTATGATGCAAATGTCTGATATACCCCGGTCGTATGGCTTATACAAAATTCGGAACTTTGTATACTTTTTGCGCTTTGATTGATATGGCCTGGAATGCGATCAGTATGCAGAGAATGAAGCGGCCATCTGCGCTGCAAAAGCCTCGAGTATAGAATGCATCTTCGTGGGAACCATGGCCATCAAGGCGAAGTATCCCACTGAAAATCGTCGAGCTCGACGATCACTTCATTGCGCCGATTGATCATCTCATAGGGTGGATTGTAACCCAAGAAGCTGAAGGGTTCTTTGTATGCGATGCTGTTGCGATCCAGTACATCACGGAGCTTGCCTATGTGTTCTTCAATGCGCTTGTCATTGGCCCATCCACCAAAGCGTATAGCGGCCACAATCCGGGACTGCTGATGCTCAAACTGAATGTCATCGCGATTGGGGCGTGGCAAGTCTTCCATGCTATATGCTGAAGGCACCATGAACTTCATAACGGGTTGATCCTTCATTTCCATCACGACTGGCGAGGTCATCGCTATTTTTTCATTGCTTTGGTTGTCACCAAAAATGTAGCCCGCCAAGACGCGAAAGCCACTGTTCGCATTGCCTCTATACCCTTCACCTTCCAGAAGCACTGTGCTAAAAAGGGTAGGGGCATATTGCCTGATTTCAATGCCTTCGATCTCTTGCAATAGCTCATAAGACATCTGTTCTGTTTGTGCCACGCTTTTGCTGATAAAGCCTTGCGAAAGCAAAAGAAGCGCTGCAACCGCAAAGAGGATGAATACGAAGTTTTTCATGGTATGCACTTAACACTATGTGCGCGCTAAAGTTTTTGATGCCGGCAATAGGAGCCTGATGCATTTGCGTCAAGCTTTGTGCTGTCCAAGCGAAATCAGCCTCATTTGCATCAAATGAGAGTTAAGAGCATGGTTTAAATGCTGCTTATCAGAAAGTTAATAAGCCCTACTGGCCGAATTACATGCTCGGCTCGAGGCTTGGCGCCGATTCGACCATCACTTTGAGGTCATTGAGACCGGCCTCATATTGAGGGCCAAGCATTTTGTCCATCATCAGTCCAAAAAACTTGTAGATGCCATTCATCTCCGATTTGAAAGTCCATGTGAGACGTGTGCCACTCTCCTGAGGCTCCAAAAGCATCTTGGCCTCGGCCGGATCATCAAAACCTTCGAACATCAACTCATAGCGCACCCACTCATTCTCCTTTACCTCGACAATCTCTTGGGAGCCGGAGCCAACATCCTGTCCCACCCAAGCCATTTTGGCACCTACACCCGACTCAGGCCCAGAGTAGGAGTAGGCCGCATTTGGCTCCATTTTGTACCATGGAGACCATTCGTTGAAAGTGCGAAAACTGACCAAATGAGGGTAAATTTCGGAGCTGGATCTCTCGATGAGAACGGATCGCTCCATCGTGGTGGTACTCGGAAGTACCACGATTCCAATAAGTACAAGCAAGGCGATCACAGCCAGGGTGATACCGGCAATTTTAAGTGCTTTCATGGTGATTAGGTTTTATGTGAAGTAAGCAATTTTTTTTGAATTTGTACAGGACTACCCTTGGGAAATCAGCAGCGGGCCTGCCTAACTCTGTGGCCTAACCACAGCAAGCGCGTTCCACCTTTTTGCCGAAAGGCAGCCTGAGAGCAGGTGAAGAGAAAAATAGCTTGATTACCGAGCCTGCCCACAGGCTTAAAGCAGCTCTATTGCAGCGGCGAGCCATTCTTTCACCTCGCCTTCAATTTGCCAAGTGCCATCGCGCGATTTGCTCAGGGCATTCTGATAGAGTGGGAGCTCTACCACAATGCGTGCCTCAAGGGCCAGCAGGCTGCCGCGGAGACATTTTATGGCATTTTTGCCCCGTGGTGGGTGAGGGGTGAAGGTGATGGGCAGTACAGCCTTACCGTGCAGTTCGCCCGTGGTTTTGAGCCATTCCAGGCCATTCTTCAGCACAGCCGGTATATTGTGCAGGTATTCGGGCGTGCTGATGATCACAGCTTTTGCTTCTGCAAATTGCCCGCGCCAGGCATTGACGGTCTCGGGTAGCGGTGCCTGATCTATTTCGGGCCGGTACAGGGGCAGTTGCCTCAGCAGGGAGTCTTGTACCATGCCCCTTTCGGGAAAAGTGGTGGCCACAGCCTCCAAAAGACGCGCATTGCTGCTGGGAAAAGCGGCAGATCCTGATATGCACAATATGGACATGTGGCGAAGTTAAGCTTTGGTGAGAAAAGCGCAGAAATTCCACGGTATGATTTAGGACTCTATACCCTGAAGCTTGTACACGATGCCAAGGACGGTATGCGGGAAGCTTTCTGCGGCGAAGCGGCTGACATGCTCTTCCACTACCTCGTGCTGCTGCGGGCCAAAGGGGTGGCGCTGGAGGAGGTGGAGGGGGTGTTGAGGGAGCGGCATCAATAATCCTGATGCATTATCCGGGTTAAAACAATTACTTTGCCTTGGAAGCAGCAAAATCATCAAGCATGGGAAACAAACCACATTTCCACCTCTCCCTTGCCTTTGGCTGCCACTTTTCCACGGCTTTCAAAGGCTAACTGCGGCTCGTCTTTTACAAATTCGTAGGTACTCTGGCTGATGTTCACTTTGCCCACTTCACCGCTGCTTTCCATCCGACTGGCAGTATTTACCGTGTCGCCCCAAACGTCGTACTGAAATTTCTTAACGCCCACAATACCGGCCACCACCGGACCGGTATGTATCCCCACACGCATTTCGAATGCCGGCTGGCCCAGCGCATGTTTTTCCGTCTTTCGAATTTTAATGTATTCCTGCATTTCTATCGCTGCCAATACCGTGTTCTTCACAGAATCATCGGTGGGAACCGGTAGGCCTCCCGCTGCCATATACGCATCACCTATGGTTTTAATTTTTTCGATGCCGTACTTCTCTATGATACCATCAAAAGCCTCAAAACAGTGGTTAATTTCGTCCACCAGCTGGGAAGCGGTCATCTTTTCACTTTGTTCCGTGAAGTCCTTAAAGTCGGTAAACAGAATGCTCACCATGTCAAAATTTCGCGCATCGGTGCGTCCCTTGTCTTTGAGCTCCGCAGCAATCTCGGCGGGGAGGATATTGAGCAGCAGGTGGTCAGAACGATCACGCTCTGACTCGATGATAGCCCGTGACTTGCGCACGTATCGCCAGCGGCTGTAGAAACCACCGGCAAGCAAGAGCAGCAAGCAGGAAGAACCGATAAATAGATTGCGCGTTTGGTTCTTCTTGCGCACTTCGGCTTGATGGGCTTCTCGCACAAGTCGCTCCCCTTCCACTCTGGCTATGCTGTCTTGCAGCATTACTTTGGCAAACTCCATTTGCTCGAGCTTTTTGGCGGTTTCTTCGGCACGGAGACTATCCTTGATTAAAGTCATTTTCTCAAGGTACAGCAAGGCTTCATTTCCCTTTCCCAAAGCTTTGTAGGCCTCATAAAGACATTCGCATGATAACTTTTGCGGCTCCAAAACACCAATTTCTTCGGCAAGGGTGAAGGCCTTTCGGCAAAAGTCTATGGCAAGCGCAGGGGCACCTTGTTTTTGGTAATTTACACCAATATTGTTCATAATGTACGCAATGCCATTCCTATCCCCGAGTTCTTCAAAAATCGCGAGGCTCATTTGGTAGTATTCGTAAGCTTGATTGTAGTCCCCACGATCTCTGTATATGTTGCCTATATTGTTCAAGTTGGTTGCCAACCTGTGTTGGTTGCCAAGTTGTTCGTTCATCAGCCGTGCTTTCTCATAGTACTCCAAGGCCACGTCAAAGCTGTCCTGGTTAGCGTAGACAATCCCTATCGAGTTAAATCCATTTGCAATTCTATGCTTATCTTCAATCTCGTCATAAATTGATAAACTTCTTTGATAGTAGTCCAAAGCACGGGTGTAATTGCCTTGCGCATTGTAAATGTTCCCAATACTTATCATGCTACTTGCGACTCCCTTTACATCACCGATTTCTTCTCGGATCGCCAAACTTTTCACATAATATTCCAAGGCGCGGGGATAATTGTTTTGCACAAAATAGATGCCACCTATATTGCGAATAACCTCAGCCAACCACTTTTGGTCATCTGATTTTTCCATGGCCAATTTGGCTTTTTCATAATACTCCAAGGCACGGGGGTAATCGCCTTGCGAAAAGTAAACCAAGCCAATATTGTACAGCGTGCCGGAGACGCCACCTGCATCTTGAAGTTCCTCATAAGCCACAAGACACGCTTGCCGGTATTTCAAGGCCTCGATGTAATTGCCTTGATTGTAGTAGATACTCCCAATGTCATTGAGCCGATTCGCCATAACAACTTTGTGACCGAGTTCTTTGTAAATTGACACACTCTCCTCGAGGTATTCGATGGCTTGGGCATGATTACCTTGAAAATTGTTCGCTAAGCCCATTAGTGAGAAGCCTATGGCCGCAGCCCTCGGATAGTTGTATGAATCGGCAAATTCGTGCAGGGCTTGGGCCATCTCTTCTACCGTATCGGGCTTGGAGTAGAGGTAACCATCCCAAATAATATCGCGGAAAGCATTTACCCGAATGGAGTCGGGCCGGGTTGGGTCTTGCCAAACATGGTAAAGGGAGTCGAGATTGCCTTGTGCCTTGCCGCAAATGGCTGTCAAAACAATTAGAAGAGGAAAGAGGAGCCTTTTCAAAGCTGTTATTTTCATTTGGTTGTACAAAATACATCTCTGCCTCGCCCTCGCGAATGCCCTCATTGCAGGCAAGTTTTGCATAAATTGGTTAGGATGAATGTACACAAAATCTTCTTGACGTTGACCGTGTGAACTTTAACATGGAAGAGAGCCAGTCTGAGGAGCAAGCGAGAATGAGCAAATATTTGGATGGAGATTGAGGGCTACAAAACGACAGTATTCAGATATGATTGTAGCGTCAGAGGCCGAACTCCTTTAGCACTCTCCACGGCTAGGCACTGATCTACTCTGCCACTACCTGGTGCTGCTGCGGGTCAAAGGGGGTGGAACTGGAGGAGGTGGAGGGTGAATTGAGGAAGCGGAACATAAAATAGACTTTATACGCAGTGCTACCATTCTCTACCCAAAAACATGCTGCAAAGTCCTCATGGCGATAATCATTTTGCCACTGCCGGGGAGTTTGATAAAGTCGTATTTTGCATAGAAGGCCTCGGCATCTTCGTCCATGGGGTCAACCACCACCGCGAAAGGGCCCAAATCAAGTGAGGCCTCATAACTTCGTTTCAGGGCATCCATGAGCAGTATTTTGCCCAAACCCTGCCCTTGCTGCGATTGATCTATGGCCAACCTACCAAGCAAGGTTGCTGGTATGGCAGTGTACGATTTCGGAAGCTTCTTTGCGATGGCCTCAGGAAAGCTGCTCAATGGAATGCTGGCATTGGATAAGGTGTAGTATCCCAGTATCCTCTTAGAACCCACTGCTGTGAAAACAAAACATGCGGACAGCTTTCGCTTGACATCCTGGCTGGCTTGATGAGCCAAATAGTTGTTTAAAAGTGGCTTTCCGCAATCAAAACTGCTGCGGTCATGGGTTCTATTCAGCAGCCCTATCATCACTTCGACTTGAGCGCTCCACAAATTTCCGATAGTCAGCAGCGGCCTTCGTCAATGCTGCAGAAGGCCTCTTTGGCTGCGTGATTGCTTCAAAGAATATTGCGGCATCACGCTCACTGCCTATGATTTGCTCTTTCTCCTGTATGATTGCTTTGGCTTTTTCCTGAACGGCCATCAGGACAAAATCTGTCAAATTCCGGAATCCACCGAGTTGAGCGGCTTTCTCAAAAAACTGCTTTTGTTCCTTGGGAAGTCGGGCATCAAAGCGCGCTTGTTCTTTGCTTGTCCTGTTCATGGCATCAATGTTTATTCAAATGTACGGAAAAAATCTGTACAGTAGCTAAATTGAATGCTCGACATCTTGGCTGCGGTGATGGTGTATTTTAATGGGAAGTAGGGATTTGTTGAATTGAAATGGAGCTCGCTGCTGGCTCTCCCTCTTTTTCCCTATTATTGATCCAAGCAAAACCAATCAAGCATGCGCGAATCGCTCAACAAATGGAGGCGGCACGACCCGCGTATCACCTTTCGCGGGGCTGAGACCACACGCCTCGATAATCTCACCGATGCAGTATTCGGCATCGCCATTACCTTGCTCATCTTCAATCTGTCCAATCCCAATTCCTTCAGTGATCTACTCGACTTTGCCAAGACACTTCCGGCCTTTCTGATCAGCATCGCATTTCTGATATTGGTGTGGACCGAGCATGTGCGCTTTTCGGAAGTCTACAGCATCCACGATCCATGGTTCATGGTGCTCAATACGGGCTTTATCGCCCTTGTGATTTTCTATGTATATCCGCTGCGCTTCCTCGCCCTCGTACTCACCAATCTCTATTTCAGCACCGATATTCCCATTCGCATCGAAATGGTAGAGGTGACCAGCCTTATGGTCTACTTCGGTATCGCTGTTTTCGCGCTCTATTTTGTACTCTTCGTGATGTACCTGCGGGCATACCGAATGCGGGAGGCATTGGATCTCAATGCCTATGAGCTTTTCTACACAAAGTGGCATATCCGCAAAGCAGTCATCATGTGGGCCGTACCGCTCATTTCAGTCCTATTCGTACTTGTACTTCAATGGCTTCGAAGCCCTGCGGCAGCCTTCGTAGGCGGCATGCTCTATTGGCTTTATACTCCCGCTATGTTGCTTTGGAACAAGCGCTTTGATAGGCGTGCCAAGGCCTTTGACCTTTAGGCGGCAGCACTGCTTACATCACACTTTTCAATACCGTTCTGCTCTCAAAGATCGGACTGGCCAATTCCCATGCTCGCCTGAAAAGCCCGGGACTGAACCCTTTTCTTGAGCTTTTGTTAGGCATTGTGTATCTTGACCAAAAACGCGATAACATGATTCGATTTATACTCCTGCTTTTTTCTGCTTCTCTACTCAGCATCCCGGCCTTGGCCCAAAACTTTGGGATTGGCTTTTCTTTTCAAGATTTTTTCGATGAAGAGAGGAATCGAGAAGTACCTGTGGCTGTGTATTATCCTTCCAATAGCTCAGGCGAAAACGTACCTGTTGCCTCCTCACAGGCCGGATTTCCCATTCTGAGTTTCGGTCACGGTTTCGTGATCGATACCGAAAGCTATTCATGGCTTTGGGAAGCCCTGGTTCCTGAGGGCTACATTCTCGTTTTTCCCCGTACCGAAGGCCAATTGCTTCCTGCGCCCGATCACAATAATTTCGGTTTGGATATCGCCTTTGCCGCCAATGAGCTCATTCGCCTTAGTGAGCTTCCATCTGGCCCCCTTTCGGGAAAAGTATATCCGCGTGTAGCCTACATGGGGCACAGCATGGGTGGTGGCGCCACCTATCTGGGAGCTACTCAGAGCGATCAGGTACACACCACCATTACCTTCGCAGCATCGGAGACAAACCCTTCTGCGATCGATGCCGCCCTCGCTACGGATGTACCTTCTCTGGTCATTGCAGCTGTGGAAGACTGTGTAACTCCCATTTCCTCCAATCAACA
Organism: Flavobacteriales bacterium; assembly: GCA_007125175.1. Classification (GTDB taxonomy): domain Bacteria; phylum Bacteroidota; class Bacteroidia; order Flavobacteriales_D; family Cryomorphaceae; genus T3Sed10-241. Next base: position 13,984 of record SLDS01000098.1, read on the forward strand.
ACCCATGTACGACAATCTGAGCGCAGTCGAGAAGGCCATCGTGAGCATCAATGGAGCCTCGCACTGCAATTTCACCGATGGCTCCGCCAATCTCTGTTACCTCGGAGAGGGTTTTTCTTGCTTTGGCTTTGGCCCCTTTATTTCTATCGAGGAGCAGCACGAGCGCAGCTTGGAGCTCATTCTTCCATGGATCGACCGTTTCCTGAAAAGGGATTGCAGCGCTGGCGAGCTATTTGCTTCAGTACTGGATGATGGCAACTCCGAAGCTTGGTGGAGCTTCGATTGGACAGGCACAAGCAGCTTCGAATGCCCCGCGAGCTGTGAGGCTCCCGAAGACCTCGATTTCACAGGTGATGCCGAGAGCGGCTTTCATTTGTCATGGACAGAAAATCCCTTTGCCCTGGGCTACCAATACCGCGTGAGATTGGCCGGAGGTGGTGCCTCTATCACCGAACTCAGCCCTGTGGCCGAAGCAAGCCTGTCTCCGCTACCTGGCAATCAGCAGTATGAGTACCGCGTAAGGTCCTTTTGTCCCGGATTTGGTTTCGGGCCATGGAGTGACTACTTGCCCTTGAACAGTGGCACTGAACAGGCTTCTTTGGAATTGGAGCTGCAGGGTAGCGAGCTATTTATTTCTAAAAACCGCAATGATCCCGGTCTGGCCGATATCTACGTATACGGTGTCGATGGTCGGCTTTTGCACCGTGAGCAGCAGCCCCTGCTTCCGCAAAAGAAGTGGGCCGCGCAGAGCAGCTTAAATGGCTTTGCATCTGGAGTGTACATCGTTGTGGTAGATGCTGGCGAACTAGGCACTTCTCAACTCAAAGTAGCCTTTCACCAATAAATTCTTGATAAATCCGTTTTTTCCTGCTTCCATTGCATCAGGGATGCCTTAATTTGCAGTGCAAAAAGTGGCCGATGGATCAGGAAAAAGAAAGTAAGAACGGCGCATCCGAAGAGAACAAGGCTGAGGACAGCTCAAGTTCAGGAGGCAGTGCGCATCGTCTGCTTCGCACCACGCGTCTTTTTCTGGCAGAGCTTTTCACATTTCTCAAGCAGCTGCTCAGCATCCGGCATGATACCGATTACGAAAAAACCCGTGAAGGTATCATTCGGGATATACCTTTTCGGGGCCACACGGTTTACATTCTTATTTGCTCCGTGTTCATTGCATCGATAGGGCTCAACCTCAATTCGCCCGCCGTCATCATCGGTGCCATGCTTATCGCTCCGCTGATGGGGCCCATACTTGGGGCCGGCTTTGCCATTGGTGTGAATGATGCGCAATTGCTGTTCAAATCCCTCAAAAATTTTGGGGTAATGGTTTGCGTGAGCCTCATCACGGCAACGCTATACTTTATGCTCACCCCATTGGTAGAGCAGCAGCCGGAGCTCCTCTCGCGCACCAAGCCCACCACCCTTGATATTTTTGTGGCGCTCTTCGGTGGGGCAGCAGGCATTATTGCGGGTTCCAGAAAGGAGAAGAGCAATGTGATACCCGGTGTGGCCATCGCTACCGCACTGATGCCACCGCTCTGCACCTCGGGTTTCGGTTTGGCTACGGGCAATTGGGCCTACTTCTTCGGAGCCTTCTATCTTTTCCTGCTCAATTCCATATTCATTTGTGTGGCCACAATTATCGGTGTGCGCTACCTGAAGTTTCCCTTAAAGCAATTCGTCGATGCTGTGCGTGAGAAGCGGGTGAAATTTTACATGACCCTTGGGATGGTGGTAGTCATCCTTCCCAGTCTATACATTTTCTGGGGGGTACTCAAGGAGTCATACTTTCGCAGCCATGCTGAATCCTTTATCGCTAAGGTGGCGCATATGGAAGGAGCCCGCGTTGTGCAGTCCAAACTTATATACGACGATAAAAATCCCACCATCGAGCTCTTCCTCATTGGAGAGGATGTACCCGAAGATACTGTAGCCATATGGGAATCCCAACTACCTTATTACAACCTCGAAGGTGTGCGACTCGATATTTACAGAAGTGGAGGCGTACGCAGCCGAGACCGGGAAATTCAAGACCTCTCCGGCCGAATCCGCGCCGACCTTGTGGAAGACCTCTTTGTGAAAAGTCAGGAGGAAATCCTCGACAAAGATCAATTGATCCGTAGCTTGCAGCGGGAGCTCGATAAGATTCGCACAGGAAGCCTCCGCATCGATGAACTCAGCAAGGAACTGCGTATCCAATTCGAGCATCTGCAAAAAGTCTCTTACGCTGAGAGCATTGAAGTAGGCGAGGACGGCATGCTGGATACCATCCCGACATTTATCGTTCAGTGGAGCAATCAGGCTTCGATGCGCGAAATACGCCGCAATGAGCAGGTGCTCCACGACTTGATGAAATTGAGGTTGCAGAGGGATACCTTGCGCATTTTGCGCCTTTAAACTTGTGCTCATCCCTGCCAATCTCGATCTTCCTTACATTGATTATCTTTACAGCATGCTACTCCTCAAAGGAAATTTGCTCTCACCCTTTAATCGCTCTGTATTTGTCTGCCTCCTGGCAATGCTGATGGCGTGCAGCTCGGATGATGATCTTCCCGCTGAGGAACAGAAACTGCCTTCCGGCAATCGTCTGCTAGTGGAAGTTCATGTGAATGGCGAGCCCATAGACCTTCAGCAGGAGTATGCTGGCATTGGCGGTCAGCTTGTTCGATTTCAGAGAGTAGCATTTTATCTGAGTGAGTTTTCGCCACAGCTGGAGGGAGCAGAAGACTTTGAGCTCAGCTCCGAGCCCCAAGCCATGCTTTATGATGGGGAGAATACTGCGATTGACTTTCTCAGCGATCACTTTGAGCTACAGACCATCGAAGGCCTCAG
>SLDS01000151.1 GCA_007125175.1 Flavobacteriales bacterium
TACGCCAATACGCAAATGATCAACGCCCTGAAGGCTCAGCAAGAGGTTTGTGGCATTGGCTCGGAAGAGAATGACGATGTGATCGCCTTCGACCGCGGAGAGGCCATGTGGGGAAAATACATTGTGATGATGGATCCCCTCGACGGATCTTCCAATATCGATGTGAATGTGTCCATTGGAACCATTTTTTCCATCTACCGCCGGAAGAGCAAGCCCGGAACAGTGGCAGTAATGGAAGACTTCCTCCAGCCCGGTGAAGACCTTGTGGCTGCCGGCTACATCATCTACGGATCAAGTACTATGCTGGTATTCAGCACCGGAAATGGAGTGAATGGATTTACCCTCGATACCTCCATCGGTGTATTCTGCCTCTCCCACCCCAATATGCGCATCCCGGCCGATGGTAAAATCTACTCGATCAATGAGGGCAATTACCTGCAATTTCCCGAAGGGGTGAAGCGCTACATCAAATACTGTCAGGAAGAAGTGCCCGACGAAGATCGGCCATATACAAGCCGCTACATTGGGTCTTTGGTGGCCGATTTTCACCGAAACCTTATCAAGGGCGGCATCTACATTTACCCCAGCACAGGCAGCAATCCCAATGGCAAATTGCGGCTCATGTACGAAAACATTCCGCTAGCTTTCTTGGTTGAACAGGCCGGAGGAAAGGCCACGGACGGTAAGCAGCGCATTCTGGCGATCAAGCCCGAACACCTGCACCAGCGCACTCCGCTTTTTATCGGCTCCAAGAAAATGGTGGAAAAAGCCGAGTCCTTTATGGAAGCGCACAGTGAGCCCCTGCCCCATTGAAGCATGGACATAACTAAAGTAGCCGAAAAATACTTCAACGAGCCCAAGGCCAAAGGCATAGCAGAGGCCTTGGCAAAGGCTTCGGCCAAAGTACAGATAAGTGGAACTGCCGGATCGGGACTTGCTCTGCTAGGGGCTTCCACGATGCGTCATGCCGGCGGGCAGCACCTCATCATCCTCCCCGACAAGGAGGAGGCCGCCTACTTCTACAATGACCTCCAAAAGCTCGAAGGCGAGCAATTTGAGGTCTACTTTTTCCCGGAAACGGCGAGATTGCCCTACCACATTGAAAGCACTGACAATGCCAATGTAGTGCTCCGTGCCGAGGTATTGCGTTCGCTTTCGCAAAATAGCAATGCCACCCGGGCCATCGTCTGCTACCCTGAGAGCCTTTCGGAAAAGGTAGTGACGCGCAAGCAGCTGGAAAGCCACTCCTTCAATGTAATCCGGGGTCAGGAGTACAGCCTTGATTTTTTGAATGAGCTGCTCACCGACTACGCTTTTGAGCGCGTAGATTATGTGTACGAGCCAGGACAATTCTCCATCCGCGGAGGCATTTTGGATGTGTTTTCCTTCGGTGCATCGGAGCCCTACCGCATTGAGTTTTTCGGTGATGAGGCCGAGAGCATACGCAGCTTCGACCCTGTGAGCCAATTGAGTACCGCCAAGGTGGAAAGCTTCTCACTTGTACCCAATGTGCAAAACAAAGCAATGCTCGATGCCCGGGAGGCCTTTATTGACTTTATGGGGCCCGACACCTGTGTATGGTACGGAGATATGGGCTTCATTACCGATCGGCTGGAACGCCATTTCGAAATCGCGGAAAAACAATTTGAAGGCCTCGATTCGCCCTTGCAGCACCTGCCGCCCAAAGACCTCTTTTTGAGCGCTTCCCATTTTGCCGAAAGGCTGAAGAAACACGCCCAGGTACGCATAGGGGGGAATCGCGGCGAGGAATTGCACTTCGCATTTGAGCAAAAGCCGCAGCCCTCCTTCAACAAAAACTTTGAGATGCTTAGCGATGCACTCAAGGCGAACAGCGAGAATGGACGTCAAAACTTCATATTTTCAGGCAACTCCAAGCAGACTGATCGACTGAGGCGGATATTCAAAGACCTGGGCAAGGGCGTGGAATTCACAGCCATTGATACCGAGCTATCGGCAGGCTTTGAAGACAGGGCCCTTGGCATCTGCTGCTACACAGATCATCAGATATTCGAGCGCTACCACCGATTTTACCTCAAGGAAGGCTTCAAAAAAAACACCGAAGCACTCACCATCAAGGAGCTCAACAGCCTCATGCCCGGCGATTTCGTGACGCACATCGACCACGGGGTGGGGCAGTTTTCGGGCTTGGAAAAAATCGATGTGAATGGGAAGGAGCAAGAAGCCATACGCCTCATTTACAAAGGTGGAGACATCCTGTATGTGAGCATCCACAGCCTGCACCGCATCAGCAAGTACAGCGGCAAGGATGGTACCGAGCCTACAGTGCACAAGCTCGGCAGTACAGCTTGGCAAAAGGCGAAAGCAAAAACCAAGAGCAGGGTCAAAAAAGTGGCATACGACCTCATCAAGCTCTATGCGGAGCGCAAATCCAAAAAAGGCTTTGCCTTCTCCCCTGACAATTATCTGCAAACGGAGCTCGAGGCCTCATTCATCTACGAAGATACCCCCGACCAGATGAAGGCCACTCAAGCCGTGAAGGAAGACATGGAGGCCGAATACCCCATGGACAGACTGGTATGCGGCGATGTGGGCTTTGGCAAAACTGAGGTGGCCATAAGGGCCGCTTTCAAAGCCGTGTGCGATAGCAAGCAGGTGGCGGTGCTCGTGCCCACCACCATACTTTCGCTTCAGCACTTCAAGAACTTTAAGGAGCGGCTGCGGGATTTTCCCTGCAATGTGGCCTACATCAACCGCTTTGTACCAGCTGCCAAGCAGCGCAAGGTAATGGCCGAGCTTGCCGAAGGCCATGTGGACATCATCATCGGCACCCACCGGCTGGTGAACAAAGACATTCGATTTCAAGATCTTGGATTGCTGGTCATCGACGAGGAGCAAAAATTTGGCGTAAGCGTCAAGGACAAGCTCAAAACCCTCAAAGCCAACGTAGATACCCTTACCCTGACGGCCACTCCCATACCCCGCACCCTGCAGTTTTCGCTGATGGGAGCCCGCGATTTGAGCATCATCAACACCCCGCCCCCTAACCGTTTTCCTGTGCAAACGGAGCTATACACCTTCAATGAAGAATTGGTGAGGGATGCCATAAGCTACGAAGTAGAACGGGGCGGGCAGGTCTTCTTTGTGAACAACAAAATTGGCAATATCGTGGATGTGGCCGGGATGATACAAAGGCTCTGTCCCGGGGTGAAAGTCGCCATCGGCCATGGGCAGATGGATGGCAAAAAACTCGAGGAAGTGATGACCGACTTCATCGATGGCCTCTTTGATGTGCTGGTGGCTACCACCATCATAGAGAGCGGCATCGACATTCCCAATGCCAATACCATCATCATCAACTCCGCCCATGAGTTTGGCCTGAGCGACCTGCATCAGCTCAGGGGCCGTGTGGGAAGAAGCAATAAGAAAGCCTTTTGCTACCTATTCGCGCCACCGCTCTCGGTGGTCAGCGCAGAGGCGCGCAAGCGCTTGCAAGCCATCACACAGTTCAGCGATCTGGGCAGCGGGCTCAATATTGCCATGCGCGATCTCGATATCCGTGGAGCTGGCAATCTCCTCGGGGGCGAGCAAAGTGGATTCATCAATGAGCTCGGATTTGAGACCTATCAAAAAATACTCGACGAGGCCATACAAGAGCTCAAGGAAGATGCATTCAAGGAGCTGTACAAAGATGAGGTGGATAAAGCTGGTAGCTACGTGAGCGATTGCCAATTGGAGACAGATCTGGAGATATTGATCCCGGATCACTATGTGAGTGAAATCAGCGAGCGTCTCAAGATATACCGGGAGATCGACGACCTGCAGAGCGAGGTACAATTGGAAGCATACAAGATCGCACTGCGCGACCGATTTGGAAGCATCCCCGCACCTACCCTGCAACTGCTGGACGCGGTGAAGCTGCGCTGGCTGGCGAGAGAAGTGGGCTTTGAAAAACTCACACTCAAATCGGAACGCCTCATCGGCTTCTTCGTATCACGTCAGGATTCTCCCTACTATCAAAGCGAGGCATTCACAGCGGTACTTGACTTTTTCAAATCCAATCCGGCAGGTTACAAGATGTATGAGAAAAATGGACAATTGAGGCTATCGGTGGCTGGTATTAAAAGCATATCTTTGGCAATCAAAGCACTAAACCCATTGATCGAAAGCCGACATGCCCCTGCTTGAAAAGCGGATTTTAAATACCTTTGGCACAAGCTTTGCCTGATACTTTGAAAACTCAACCCATGCGAAAGATCATTCTCCTCTCCTTCCTGCTCATCGCCACGGCCGATGTGATTTACGCACAAACGCGGCAGGCAAGACAAAGGCAGGTTGTCACCTTTCAGGAGCGGCGCGGCACTACCTTGTCCACAGGCTTACAAATTGCTGTACCCACCGGCGAGTTCGCCGACAACTACGGCCGTATGCCCTTCGGCATCAATGCCTTTATCAGCATACCATTGCTCAATGCTCCCATCGAGATCGGTGGAGGCTTTGCCTGGAACAATATGGCACAATCGCGCAGCGACGTATTCATCACCAATGAACAAGGTATGACCCAACCGGGAACCCTTCGCATCAATGGAAATGCCTACACATATGCCCTTCACGGACGGCTCCGACCGCTCAATGGACGCTTCAGGCCTTATGGTGAAGTTTTTGTCGGAGCGAGAAATTTCAGCACTACCAGCCGCTTGCAGTCACGTACGGGCAATCAACCCTCTACGGAGCGCCTTGACCGCAGCTTCACCCTCACTGCGGGATGGGGCGTTGGCGCCAAATACGAAATCACTCCGGGTATCTTTCTAGAGGCTCGATTTGAGCAGAGCGCAGGCAGCAGAGCCACTTACATCGATCCTGAGACCATAGAGATCGACAGCCAAGCCACTTTCAGTTTTGAAAATCTGGAGTCGCGCACCGATCAGTGGGCCATTAGCGTAGGTGTCGCCTTCACCCTCTGATTTTGTTTTGCAATAGCCGTAGCCAGGAAGGCTTTACTCGTGGCGCAGGGATTCTATGGGGTCGAGCTTGGAAGCCTTCTTTGCAGGATAATAGCCACTAGCGAGCCCCACACCTAGGCATAGCACAATGCCGCCAATGATCCACTTCCAGGGCACGATGAATGGACTGTCAATGAGCAGACCGATGAGATTGCCGCTGGAGATGCCCAGTACGATGCCCAGCAAGCCTCCCAACTGCCCGATCACGATGGCTTCCACCAAAAATTGATTTCGGATGGTACCTGCTGCGGCGCCAATGGCTTTGCGCACACCGATCTCACGCGTGCGCTCTGTAACCGATACCAGCATGATATTCATCAATCCGATGGCCGCACCGATCAAGGTAATCACTCCGATAAAAGTGGCGATCACGGTAATCACAGAGAGCTGTTCCAATACCAGATTCACGAGATTGTCGCTCTGTGTAATGCGAAATGAACTGGGCTCACCGAGAGGATCGCGTCGGATGTTGCGCATAAGGCCGACAGCAGCCACTTCCGCACCTCTCATTTCCTGAGCACTTTGCGTTTGCACATTGACCGTAAAGCTGGTCTGCGGATTCAGAAAAGTGAGTCGCGCATTGCGAATGGGAATGATTACCTGATTGTCGCCACTGAAGCCGATACTATTGCCTTTGCTCTCGAGTATGCCAACGACTGTATAGCGCTTGCTGCCAACGAGTATGGAAGAGCCGAGGCTGCGATCGGCTTCTCCAGTGAAGATTTTCTTCTCCACATCTTTGCCGATAAGGGCCACCGGCGAGCCACTGCGATCTTCATCAAGGGAGAAGTTCCTGCCGCGCTCTATTTTGTAGCCTGCGGTACTCAAGTAGCCCTCGCTGGCGGCTATCACCTGTACATTGGGATTGGTTTTTCGCGATCCGTACTGCACAGTGGCCGTTGGGCTTACTATGGCCGATACTGAGCTTATGGCCGGGTATTCATACCTTTCGGCAAAATCCAATGCCTGGCGATAGGTGATGGGCGGATAGATGCGCTCCCGCCTCCCACTCCGGCTGCCGCTGAGCCCCGAGGCACCCGAGCGAAGGCTGAAGGTATTGGATCCCATGCTCTGGAAGTCGCTCTCAATTTTTCCCTTTAGGGCATCGATGGCCGTTAGTATCCCAACGAGAGCTGTGATGCCTACAGCGATGATAAGCGCGGTGAGTGTGCTACGCAAGGCCTGTCCCCGCACAGCGCGAAGGGCAATCTTGATATTTTCGATATACAAACCTTTCACTCCGATCGCACTTTTTCTGAATATGCGGCATAAAAGTACAATTCCACATGGCACCATTTTAACCGCTCATCATAATTTGGTATTTTCGCGCCACCTGAAAAATAAACCCATTAAAATCGATTATGGTCTTTGATTTAGATATGATCAAAGCGGTATACGACCGCTTTCCCTCACGCATAGCAGCCGCAAGAAAAGTGCTCAATAAACCCCTGAGCCTTACGGAAAAAATATTGTATGCCCACCTCGACGAAGGTGACGCTAATCAGGAGTACACCCGCGGAAAGAGTTATGTAAACTTCAATCCAGACAGGGTAGCCATGCAGGATGCCACTGCCCAGATGGCCCTTTTGCAGTTCATGCAAGCAGGCAAGAAAAATACTGCGGTACCGAGCACAGTGCATTGCGACCACCTCATTCTGGCCCAGCACGGAGCCAAGCAAGATCTAAAAGCCTCCATCAACAACAGTTCTGAAGTCTTCAAATTTCTGGAAACCGTGAGTTCCAAATACGGCATAGGCTTCTGGAAGCCGGGAGCGGGCATCATCCACCAGGTGGTGCTCGAGAATTATGCTTTTCCCGGCGGGATGATGATTGGTACCGACTCGCATACGGTGAATGCCGGCGGACTCGGCATGGTGGCCGTAGGCGTAGGAGGAGCTGATGCGGTAGATGTGATGGCCGGGATGCCCTGGGAGCTCAAATTCCCGAAGCTGATCGGTGTGAAGCTCACAGGCCGCATGGGTGGATGGACGAGCGCCAAGGACGTAATTCTCAAAGTAGCAGGCATACTGACCGTAAAAGGCGGTACCGGCGCCATTGTGGAATACTTTGGCGAAGGAGCCCGCAGCCTGAGCTGTACGGGTAAAGGAACCATCTGCAATATGGGTGCAGAGATCGGGGCGACCACCTCTACCTTTGGCTATGACGAAAAAATGGGTGTATACCTCCGCGGCACAGGCCGTGCAGAGGTGGCCGACCTGGCCGATAAAATCGCCGAACACCTCACCGGAGATGAGGAGGTGTATGCCAATCCTGAGAAGTACTTTGACGAAGTGATTGAAATCAACCTCAGCGAGCTGGAGCCGCACATCAACGGCCCCTTCACCCCCGACCTGGCCACGCCGATATCCAAATTTGCCGAGAAGGTGAAGGAAGAAGGATGGCCACAGGAGCTTGAGGTAGGCCTGATTGGTTCTTGCACCAATTCGAGTTATGAAGACATCTCCCGCGCTGCCTCTCTGGCGCAGCAGGCCATTGATAAAGATCTCAAAGTGAAGTCAGAGTTTACCATCACCCCAGGTTCGGAGCAGGTGCGCTTCACCGTGGAGCGCGACGGCTTCCTCGACACCTTCGACAAGATTGGAGGCGTTGTACTGGCCAATGCTTGCGGACCTTGCATTGGGCAGTGGGCGCGGCACAGCAATGACCCCAAGCGCAAAAATTCCATCATCACCTCATTCAACCGCAACTTTGCCAAAAGGAATGATGGCAACCCGAATACGCACAGCTTTGTAGCCTCTCCCGAGCTGGTTACAGCCATGGCCATCGCCGGTGATCTCACTTTCAATCCCCTCACCGATGCACTGACCAATGAGAAGGGCGAAAAAGTAAAACTCGAAGAACCAAGGGGTATGGAAATGCCCGAGAAAGGATTTGACGTAGAGGATGCCGGCTACCTCCCTCCTGCAGAGGATGGAAGCAATGTGGAAGTTGTCGTAGCGCCCGACAGCAAGCGACTGCAATTGCTCCAGCCCTTCGCGCCCTGGGATGGCAAGAATATCACAGGTATGAAATTGCTCATCAAAGCCCATGGCAAATGCACGACTGACCACATTTCCATGGCCGGGCCCTGGCTGCGATTCAGGGGGCACCTCGACAATATCAGCGACAACACCTTGACCGGTGCGGTGAATGCCTTCAACATGGAAACCGACAAGGTGAAGAATCAGCTCACCGGTGAATATGGCGCTGTGCCGGCCACAGCCCGCGAATACAAAAAAGAAGGTGTACCCAGCATAGTGGTGGGAGACCATAACTACGGTGAAGGTTCGTCCAGAGAGCATGCTGCCATGCAGCCCCGCCATCTCGGAGTGCGTGTGGTCTTGGTGAAATCATTCGCCCGCATCCACGAAACCAACCTGAAAAAGCAGGGCATGCTGGGTCTGACCTTTGCAAATGAATCCGACTACGATAAAATCCAGGAAGACGATACCTTCGAAACCCTGGATCTCGATCAATTTGCTGAAGACAAGCCGCTCAAGCTCAAAGTGACCCACAAGGATGGCTCCGAGGACATCATTGAGTGCAAGCACACCTACAATGAGCAACAGATCAACTGGTACAGAGCAGGAAGCGCCCTCAATCTGATCAAGCAGAAGGAGCAGGCTTCATAAGGCCTTAATCAGTTACATCGCTATAAACCCGATAGGAAGCCAAATGCCTATCGGGTTTTGTATTTCTGCCCAATTGGGCAGCTTACGGCCTGTCGCTTTTGTGGCCTTTTCAGGCAAAACCATCTTGCTACAGCATACATTTCAGCACAAATTGCACATCTAAATGTGCAGATTGGCTCTATTTTGCATACTGAGTTATACATTTCTGCGGGTATTCTGTACAATAGAAGGAGCACTTCCAAGAATCATGGAGCATCTGGATACTTCGACGAAGGCATTGCTCACAGATTCAGGTGGTTCTATACAAGCGCCTAAGATGTAGGACGAGCCTTTCAGAAACCGCAAGCGCAGGGCAAGTGGGCAAAACAGGAAATCAGATTCAAGGCCTGGAAAATGCATGGATCGTGAAAGACCAGCTGGAATACCCTCTGGGGCGCAACCTTCCCCTTTGGATATTTGGGCTGCTGGAGTAGTTAACTCCTACAGCTCGTATCGAGGGCTGACAAGGAGCTCCGAAACTTTGTGCTGTACTTCCTTAATATCCAAACAGCCCGATCAAACTACTGAAGACAATCCGATAAAGCCCCATTAGACCTACCAGGTACATTTTTCAGCATTCTACTTTTAAGGGAATCTTCGTATCTATTAAATCGTCATATTCTGATACTTAAATACTGCACATTCCATCCCAGAGCAATATCCATTTCAGCTATCAACATGCAGCTATCAATAAAAGATGGCATTTTTTTTCTTGCATGATTGAGAATTATCAGTACTTTTCGCCTCAATTAACCACAAAACTATTTTCTATGAAAAAGATTACGAGTGTTTTGGCGCTTTTCGCAGTTCTTGCTTTATTCAGCACTGAGTCTAAAGCGCAGACTACCTTCGGTCATGCCGGCTTGGACATTGGCATTCCTGTAGGAGACTGGTCAGATGCTTACCCCTTTGCCGTTGGTGGTAGTGGAGGTATCGAGCTAGGCTTGAGTGATAAGCTGGCCATCACAGCCACTGGAGGTATTTCTTTCTTCGGGCTTGATGATGAGGTATCGGATTTCATTGCCTCTGCTTGGATGCTTCCCCTTCAGGCAGGAGCGCGTTTCTACCTGGATGAGCAGCGCAGCGGCCTATTCATAGGTGTTCACGCTGGTGTACACATACTTGGTGTGAGAAGTGAAGACTTTGAATTTGGCGGTGTGACTGTCGAAGGCGAGTCTGACACTGACACCTATCTTAGTGTAGCTCCTGAGGTGGGATTTTTTCTCAACGACCGTCTGTCACTTAGCCTGAAGTACCAATTGATCTTCCAACCCGAAGAAGAAATTACTACAGAAATACCTGGCTTCGATCCAATAACTACGACTGTAGATGCTGAGACTCTCGGCTACATTGGCCTTAAGATTGCATACAATTTCTAAAGCCATTCCTAAAACATCAGGTGAAAGCCCTGCAGCTTAAGCTGTAGGGCTTTTTTATGCCTTTTCGGCAGATAATTCTGCTATTTTTGTGCCTCGAATCGCTTAAGCCTTGAGTACACCCCAAAACGATTTACTCCTCCGCGCTGCAAAGGGACTGCCCGTAGAGCGCAGCCCTGTATGGCTGATGCGTCAGGCAGGACGCATACTGCCCGAATACCGCGCTGTGCGTGCCAGCCTCAGTGGCTTCAAAGAATTGGTGGAAACACCCGAACGCGCCGCAGAAGTTACTTTGCAACCCGTAGATATACTCGGAGTGGATGCCGCCATCATCTTCTCGGATATCCTCGTGATACCCGAAGCCATGGGCTTGAGCTATGAAATGGTGGAAAAAAGGGGACCGCACTTTCCACAAACCATTCGCAGCGAGGCCGACCTGAAAGGCATTCGCATCGCCGAGCCCGAGTCTCTGAACTATGTGTATGAAGCCATCCGCATCACGCTGAAAGGGCTCGATGGCAGGGTACCGCTGATCGGCTTTGCCGGAGCGCCCTTCACCCTGCTCTGCTACATGGTAGAGGGCGGTGGCTCTAAGACTTTTTCAACAGCGCGCAAAATGTTGATGCAAAGACCAGATCTCGCGCATCATCTGCTTGAGATGATCACCCAAAGCAGTATAGCCTACCTGAAAGCACAAGTAGACGCGGGCGTTCATCTGCTTCAGATTTTTGATTCCTGGGCCGGCATCCTATCGCCGGATACCTACCGGAAGTTCAGCATTCCCTATCTGGAAAAAATATGCAGAGCACTTGACTCCACGGTGCCCATCACCCTCTTTGCCAAGGGAGCACACTTCAGCTACAGCGATCTGGCAGCCCTGCCATGCCATACCATAGGCGTGGATTGGAACAGCCCCCCGGATGAGGTACGGCAGCGCGTAGGACCGGATCGAAGCCTGCAAGGAAACCTCGATCCTGCCGTGCTCTACGCAAGTGGCAAGGAAATTGCTGAACAGACCCGATCCATGCTTCGCGCTTTTGGCAAAAATCGATACATCGCCAATCTGGGTCACGGAGTGTACCCCGACACCTCGCCCGAAGCTGTCAAAATTTTTGTAGAAACCGTAAAAACCTTCCAGCATGATTAAGCTTCGCCTCATTTTTGCCCTCGTCATTTCCACTTTGCTTTCCATCCAACTCACCCATGCCCAAGAGGCAGAAGCGGATGAGGAGAAAAAAGAGGAGGCTACGGCACCGGAGAAAAAAGGCCCCGATAATTTGGTTGAAAACCCGAGCTTCGAGGAGTTTGAAGGCAGTTTGCGGCGCAAGGAGCAGTTTGATCTCGCCATAGGCTGGAGCAATCCCACCGAATCCAAAAGCGAGCTCTACGCCACCGATGTGAAAAGCCGCTACATCGCCATTCCCGACAACCTCTATGGAACGGAAAGCCCTGCCGATGGGGATAATTATGCCGGCCTGGTCACTTTCGGATTTCGCGGCAAGCTATCGCGCAGCTACCTGCAAACCGAGCTGAAGCAACCCTTAGAAGCCAAAGGCCTGTATTGCGTGAAGTTTAAGGCCAGCCTGGCCGAACGCTCGCGCTACGCCTCCAATAATCTGAGCGTATCGCTCGATAAAAGTAGAATGAGCGGGAAATCTACCGCTCCCCTCTCGGCCAGTAATCCTCTTTATAACCAATACAATGAAGTGGTGGATACCCGCGATGGATGGTGGGAATTTTGCTCTCTGTACAGGGCCCAGGGCAAAGAGAAGTACCTCACCATAGGCAACTTTGAGAGTGATGACCGCACCACAAATTACCAAATGGATTTGCCGGAGAAGTATCTCGAAGACGGCCCCATCATGGGAGCATACTACTTCATCGACGATGTGAGCGTGATCCCCACCCAGCCCGGGCAAGGCTGCAACTGCGCCCATGAGCGCATCCCTGAAAGCAAAGTAATTTTCTCAGGATCAGTGCAATTGAATGATGAAATGAGCCTTTCGCAAAAAATAGAAGCCCTCGACGTGTACTTTTATCAATACCAAGCCGATGTGGTGTCGGCAGCCGAGCGCGTGATCGACCAAATCGTCGACATGATGGTCGAAAATCCTTCAGCCAAAGTGAGTATCGTTGGCCACTCGGACAATGAAGAGGCCGCACTCGCCGAGAAAGAAGCCACCTTGCGTGGTCTTGCCCTGAAGCGCGCCAATTTGGTGAAAACCTACATGACCAATCAAGGCATCGACGAGAAACGCATCACGGTGAAGTCCATGGACAATACCGCACCCGTATCCAAAATGGCCACCCCAATCTCACTGGCCAAAAACCGCCGTGTGGAATTCGTGCTCCAGTAAGCAGAGGCCCGAAAAGAAAACTGGGCTCAGGGATTCGCCATGCATCAAGCCCGATGTAAAGGCGCATCGAAGCCATTTTTGCGGAAGCATAAACCCGATGTATAGGGGCCTTGCTCTGCTAGGGTTCAATGTTTTGCTCGTCTTACTTTTCTCACCACTGGCGGGCCAAAATCTCATTCCCAATCCAGATTTTGAGCGCATGATGGGGGCCGAATCGGAGCGCTGGCGGCAGCCTGCCGGAGTATATTACCACTACGAGCGCAGCAGGCCCGGCGACAGCCTTCATCAAGCTTATAGCGGGCTCTACATGAATGGAATATGCATGTACAGTGATTCGCCAAATGAATACCTACAGGTAGAACTCAATGAGCCCCTGCGCAAGGGAGAGCGCTATGCCTTCTCCTGCAAGGCGAGGCTCATGGCGGAAAAGGCGGCCGGAGCGGCATCACACCGCCTCATTGGGGTGCACCTGGGCGATCGCGCCATCGATGTATCAGAACCCCGCAATCTCTATCTGGACGCACACATGCGCCTCGAGCTGCCGGATGCGCCGGAACGCCTTCAGTGGTTTGCCTTGCGCGACACCTTCGTGGCAGCGGGTGGAGAGCGCTACATGAGCATCGGCTACTTCGAAGGAATGGATCGCTTGGAGCGCAAACTGCTGGCGCAGGAAGCCTTTATGGAATCTATCGAAGAAGGGCACAGAATGCAAGAGCACGAAAGCAGTGAGGATAAGGCCTGGCTGTACCTCCCACCGGATGAGCAGCGCAAATACCTGAAGGAGCAAAAAAAGAAACAGGCGAAACAGAAGAAAAGGCAGCGCCGCAGCAAAGGGCGGAATGATACAAAAGCGCCCAATGCCTCAAGGCGAAATGCCAAAGTCGCTGATTGCCCAGAGGTATACGATTCGCAGGGAAGCCAAAAAGGGCGAGAAAAATCCCGTGAAATACCCATGCCACTGGGGCAGTTTTCGGGCCCCTTGTCCGAGGGATCATTTGCAGTGCGCTATTACTTCGACGATTTTTGTCTCGCCCCCATACGAGAGGGTGAAGCCATTTGCGAAAGCGCGAAGGAAGAGCAAGCATACCCGGATATGACCGAGCTTAAATCGGGCAGCTCTTTTCGGCTCGATAAGGTCTTTTTCGAGCATGATTCAGAGGCCCTGATCGAAAAGTCGAACCTACAACTCGAGGCCCTGCGCCGTGTTCTCGCCGAGCAGGTCGACCTGCAGATCGAGATACAGGGACACACCGACTCCGAGGGAAGCGCCGCCTACAATGATGACTTGAGCCTGCGGCGTGCCGAGGCCGTAAGGCAATGGCTTATCGGGAATGGCATAGACAGCGGGCGACTCAGCGCCAAAGGTTTTGGAGAGCGTCAACCCATCGCAAGCAATTCCACAGCCATGGGCAGGCAGCAAAACCGCAGGGTGGAAATTGTGGTGAAGTAAGGCTTGCAGGACGCTGAGCAGCAGAGTGCTTATAGCTTTCGCGAAAAAAACCAGTGCGTAAAGCCTTCTGAAAACCGCGGCCTCAAGGGGTGGATCATAAGTGCTTCGAATGTCATCGAGAAGCCCATCAGTCAAGCTTTTTCACCTTCAGCCGCAGGGAATTGCCAATGACAATGACATCGGAGAAGGCCATGGCAAGGGCAGCCACCATGGGATTGAGCAGGCCAGCTGCCGCGATGGGTATGGCCACCACATTGTAGGAGAAAGCCCAGAAAAGATTCTGCTTGATGGTGATATAAGTGTGCTTGGAAAGCTTGAAGCTCATGCCGAGGGATTGCATTTCCTTGCTTCCCATGAGCACCACCCTCGCCGAGTCGACAGCAAGTGCAGTAGCTCCTCCCGGCGATATACCTACTTGTGCGCGGCTCAATGCGGGACCATCATTGATCCCATCACCCACCATTACCACTGTTTCCCGGGCTGCTAGCTCCTCGATGTAGCTCAGCTTCTCGGCCGGGCTCATGGCATAATGTGCCTCATCGATCGCGAGGGCCTCGGCAGTAGCCAAAACCTTTTCCTTGCGGTCGCCGGAGAGCAGCACCGTGCGAAAGCCTTCTTCCTTGTAGGCTTTCACCATCTCCAGGGCATCGGGCTTGAGGCTGTCTTGAATGCGCAATCCCGCGACTGCAGCTCCATCCACAAGGAGCAAGAGATCGGCTTCGGGATGTCGCTCATCGCTCTTGCGCAGCTCTATCTTTTCTCCATTTGCCGAAAGGCCTTCCACACCCTCTCCACGCAGCTCGCGCACCTCACGCAGCTCTTCGGCCTCTGCTTCCGCAAAATGGTTCAGCATGGCCTTGGCGATGGGATGCGAACTGTGCTGCTCGAGCCCTTTGATGAGTGCATTGCTGCGCTGCCCCAGCTGGTTGTGGGTATAGCTCACGGCAAATTCACCTGTGGTGAGGGTGCCTGTTTTGTCAAAAATGATGGTGCGCGCCTGCGCGAAACTTTCCAATGTACTTCCACCCTTGATGAGGATGCCATTTTTGGCCGCTCTGCCCACACCTGCCACCACAGCAGTGGGAGTCGCGAGCCCCATGGCACAGGGACATGAAATCACCAAAACTGCCACCGCATTCATCAGCGCCCCGGCAAGGCTGATCTCAAGCCACCAATACCACACAGAAAAAGTAGCCAATGCAATAGCGATGACGATGGGCACGAATATGCCGCTCACCTTGTCGCCCAGTATTTGAATCTGAGGCTGGTCGCGTCGGGCCTTTTTCACCAAATCAATGATTTGCTGTAGGGTGGAATCTCGTGCTGCACGAAGGGCCTCTACACGCACATTTCCCGAAAGGAGCAGGGTACCCGAATGAAGCTCATCGCCGACCTTCTTGCTCACGGGCTCAGACTCGCCGCTAATGGCCGACTCATCTACCAGAGCAGTATCGCTGAGCAAGATAGCATCCACCGGAAAATGATCCCCTTCATTGACCTGCAATTCGTCTCCTGGCTTCACACTTTTGGGATCTGTTTCGAAAATTTTGACCTTCTCTCCTACGCGCATTACGATGCGGGCGGTGGATTGCTCGCGCATTCGCGTAAGCTCTCCTAGATTTTTCGTTGTCTGCTGCACGGATCTGTGCTCCAAAACATTGCCAAGGAGTACCAAAGTGATGATGGTGGCCGCCGTCTCGAAAAACATGTAATTGTGCACCTCGTGGCTACCCCAATACATCCAGGTACCCACAAGACTGTAAGCAAAGGCCGATGAGGAACCCATGAAGATAAGCACGTCCATATTGGCTACCCCCGCCTTGAGCGAGCCCCATGCCGACTTGCCAAAATGCCAAAATCCAACTGCGTAGACAGGTGTACAGAGGGCAATCTGCACCAGCGGATGGTTGAGCCACCAGTCGTGGGGCACAAACATGTGCATGAACAATGGAATCGTGAATATTACACTGAAGATGAACTTCTTCTCGATGAGGGCCAGACCGCGGGAACCCTCGGCACTGCCCTCTTTTACAGCATAACCCAAGCCTTCGATATTGTCGATGGCTTCCTGTGCCTTGCGGCCCTCGATAAGCGTAAAAGTGACCTCCCCGTCTATGAAACTGGCATCAGCATCTTGAAAACCGGCCTTTTTCAGCGATTTACTAATGCCCGCAGCACAATTGTTGCAGGTCATTCCTTCTACCTTGAGAGATACTTCTTGCGCTTTCACCCTACAAAATTACAAAACATTGAAAGGGCCCAATTCCTTAAGTCCTGTTAAAACTCCTCGTATTACGCGATAAGAACAAGCATTACGGAAAGTAAAGCTCTATTTTCGCGAGCAATTATCGCAAAACATTCAAAAATCTGAATGGAAAGATACGTAGACCAGCTTCCCATCGATGTGAGCAATAAGGTGTTCCTGAAGGATCCATGCTCCTCAGAATTGGGAAAAAGCATATTGAGGGAGGGATTGCAGCTCATGGTCGAGCACGGCCTGGAGGGCTTCACCTTCGGAAAGCTCGCCAAGAGGATTGGCACCACTGAGAGTGCTGTATACCGATATTTTGAGAACAAGCACAAGCTCCTCCTCTACTTTGTGTCCTGGTATTGGGCATGGTTGGATTTGCGCTTGGTATTTGCAACAGCCAATTTATCCGATCCCGAGGAGCGCTTACGCAGTGCTATTGAGGCCATCACAAGGGATGTACATTCGGATGGTGGTGCCCCTTTTGATCTCCGTGATTTGCAGCAGCTGCTTGTGGCTGAAGGCCCCAAAGCCCACCTTACCAAGCATGTAGACGATGAGAATAGTGCCGGCCTCTTTCAACCCTACAAACGTATCACCGAGCGCCTCGCTAA
>SLDS01000246.1 GCA_007125175.1 Flavobacteriales bacterium
GTAAAACTGTCTTTTTCGATCAATCCCATGTTCACGCTATCGGCATAAGCTTCTCTGAACAGTGCGTGCTCCTCCCCAAGACGCTGCTCGCGCTGCATGGCCTCATCTTGTGCCACCTTATCCGGATCGGGTAGGCCCGTGGCCTCCTGCACAGGCTGAACATTTTCGCAAGAGGATATGGCGATGATGAGCATCACTAAGAGCGCTGAGCGCACATTCGACAGGTATGGGAATATTGCTTTCATGGCTTACACATTCTTGTGGGATTCAAAGGTAGCCATTTCCCCCGAGGGCTTCATGAGGCTCAGCAGGCGGCTCATAAACTTCACAGCGGGGCAGCCTTTCCATGCGCTCTCCTTCATAGTCGGCGAATAAAAGAAAGAAAAGACCTTTATTTGCTCCGCTCTTCCAAAAATTAGATTCATGCATCTTAGGAATACAAACCAAAAGATGGGCCTGTTTTCCCGATTCTACTTTCGGGCAAGTTTATTTGCGCTCCTTACATTTTCGGCCTGCATGGAGCAAGCCCCACCCGAAGAAGGCACGCAGATCCCCATGGCTGTGCGCTACACTGAGTACAATCTCTGGGCCAATGAAAGGATGGCCGAATGGCTCTCTGCGGCCAAGGAAGAAGATTGGACGCGAAATGTGGAGTCGAGCTTTTCCTCCATTCGCAGCACCGCATTGCACATTTGGAGTGCTGAATACCTCTGGCTGCAGGTGCTCAAAGACGAATCCTACGAGGAGAATCCCACAAGGGACTATTCAGGATCGCCATCTGAGCTCATCCAAGGCTGGCTTGGAGCCTCAAAGGCTTTTCATGAATACACCCTGGGTCTTGATGCAAGCGCATACAATGAGGAGCGCGGTTCAGGTACTGCCCCCCTACGTGTGGATGATATCATTCAGCATTGCATGAACCACAGCACCTATCACCGGGGCCAACTCATCACCATGGGCCGACAGTTAGGGCTTGAGAAGCCTCCCCAAACGGACTACGTCTTTTACATACGCCAAGCACAGAAAGATTGAGTGTGAAGATGAACAGTTCACCGCAAGGCTGTAATAGGCCAGTGCTGAACTCCGAAGCGTCGGGGGTGTTTCTTCTTCGCTGTCGACATGCCAGTAGAGACCCTAAACACAATGCAGGGTGGACAGGTATCTTCCTGTGTGCCGATGCGTATCCGCACAGAAGGCTACCTTTGAGAGTGATTGAGCCCTGCGCAGTGCCTGGAGCTTTACAGCCTGATTGAGATGAGGATTTATGCAATCGAAAAGCCACATACGAGTAGCTGTGATTGGCGCCGGGCCTTCGGGCATTGCAGCGCTCAAAAACCTATTGGATGAAGGCCTGGATGCCATTGCCTTCGACCGGCAAAACGATGTAGGCGGCAATTGGATTTTCTCAGAGGATGAAAGCCATTCCAGCGTATTTGAAACCACGCACATCATCAGCTCCAAATACCTCTCGGAGTATGCCGATTACGGATTTGATGATTTTCGCCCCGACATTCCCGACTACCCCTCACACGATCAATTGCGGGAGTATTTTCAGGCCTATGCTCGACACTTTGAGCTCTATCCCCACATCCGTTTCGGCTGTACGGTACAGCATTGCGAAAGGGATGAAGAAGGTCAATGGCTTATACGCTACGAGCAAAATGGTGAAGAGCATCAAGAGCTGTTCAGCCATTTGGTGGTGTGCAATGGGCATCACTGGAAGCCGAGGTGGCCAGAATATGAGGGTACATTTGCGGGAAGCTATATACACTCCCATCAGTACAAGAGGGCGGCTCCCTTTGCGGGAAAAAGGGTTTTGGTAATCGGGGGTGGCAATTCTGCTTGCGACGTGGCGGTGGAGACCAGCAGGGTGAGTGCCTTCACGGCTATCTCCATGCGGCGCGGCTACCGAATCATTCCAAAGTTCTTTTTTGGGGAACCCTCCGATACCATCGGCGAAAAAAGCAAATGGATTCCGCTGGGCATCCGTTCGAGACTATTCGACATCTTGCTCAAGCTTATGGTGGGCAGCAATAGACGCTATGGCCTGCCTCCGGTGCGCACCCGTTTTGGGCAAACCCATCCCACCATCAATGATGAATTGCTCTACAAAATCCGCCACGGTAAAGTACATCCCCGCCCGGATATCCAGTCTTTTGAGGGTCACCTTGTGCGCTTCAGCGATGGGCGTGAAGAAACTTACGATGCAGTAATAGCCTGCACCGGCTATCACATAGCCCACCCCTTTTTCGATAGGAATTTGCTCGATTACAGTGAGGGCAAGGTACCCCTCTACCTGCGCATGATGCATCCCGAGATTCCCGAGCTGTACTTTATAGGTCTCTTTCAGCCCATTGGTTGCATATGGCCGGGAGCTGAGCTTCAGAGCAAAATCATGGCCCGCGAAATTGCCGGTAAATGGCAACGCCCGGATTCTATTGCACAGCTCGCACAGCGAGAAGCAGACAATCCTCATTACAATCAGATCGACACCCCCCGGCACACCATTACGGTGGACTACCACCTCTTTAAGAAGGAACTGCTCAAGCACCTTCCCAAGGACTATATTCGAACAGGAGCGAGAAATACAGTGGAGTGAATTGGAAAAGCGGCTGAGGCGGAGATCGAAGGCTTCTTCGTATCACTCAGGCATATACTCGAGGCATCCCAAAGGGCGTGGTGATGCGTAGGGAAAGCCAATCAGGTCATTGGTGGGCAAGCCTGCCGCGTTCATACCCAAGCCACGCACGAAGGCATCTTCGCGCAAGCGAAAATCGCCTGCCGAGAAATTGATGAAGCCCGGTTGATTTCCCACCCAGTTTTGGCCGCTGAGGTAATCCTGCTGGATGGATAGGATATTGTCTTGCTCAGCTCTGAAAAGGCAATGGGAGAATGTGAGGTCTATATTCACATCTTCATCCATATCCAGAACAATCTCATTCTGATTGTTGCCGTAGATTATGCAATTGCGGAATTGACTGTTGATGATCTGTCCGGTAAAAATGCCGGCACTGGCCTCGTAGCGGTTCGTAAGCAGCAAAGAAGGGCTTTGGCGGATGGCCAGGTTCCAGTTATTGGCAAATGTACAGTGGTCAAATCGGTACTGCCCTGCACCTTGGGTAACGAGGAGGTGCTGCCCCGCCCTGCTGAGCATAAGATTTTGGGCGTCGATGCGATAATTTCGGGAGAGTATACCGGTGATGCTGTTATTGCGCACCACTACATTGCGCATTCTCACCCCATTTGCAGAAAGCTCATTGGCCTGAGGGCCTGCGGGAAATGGCTCCAATTGCAAGCCTATGAAATTGTTTTTGATGATCACGTTCTCCAGGCGGTTCTCCTCGCTGCCTTCATTGATCCAAATGCGGTCCCACTGTCCGGGCTGCTCCGCATAGAAGGGTTCGAGGCGATCGCCTTGAAAGGTAATGGGATTGTCTACCGAGCCCAAGGCGCGAATGCGGCCCCCGGAGAATATCCAGAGTCCGGCACCCTGATGAAAGAATATTTTAGTGCCTGCTGCTATGTCCAGTCTCTGATCAGTATCGATGACCAGGTAGTTGCGCACCACGATGGGCTTTTCATTGGTCCAGGTAATGGCTTCACCGGGAGACCCGATGGTGTAAAAAGGTGGGAGTCCCTGTATCACCTGAACGGAATCCTGGGGTCGGGGATAAAAAATGGCATCCCAACCCCATGCAACGATCGGTAGCCTCTGGACTCCCCCCACAAGTTCGAAGCGAAGGGCTCCTTCTACAAATGGATAAAGCTGGTCTCCTTCGGGATCTACTGTGACTTCTACAAAGAAAAATAGACTATCGCCAGCGCGGATTTCCACATCTTCGAACTCCACACCCGAAAGTCCATCCACATTGACCCGAAAAGATTGGTTGGCATCATTTTCAACAAGAATACGCCTGATGCGCACAGGATTGTTACCACGGTTATAGGCTTTTACAGTGCGGGTAGCTGAGCCGATACTGGTAAAGACGGTATCAAAAAACAGCGTATCCACTGAAAAGGAGAGACGAAACTCAGGAGAAGTCTCGAACTCATCGTCGCGGCAAGAGCTTAAAAAAGCCAAGGTGACAACAATGATGCTCAGCAGGGCTGTAGAAAAATGGCGATGAAGCACGCGGTATCAACTCTAATTTCCGGCAAATATTGCAAAATACTCTCAGAGAGCGCAGCCCGGATTTGCCGAGAAGGCGAGAATCCCAAAACTCAGACCAATGAGCAAGGCGTGATATTGACTCTGCCAGCACTTTATGTAGCCTTGAGGACGGATGCCGAGAATATTGTATTTTTACTTTTGTCTTTGCAGAGAAAGATGTACATTTGCGCCCCATTTAGCACAAAGCCATGAAAAAGGACATTCACCCAGAGAACTATCGTCTTGTTGTATTCAAAGACATGTCGAATGACTACACCTTCATTTGCCGCTCGACGGCTCCCTCTAATGAGACAGTGAAGTGGGAAGACGGCAACGAGTATCCTTTGGTAAAGCTCGAAATTTCTCACACCTCCCACCCTTATTTCACAGGTAAGATGCAGTTTGTAGACACTGCGGGACGCGTTGATAAATTTCGCAAGCGCTACGCCAAGTTTGAAAAGAAATAATTCTGCCCTAAGCAATTCGAAAAACCCTTTTCAATCGAGAAGGGTTTTTTTATTGCTTCTTAACGACCAAATCGTGAAGCCAAAGAGGCGAATGCATATCTTCACCCTCTAAAGTATCGGATGCAATACACCCTGATAGATCTGCACTACAAAGCCCTGCTGCCGCTCACTTTCAGCAGGCCTGTAAGCCATCTTCTCATTGGCATGGATCGCGTCATTGACAAATGGGAAGAGCACCTCGGGCAAAAGCCCGGAATCTGCACTGCTGCTCACCTTTCAGACGTGTATCCGTGCAGCGAGGTGGCTGAGGGCATCTACATCAATGCATCACTCATACCTACTAACGAACTAAAGCTTGCCATCGAGCAATTGCCACTTGGAGCTATCTTGGCCTTCAAAGGCTTACTGCTGGCCGCTCACTGTACTGCGGAGCAAGCCGAAGCACTGAGCACCGCTGTGAACAAAATGTCAGAGCCCTCCACGGTATCTCTCTTCGAGGAGCGGAAGGTTTATCCCACAGCCCCGATATTGCTGGAATGCCCTGCTGACATATTTTCATGCAATGCCGCGGTAATGGCCATGGATTTTAAGCGGATCGCGAAAAACAGGCGCACCCTGAGCTTTCCCAAAGGAGTGCAGACCATTGGTGAGCACATATTCATAGAAGAAGGTGCCCGCCTCAGACCCTGCATTCTCAATGCTGAGCAAGGCCCGATATACATCTCTGCCGATGCGGAGGTGATGGAGGGTTCGCTCGTCAGAGGTCCATTTTTTCTCGGGGCTTCCAGTGTACTGAAAATGGGAGCTAAGATTTACGGCGCCAGCACTGTGGGAGCGCATTGCAAGGTGGGCGGAGAAGTGACCAACTCCGTGATACACGATTACTCCAACAAAGGCCACGATGGCTTTTTGGGCAATAGCGTGATTGGCTCCTGGTGCAATCTGGGCGCCGACACCAATACCTCCAACCTGAAAAACAATTACAGCCAGGTGAGGGTATGGGATTATGAAAGTAAGCAACTGATAAATAGCGGCCGGCAGTTTATCGGTCTCGTGATGGGCGATCACAGCAAAGCCGGCATCAATACCATGTTCAATACAGGTACCGTTGTAGGCATGTGCTGTAATGTATACGGAGGCGGTTTCCCGAAAAAGTTTATTCCTTCATTTTCATGGGGATCTGCCGAAGGCTTCATCGATTTTGACCTGGAACGCGCTTACGATATGGCCACAGCCATGAAGTCGCGGCGTGGTGAAGTATTCACCCAAAGCGAAAAGAAGATCTTCCATTTTGTATACGAAATGGAAGCCGAACACCGCGCATAGGAGCATTATTGAAAGAATGCCATATTCGACAGCTTTTGGCATGGGGCTTGAACAGGTATATCGCCCCTGCAAAATGTGGCTAGCAAACGGCCACACCTGACAATCTGTCTTGAAACGTGAAAAAGATTATGTCACAATCCATGTACAACACCATTGAGTTGAGCGACCTCATCGAATCGGAAACCGAATTTATCCCCCTCATCAGCGCCGAAGATGAAGAAGCGATGAATGAGGAGGAGACTCCGAATGAACTTCCCATATTGCCAATACGCAACACCGTGCTCTTCCCGGGTGTGGTGCTTCCCATCACAGTAGGCCGCGACAAGAGCATCCGACTCGTGCAGGATGCCTACAAAGGGGACCGAACCGTCGGTGTAATCAGCCAGAAACAACAGAGCATAGAGAATCCGGAATTTGAGGATTTAAATGGCATCGGAACAGTGGCCCGCATCATTCGGCTATTGAAAATGCCCGATGGCAGCACCACTGTCATCATACAGGGCAAAAAGCGCTTCGAGCTGCTGGAATTGATCAGCGACGAACCTTATATCCGCGCTGCAGTGAAAGAATTCGCGGAGATTAAACCCAAAAACGCCCCAAAGAAGTTTGAAGCATTGGTAGGCTCATTGAAGGACATGGCCTTACAAATCATCAAGCATTCGCCAAATATCCCAAGTGAAGCGGCATTTGCCATCAAGAATATCGAAAGCCACAGCTTCCTGATCAACTTTATCTCGAGCAATATGAATGCCGAGGTAGCCGAGAAGCAGCAGCTACTGGAAACAGCCGATTTGCGGAAGCGGGCAGAAATGGTATTGCAATACCTGACCAAAGAATTGCAGCTGCTGGAGCTGAAAAACGACATCCAATCCAAGGTAAAAACCGACATCGATCAGCAGCAGCGAGAATACTTTTTGCACCAGCAAATGAAGACCATACAGGAGGAGCTGGGCGGAAACCCGCAGGATGAGCTCGTTCAGGATTTGCGGAAGCGGGCCGAAGGCAAAAAGTGGGCTGATAAAACCGCCAAGGCATTCGCCAAAGAATTGGACAGGCTGGAGCGAATGAATCCACAAGGGGCCGATTACTCCGTGCAGCTCAACTATGTAGAGCTACTGCTCGAGCTGCCTTGGAATGAATACAGCAAGGACAAATTTGACTTGGGCCGCGCGCAGCGCATCCTAGACCGCGATCATTATGGATTGGAGAAAGTGAAGGAGCGCATCATCGAACACCTCGCTGTGCTCAAGCTCAAGGGCAATATGAAATCGCCCATCCTATGCCTCTACGGCCCTCCCGGTGTGGGTAAGACCTCCCTGGGCAAATCCATGGCCGAAGCGCTGGGGCGCAAATATTGCCGCATGTCTCTGGGTGGACTTCGCGATGAGGCTGAAATACGCGGCCACCGCAAGACTTACATAGGAGCATTGCCCGGGAGGATTATTCAGAATATCAAAAAGTCAGGCACGAGCAATCCGCTTTTCGTGCTGGATGAAATAGACAAGCTGGGAAGGGATTCGCACGGCGACCCCTCATCAGCCATGCTCGAAGTGCTCGACCCCGAGCAAAACAGTACCTTCTACGACAATTATGTGGAGATGGACTACGATCTCTCCAAAGTGATGTTTGTGGCTACAGCAAACACTCTCAACAGCATACACCCGGCACTACGCGATCGGATGGAGATTATTGAAGTGAATGGCTATACCGTGGAGGAGAAAATCGAAATTGCCAAGCGCCATCTGCTGCCCAAACAAATATCTGAGAATGGTCTCAAAAAATCGCAGATCAAAATGGGCAAAGCCGTTCTAGAGCAGATTGTGGAAGAATATACCAATGAATCGGGGGTAAGGGGTCTGGAGAAGAAAATTTCGAAACTGGTGCGCTACCGCGCCAAGCAGATTGCAATGGATGAGGACTTCAATGCCACCATCACGCAATCTGAGCTTACTGGCATACTCGGCCCCTCCCACGCCAAGGACAAGTACCAGGACAACGATGTGGCCGGTGTGGTCACAGGCTTGGCATGGACACCGGTGGGTGGCGATATTCTCTTCATTGAAACTTCCCTCACCAAGGGCAAGGGCAAGCTCACCCTCACGGGAAATCTGGGTGATGTGATGAAAGAATCGGCCATGATAGCCCTGGAGTACCTCAAATCGCATTCCGATACCATTGGGCTGCAGCAGGAAGTTTTTGACAAATGGAATGTACATGTGCACGTCCCGGAAGGAGCTACTCCAAAAGATGGCCCTTCGGCGGGAATCACCATCCTCACCGCTCTGGCTTCGGCATTCACACAGCGAAAGGTGAAAAAGTACCTGGCCATGACAGGCGAAATCACCCTGAGAGGCAAGGTGCTGCCTGTGGGAGGAATCAAAGAGAAAATCCTTGCCGCCAAACGCGCCAATATCAAGGAGATCATTCTGAGTACCAAGAATGAAAAAGACATCAAAGAAATCAACGAACGCTACATACAGGGACTCACCTTCCACTATGTAGACGAGATGATCGAAGTGGTTCAGATCGCCCTTACCAATCAAAAAGTAGAAAAAGCGCTGAAAGTAGCTTAATCGGGAAATCCATTAGCTTTGTGCGCGAAAATGCCGGCAGTGGCAAGTGCTTATTGACCTCAAGCTGTAAAACATGTGGGAATACCTTGACGAATCACTTATCGAGCAGATAAAGCTCTACTCTCTGGAAATCCTCATTGCCTTGGTGAAGGTCATTGCCATCTATCTGGTAGGCCGATTTATAATCTCCCATGGCTTGAAGGCCGTTCAAAAAGCATTCGAAAAGTGGGAATTAGAGGCTTCGCTGCGCGACTTTTTGTTGAGAATACTGCGATTCGTACTCTACCTCACCCTCATACTGATTGTACTGCAAAGCCTCGATGTCAAGATCGCTGCACTGCTGGGTATTCTGGGGGCGGCCGGTCTGGCAATTGGCTTGGCACTGCAGGGGAGCCTGGCTAATTTTGCAGGTGGTATCCTCATTCTCGTTTTTAAACCCTTCAGAGTGGCTGATATCATCGAGGCGCAGGGTTTTCTCGGCAGGGTAGAGCGCATTGATATTTTGCATACGCATGTGCAAACTTTCGACAACAGAGTGGTGGTAATGCCCAATGGTGCGCTGGCCAATTCCAATATCACCAACCTCACCCTCAAAGATACCCGACGGGTGGAAATGTCTGTTTCTGTGGCTTACGGAAGTGATATCGAAAAAGTGAGATCGGTGATTTTGGGGGTATTGGCAAAGGATGAGCGGGTGCTTCCCGAACCCGAGCCGGTGGTTCGATTTGTCAAATTTGGCGAAAGCTCACTCGACCTCACTGTGCGCTGCTGGACCATACCAGATAACCTGTGGCCCGTATATTGGGAAAATCTCGAGGCGATCAATAATGCCTTCGTGGCCGAGGGAATCGTTGTTCCATTCCCACAGCGCACCGTGCACATGCGGCAGTCCTAGTGCTTGGAGTAATTGCTTGCAAGCGAAATGAGCTAATCCCGACACAATCTGAGGCACAGTACCCCTCGCAGCAGCATAGCCTTTAGTCCTGGCCCTGCAGCCCAACAATGGTCATAGGATGACCACCATGCATGAATTAATTCACAGGGCTCGTAAAATACCGTAAAACTCCTTACGTTTGCTCATAGATGAATCGAAGTGGGTATTGGCTCGTACTATGCCTCTGTGCAGGTGTATCTACAGTACAGGCACAGATCGGCGGCAGCAGCAGTTTTCAGGTTTTACAAGCCGTATCACCTGCAAGGATGGCTGCCCTGGGTGGCAATAATCTTGCGGTAAAAGATGGTGACCTCAATCTGGGGCTCTATGCCCCTTCACTGATGGATTCCACGGCCTCAGGGCAAATTGCTCTGGGCTTCAACCGAATATTTGGAGAAGCCAGTCTCTCACATGCTGGCTTTGCGCAGCATGTAAGCGGTTTGGGTACATTGAGTTTTGGAATTACCAGCCTCTCCTATGGCACTTTCGATATGACCGATGAAGCCGGCAACCAAATTGGGAGCTTCAATGCCGGGGAGTATCTGTTTCAAGCCGGCATATCGAGGCAACTCGATGAATACTTCAGCATCGGCGCAAATGCCAAATTTGCCTTGAGCGAAATGGCCGAATACCGAGCCACCGCCCTGCTCGTGGATATGTCGGCCACCTATTACAACAAGGAGAAACACCTCACCGCGACGCTCATGATGCGGAACATCGGCAGAACCCTGAGCTCGTACCGACCCGGAGTGGAAGAAAACCTGCCATTCGAAATCCAGGCGGGGATAAGCAAGAAGCTCGACAAAGCCCCTATACGCTTCGGAGTGATGTATGAGAATGGACAGGTGTGGAGATTGAGTGAAGACCGCAGCGGTCAGTTCACCACAGACCCCCTCACCGGCGAAGAAGTGCCGGTAGCAAATGATGGCTTTCTGGAAACCCTGGGCAGGCATCTGGTCTTCAACACCGAGATTCTGCTTTCTGAAAACATCCACCTCAGGGCCGGATACAATTACAACCGCCGACAGGAACTCAAGATTGATACACGACCGGGTACAGGCGGTTTCACCTATGGTATAGCCATCAAGGTATCCAAATTTCACCTGAGCTACGCCCGTGCCACTTACAATCTTGCCGGAGCTACCAATCATTTTGGCTTGAGCATCAAGTTTGACGACTTCAAACGGGCCGAGGGATGAGAAAAATCAATATCGCCATAGACGGCCACAGCTCTACAGGCAAGAGCACACTTGCCAAGCAATTGGCCGCCAGGCTCAATTACCGCTACATAGACTCTGGTGCCATGTACCGGGCTGTATGCCTCTACGCGCTGAATGCAGGCATTGCCGGTGAGGGTGTACTCGATGAGAAGAAGCTCATCGCCATGCTTCCGCAAATAGAGATGGAGTTCAAGCGAGAAAACGATGCGAATCATCTCTACCTCAATGGAGCTGATGTGGAGGCTGAGATTCGCTCCATGCGCGTATCCGAGCATGTGAGCCTCGTGGCCCAGGTAGCCGAGGTTCGTGTCAAATTGCGCAGCGCACAGCAAGATATGGCATACAAAAAAGGGGTGGTAATGGATGGCCGAGACATAGGCAGTGCGGTGCTACCCGATGCAGAATTGAAAATCTTTATGACCGCTCAAGCCGAAGTAAGGGCACGCCGGCGTCACAAAGAGCTCCAATCTAAAGGTGTAAGCGTAAGCCTGGAGGAAGTGAGACAAAACATTGACACACGGGATCGCATTGACAGCTCGAGAAAGACAGACCCACTGCTGCGGGTGGAGGATGCCCTAGTCTTGGACAACAGCAATTTAAGCGCTGAAGAACAGCTGAAACTGGCCCATCAATGGGCCCTTGATACCATCCAAAAAGAAGAAGGGTCGATTCAATAAGGAAGGAAACTGGCTCCTAAATGGATTCAACTTGCTCCGTACCGGGTAGCTCGCGAATCACTACCTCAATCGGACGGACATTGTCGAAGAAGCCCAAGATTCGGTGCATCACCCTATCCACAATAGAGTCAGGGCAAGAGGCACCACTGGTAAGAATGATGCGAATACTCTGGCCTTCCGGTAGCCAATTTTCTTCTTCTTCCAATCGCTTTTCCGGGTAGTTGAAGTGTCTGAGCAGTTGTGGGCTGATGATCTCCTCCTCGTTTTTGATAAAGTATGTGGGAACTTTCTCGGCGCACAAATCTGCTATGTGCGAGGTATTTGAGCTATTGTAGCCTCCTACCACAATGGCCAGGTCTGCGGGTTGCTCCAGTACGCCGAGGGTAGCTTGCTGATTGTCATTGGTGGCATAACATAAGGTATCCCTCGTATCGGCGAAATGCTCCTTGAGGTTCTCATTACCATACTTTTCGATCATTGTCTGCTTAAAAAAATCGGCGATAGCCTGGGTTTCGCTGGCGAGCATGGTCGTTTGGTTCACCACACCCACTCGGCGTAAATCACTGTCCACGTTAAACCCTTTGCTGTACTTGCCTTTGAAAAGCTCGTAAAAATCAGCCATTGGCCTCCTGCCAAGAATTATGTCTCCGAGCACCTTGGCCTCATCCATGTTCTTGATCACCACAGAAGGCGAGTTTTGATAGCTGTGTGAAAATGTGGCGCGCGTCTCTTCGTGGCGGTGCTTGCCGTGAATGATGATGGTGTAATTATCTTCACCCAGCTTGGCGGAGCGATTCCACACCTTTTCCACGAAAGGGCAAGTCGTATTGTACTGTTCAGTGGTGATTCCTTTTTCTTTCAGAAGCTGCTCAATCTCCACGGTTGTACCAAATGCAGGTATGATCACAATATCCTCACTGTTCACCTCTTCCCAGTCTACGAGCTGATTGCCTTCGGTATCCATGATAAATCGCATGCCTCTGGACAGGAGGTCCTCATTGACTTGAGGGTTGTGGATCATTTGACTGAGCAAAAAAATGCGTTTGTCCGGGTTTTCCTCCAAGGCCTTGTAGGAGATTTCAATGGCGTTTTCCACCCCATAGCAAAAACCAAAATGTCTCGGTATGAGAAACTGAACCGGCCCAAAATCGAGTACACTCGGGCTAAAATCTTTCTTCCTTGGATCGTTCAACTTCCGGGCTTGCTTTACCTTACCAATGATGGGTGAACGGTAGAAAGTAGGTATATCAAATTGTTTCATAATAGAGCTATGCGCAAATGAAACTCAAAAGTATGCTTTTTGTTCCTTAGGCCGGATTCTACCGCTAAACGATTCCTGGCAGAGCAAGTGATTTGTGGGCCTGGAAGAGACTATTTGTTATCGACAGGATATCCTTCGATAGCATTGTCATTACCAATTAAAATCACTACCTTCGCGCTCTCAAATTTTCAGGGCACTGTGGCAGCCCAATACCAAACACTCTCTCGTAAAAGCCACGAAATTACGGGATACAAATTTTAAGCCTTGATGGCAAACGAAGAAAAAAAGGTTTCGGAAGAAACCGTAAACGAAAGCGAAGGGGTGCAAACCGAAGAAAACACAGCTGCCGATTCAGGCACTGAGGAGCAGGCAGCGCCCAAAGCTGAAAAGGTCGAAAAAAAGGAAGAAGAAGCGGCGGTAGAAGCCAAAGATTCCAATCCTGCTGAGACCGAAGCTGAAGATGAAGAAGTGCATGAAGAAGCTTCTGCAAATCTCACCTCCGATGATGATGACAGTGAGGATGATGAAAGCATTCCGGCAGTAAGCAAGAAAGACGATAGTGAAGCTGAGAGCGAAGATGACGAAGAGGATGATGAAGAATTGAATCTCTTCGACGACAAAGATGAATTCGACGCGGCCAATTTCGATTGGGATAAATACGAGTCCGGTGCAGACCCCTACACCGAAGACCAACGCACCCAGCTTGACAACCGATACGATGACACCCTAAACGCCATTCAAGAAGGCGAAGTTGTAAAAGGTAAAGTTGTAGATGTTACCAAAAAAGAGGTGATCATCAACATCAATTACAAGTCTGAGGGTGTCATTTCAGCCTCAGAGTTCCGCTACAATGAAGACCTGAAGGCCGGCGATGAAGTGGATGTGTACGTAGAGAGTCTGGAAGACAAGAATGGTCAGCTCAATATTTCGCACAAGACTGCCCGCATGCATGAGGCCTGGAGAAAAGTGAATCAGGCGCTCGCGCAAGATGAGATTATCACCGGACATATCAAGTGCCGCACCAAGGGTGGATTGATTGCCGATGTATTCGGCCTCGAAGCTTTCCTACCCGGTTCGCAAATCGATGTGAAGCCCATTCGCGACTACGATATGTACGTAGGCAAAAACATGGAATTCAAGGTGGTGAAGATCAACCAAGAGTTTAAGAACGTGGTTGTTTCGCACAAAGCCCTCATCGAAGCGGAGCTCGAAGAGCAGAAAAAGCAAATCATCAGCGGCCTGGAAAAAGGTCAGGTACTCGAAGGTACTGTGAAGAATATCACCTCTTACGGTGTCTTTATCGACTTGGGAGGTGTAGATGGTTTGATCCACATCACCGACCTGAGCTGGGGACGCATCAACCACCCTGAGGAGGTTGTAGAGCTCGACCAAAAGATCAATGTCGTAATCCTCGACTTTGACGATGACAAAAAGCGCATTGCTCTTGGATTGAAACAACTGAGTGCGCACCCATGGGATTCTCTCAAAGATGAGATCGAAGTGGGAAGCAAGGTGAAAGGAAAAGTAGTGGTAATGGCCGACTACGGTGCCTTCGTAGAAATAGCCCCCGGAGTGGAAGGTTTGGTGCACGTGAGCGAAATGAGCTGGTCACAGCATTTGCGCAGTGCACAAGATTTCCTCAAAGTGGGCGACGAAGTAGAAGCCGTGGTTCTTACCATCGACATGGAAGAGCGCAAAATGTCTTTGGGCATCAAGCAGCTCATGCCAGACCCTTGGGCCGACATCGTAGAGAAGTATCCAGTAGGCAGCAAGCATAAATCCATCATCCGCAATTTCACCAACTTCGGTGTGTTTGTGGAGTTGGAAGAAGGTGTTGATGGCCTCGTGCACATCTCTGACCTGAGCTGGTCCAAAAAGGTAAAACACCCTTCTGAATTCTGCAATATTGGCGAGGAGATGGAGGTTGTGGTGCTTGAAGTGGATCAGGAAAACCGCCGATTGAGCCTAGGCCACAAGCAGCTCGAAGAAAATCCATGGGATGTGTTTGAGACCGTATTTGGCGAAGGCACTGCTCACGAAGGAACGCTCACCTCAGTTGACAATAACACGGGCGTGGTGGCCATGCCCTATGGCGTAGAAGCCGTAGTGCCTGTGAAGCACCTGAAGAAGCAGGACGGCAGCAGTGTAAAAGTGGATGAGAAAGCCGATTTTGTGGTGCTTGAATTCAACAAAGCTGGTCGCCGCATTCTCGTTTCGCACACACGCACCTTTGAGGAAGACCCAAAACTCAAGAAAGCACGAGAAAAGAGTGAAGAAAAAGCCCAAGCAGCCGAATCTTCCAAAGCAGTTAAATCCATTCAGTCCAAGCAGGAAAAAACAACACTCGGCGACTTGAACGTCTTGGCCGACCTCAAGGAGGAAATGGAAAAAGGCGAGAAGGACGACAATAAGTAAATCTGCGTTCCCTGAGATCGCCTAGATCATTCCTTTGATAGAGCACAGCCGCCTCGTACATAACACGAGGCGGTTTTTTATTGCTCCTTGTGATTCCGGAGAAGAAATGGAGCCAATTGCCCAGCATGGAGCGAACGAGAATACATCATTACCCATCAGAAGTCAGTGGAAAAAGCACCGTGAAGTGTAGCATGTAGCTGTTCTGTACAGGGCCGATCACTGCTGTGCTGTGCTCGATCATGTACCCATTTTTTCCGGCCTTCCGGCAAAAAATGGATGCAAGGTCAATTCCCATCCTCGACTAATCAGATTGCAGACAAGCGATTTTGGTTCCTGAATTAGAATCATCCCTTCTCAGATTAGAAGCTAGGGTATACCTATATATATGGTAGGTCTCGTTTGGATTCAGAGATGCTCCTGCGGCGTTTGCACATTTACTGGCAGGCCGCTCAAGACTATCAAGGCTTCCTGAGTTGCAGATCAGCCAGAGATTCTGAATCTTCTCTGCAAACATTTGGTCAAAAGAGTGTGCAGCGAGATCAACAAGAACAATGGCTCGATTCGCTTTCGAAAGAATGGAAAAATCAGGCTGAGATTATGGAAAAAAGTCTTGATCGATTTTGATTAATTCAAATTAAGACTTACCTTCATGGCGAAATTTTCGCTATATATCGAACAAATTACTCGATTTAGCGGGATTTCACGCTTGGTTTCAAGCAGTTTAAACCTTTTTTTTAACCAAATTCAGTTCCTATGAAGATGCATTTTACAAAAGTGCTCGGTGTCTGTTGCACCCTTGCACTATTTTTTCTAACCAATCCTGCACAGAGTCAGTGCTTAAGTGATTTGAATGGTTTGTGGCCTTCCGCAACCTTCACACCTACTTGCACCGGTTCACCGCAAAACATCACCACTGCTGGTTGGTCATCGGAGTATTCTAATGTGAGTTTGACCTCAGGTGAAGA
This sequence comes from Flavobacteriales bacterium, assembly GCA_007125175.1. Taxonomy (GTDB): domain Bacteria; phylum Bacteroidota; class Bacteroidia; order Flavobacteriales_D; family Cryomorphaceae; genus T3Sed10-241. The sequence continues at coordinate 15,989 of SLDS01000246.1, forward strand.
ATACACTTTTAGTGTACCTGCTGGAGATGCCACTTACATTACCGTTAGCGCCGATGAAGGTGCTACTGCTGTAGCTTTCGGTGAGTCACCAGTTACCTTCACAGCTCCTAGCAGTGGTGTGTACCGTTTTTACACACACCTTAATGCTGCTTGTGACGGTATTTCAGGCTCACAGCCATCAACCACTCGTGCTGTGCAGTGCGGTGAGGTAGATTGCCCTGCCCTGAACGCCAATATCGGCGATCCCTGTGATGATGGCGATCCTGGTACATTCGATTCAGTTGTTACACCTGAGTGTGACTGTGTAGGAACTCCTTATGACTGCCCTGCACTGAGTGCTAATATCGGTGACCCTTGTGATGATGGTGATCCAAATACCATCAATGACACAGTAACCGCAGAATGCGAATGCGAAGGTACGCTTCTTGGCCCCGGTGCCACCTGTGGTGACCCGATTGTGGTAAGCTCTCTTCCATATGTCACAAGCGACAATACCGCTAACTACGATGATGCATACGATTCGGCTGACCGTCCTGCCTTGCCCGCGACCTATCCCGATATCTCCAATGGTACAGGCTCTGGAAGCTACCTGAATGGCGACGATGCTGTGTATTCTTACACTGCCTCTGCCGATGGTGCCCTCGAGATTA
>SLDS01000251.1 GCA_007125175.1 Flavobacteriales bacterium
CGCAGTTCAATCCCCGGGGCACCGATGTTTCGGTGGTGCTCGACCTGATGATTCACGACCTCGACATCGTGCTCAGTGTGGTGAAGGCCAATATCAAGCGCGTGAGCGCAAGCGGTGTGGCCATCGTAAGCGAGGAGCCCGACATTGCCAATGCCCGCCTGGAATTTGACAATGGCTGTGTGGCCAATCTCACCGCCAGCCGCTTTTCCATGAAGAACATGCGCAAATCGCGATTCTTTCAGCGGAATGCATACATAGCCGTCGATTTCCTAAACAAGTCTGCTGAGCGCGTTATGATGAAAGATGTGGTGGGCGAGCCCGATCCCTTCTCCATGAGCATCGATCTGGGCAAGGGCAAGGGACAAAAGGAAATCTTCTTTGACAAGCCCAATATTGAGGAAAACAATGCGATACTCGATGAGCTGCGTTCTTTTGCGGAAGCGATAGAAGAAGATAAGAACCCACCCGTAAGCGTAGAAGATGGCTACAAAGCCTTGGATGTGGCCTACAAAATCGTCGAGAAACTCAAAATCACCTCGGGAACGCTCGAAAATAAATGAGCGAGTAACAATCTGCGGGAAAAAATAGCGTTCGGAAAGGGTGTAAAGTTTGGCCTTGAATCCCGAAGAGCGCTGCCAAAGGGAAAAAGTGGCTAACTTTGCCGCCCAAAAATGGCATCGTGCTTATGCCCCAATCTTTAACCCGGCTTGCGTGTATAGTGCTTGTATGCACCTTGAGTGCCTGCGATATTTTCAATCGCGAGGAAATGGCGCCGGGATTCATTCACATCAGCCGCGCCGACCTCGTTACGAATGAGGCTGTAGAAGGGGCTCCAACCCACGATATCGTTGATGTGCACGTATTTGCCAATGAAGATTTTGTGGGCTCCTATGAGCTCCCGGCCACCATCGCCATACTGGAAAACGGCCCCACACGCATCAGCATCAATGCGGGAATTAAGAATAGTGGAGCTCTGCTGCGCCGAGTGATCTACCCCTTCTATGCCCCACTCAATATCGAGAAAGACCTGCTGCCCGGTGTGGTGCTTCCGGTGCGAGAGGATAGCACCGCAGTATTCAATTACTTCCCAAATGCTTACAACTTCGTATTCGAGGACTTCGAAAGCATCGGAAATGCCTTTGTGAGTGGAGAGAACAGCGATGCAGAGGTTCAGGCCCAAAATGCTGTGGTGCGCAGCGGTGAACTCAGCGGGCAAATCAGTCTGAGCTCAGGCACACCCTATTTTTTCAGCACCCTCGACTGGGAGCTGGCCAATATTCCACGGGGTATAATAGCTTACCTCGAAATCGATTTCAAGGGCAACAATCCGCTCGAAATCGGTATACAAAGGGGTGGCCCCACAGGACCTAAATTCTTCCTAATCGGACTCAACCCGCGCGAGGAGTGGACAAAAGTCTACATAGACTTGTCGCGCACCTTGGGGCAAAATGTGGGTACGCTGCCATTTACCTTTTACTTCGAGAGTCAGCTCCTGCCTGAAAACAGCAGCGCCGAGATGTATGTAGACAACGTAAAATTCGTGTATCCAAAATAAGAGATGAACAGAAAGCGACAAACGATAAAGTATGTTCTTTCTGATGTATTTTCAGCTCTGGCCGCATGGACTTTATTTTTCGTTTACCGAAAAAAGTACATCGAACCCGACAAGTTCGGCTATGAGATACCCGTCGAGTTCGACAGCCGATTTGCAGCAGCAGCAGTAATCATCCCCCTATTTTGGGTGTCGCTCTACGCCCTGCTGGGCATGTACCGCAATATCTACAGAAGGCACCGATTGAGGGAGCTTGGACAGGTGCTGCTCGCTACCTTCATCGGAGTGGTGGTACTATTCTTTGCCCTGCTCCTCGACGATGAAGTGGCCAACTACTCCTACTACTACAAGAGCGTATTGGCGCTGCTGGGCATTCACTTTGTCTGCACCTTCTTTCCCCGTTTTCTGATCACCTCACGCACGGTAAAACTCATCCACCGGGGTGTATTCGGATTCAATACCGTGCTGATAGGCGGGAATGAGGAAGCACTGAATGTGTACCGCGAAATGCGCGACCTGAGACCCTCGCCCGGTTTTCGCTTTGTGGGCTATGTGAGTGTGAATGGCAAGGACATGCTCCTCGAAGATGAATTGCCCTGGCTGGGGCGCATGAGCCATATCGAGCACATCGTGAATGAAAAAAAGATCGAAGAAGTAATCATCGCCATAGAAAGCACGGAGCATAAGAACCTCGGTAGCATTATTTCGCAATTGGAAGGTCTGAATGTGAGGATCAAGATCATCCCAGATATTTACGACATGCTCTCGGGCTCGGTAAAGATGACGAGCATCTTTGGTGTGCCGCTCGTGGAGATCAATACGGAGATCATGCCGTCATGGCAGTTTTTTCTCAAGCGTCTGCTGGACTTCAGTGCTTCAATCATCGCCATCATCCTCCTGGCTCCGGTATTTTTGGTTTTGGCCATTTTGGTCAAACTCTCCTCGCCGGGGCCTATCATTTACCGACAGGAACGCATGGGGCAGCACAATGAGCCCTTTCACATCTTCAAGTTTCGCTCCATGCGCATGAATGCCGAGAACAATGGCCCCCAACTCGCGCGCATCGACGACCCGCGCATCACTCCTATCGGACGATTCATGCGCAAGCTCCGCCTCGATGAGTTGCCCCAGTTCTTCAATGTACTGCGCGGCGAAATGAGCCTTGTGGGCCCCCGACCTGAGCGCAAATACTACATCGAACAAATCATGAAGGTTGCGCCCCACTACCGCCATTTACAGAAAGTAAAACCGGGAATAACCAGCTGGGGGCAAGTAAAGTACGGCTATGCCGAAAATGTAGACCAAATGGTGCAGCGGCTCAAGTACGACATTCTCTACATCGAGAACATGTCGCTTGCCATCGACTTCAAAATACTGGCTTATACCATCCTCACCATCATAAGGGGAGAAGGAAAATAAGCCTTCGCCAACACCACGAAAAAACCACCATCAAAACAAGAGAATTCATGAAAAAAATCAGCGTAATAGGAGCGGGGACCATGGGCAATGGCATCGCCCATGTATGCGCCCAAAGCGGCTATGAGGTCAATCTAATCGACCTATCCGAAGAGGCTCTGAACAAAGCCTTGGCGACCATCGGCAAGAATATGGATCGAATGATAGCCAAGGAAAAAATCACAGAGGCCGACAAGGAAGCCTCGCTCAATAGGCTGCACACATTTACGGAAGTGAAAGCAGGGGTGAGCGAAGCCGACCTGGTGATAGAAGCCGCCACTGAAAACCGAGAAGTGAAGGCCAAGCTATTCCGCGAACTGGATGCCGCGAGCCCGAAAAATTGCATACTGGCCAGCAATACCTCATCCATTTCCATCACTGAAATAGCTGCCCATACCGCCCGCCCCGATAAGGTGATCGGAATGCACTTCATGAATCCTGTGCCCGTTATGAAACTCGTAGAGGTGATACGCGGCTATGCCACCTCTGATGAGGTGACCGGAACCATCATGGAGCTATCGAAAAAATTGGGAAAGATACCCACCGAAGTAAATGATTTTCCGGGATTTGTAGCCAACCGCATCCTCATGCCCATGATCAATGAGGCCATCATATGCCTGCAAGAAGGAGTGGCCGGAGTAGAAGAGATCGATACGGTGATGAAGCTGGGCATGGCCCATCCGATGGGTCCCCTGCAACTCGCCGATTTCATTGGTCTCGACGTGTGTCTGAGCATTCTACGCGTGATGCACGATGGATTCGGACAGCCCAAGTATGCTCCATCGGCCCTGCTGGTCAACATGGTGCGCGCAGGAAAACTGGGCGTGAAGAGCGGAGAGGGCTTCTACACCTACACCCCGGGCAGCAAGGATTTACAGGTTTCTGACAAGTTTCTGAAATAAGGCGGAAGCCGCGCTCAATTCTTCTTGTCTTTTCTGCGCTTCTCGCGCTCTATGCGCCGCTCGAGGCGCTTGCTCTTGTTCTCAAGTGCCTCGGCTGCGGCAGTGGTTTTCACCTCGCGGGTGGCTACATGGATTTCGCCTGCTTCTATCCTTTGGACAATCTCCTCGATCATGGCATCTTGCTCGGAGTTGGCGGGATCATAGCTCGACTTGAGGTCGGAGCCAAATAGCTTGGCCACCCCCTGCCACATAAAGGCCGTGAAGCCGCTCTTGAGCTCGCGGATGAGTTCGTAGCTCGTCTTTCCGGTCTCTCGGTCGATAAGCTTGATGAGTACACGGCCCTGACTCATGGTCATCTTGCGCAGGTCGCCCTCAAATTCGGCTTTGAGATCCTCTTCGCATTTGTCCATATAGGCTTCCCTTTCGGCCTCGGTTTCAAGCAAGAGCAATTCCTGGTTATAGGCTTCTATAAGGTCACTTGCCACCCTGGCGTAGGGATAGGTCTTTACCACATTGGCATGTAGCTTGGTCCACTTGCGCTGGTAGCGCTTGCTTCGTGCCCTGCGATCGCTTGTCACAATCGCCGAAGGCAAAGTGATGAGAGGAAGGGTATCGGGCCCTATCACAATGGACTCCACCACGTAGCCCTTGCCCAGACTGTCGGTGGGCTGCTCCTTCTGAGAATAGCATTCGAGAGATACCAAGCACAGAAATATGATCAGCAGGTAAGGCATAGTCATTAAACGGCTCATCCAATGCGATGTTATGTTATCCATTCACCCCTGAGAATGAACCTGCCACCTACTGCAAAGCTCAGGCCACAAGCTCCTTCACCTTGTCAGCTGCTTCCTGGAGCAGTACCGCTGAGTGCACCTTGAGGCCGGAATCATCGATGAGCTTCTTGGCCTCCTCTGCGTTGGTGCCCTGCAGGCGTACGATGATGGGAACCTTGATATCTCCAATGTTCTTGTAAGCGTCGACAACCCCCTGTGCCACGCGGTCGCAACGTACAATACCTCCGAAGATGTTCACCAAAATGGCTTTCACCTTGGGGTCTTTGAGGATGATGCGGAAGGCAGTCTCCACGCGCTTGGCATCGGCGGTACCCCCCACATCGAGAAAATTGGCCGGATCACCGCCCGAGAGCTTGATGATATCCATGGTGGCCATGGCCAAACCTGCTCCGTTTACCATGCAGCCCACATTGCCGTCGAGCTGCACATAGTTGAGTCCGGCTTCACCGGCTTCTACCTCCGTGGGGTCTTCTTCGCTCAGGTCGCGCATGGCGGCATAGTCGCTGTGTCGGTAAAGGGCATTGTCGTCGAGGCTCACCTTGGCATCGACGGCGATGATGCGGTCGTCGGAGGTTTTGAGCACTGGATTGATCTCAAAGAGGCTGGCATCGCAACCCACATAGGCATTGTACAGGGCTTGCACGAATTTGGTCATTTCCTTAAAGGCCTTGCCGCTCAAGCCGAGGTTGAAAGCGATCTTGCGGCATTGAAAACCCTGAATGCCCACGGCGGGGTCGATCTCCTCCTTGAAAATGAGGTGGGGCGTCTTTTCGGCCACTGCCTCGATGTCCATACCACCCTCGGGGCTGTACATCACAGAAATACGGTTGCGCGAGCGGTCGAGCAATACCGACATATAGATCTCGCTGGGCTCGCTATCGCCGGGATAATACACATCCTCGGCCACGAGTACCTTGCTCACCCTCTTGCCCTCGGGAGGGGTCTGCGGGGTGACAAGATCCATTCCAATGATCTCGGATGCAATGCGCTTCACATCGTCAAGGCTCTTGGCGAGTTTCACTCCCCCACCCTTTCCGCGGCCACCGGCGTGGATCTGTGCTTTGATTACAAACCACTCTGAACCTGTGGTTTCATTGATCTTTTTGGCAGCTTCTACAGCCCCTTCCGCTGTATCGGCTACGAGGCCGCGCTGTATGCCCACTCCGAAGGATTCGAGTATGGATTTGCCTTGATATTCGTGAAGATTCATACCTTGAGTTTTGTTGGGCGCAAATGTAAACAGCACCATCCTTTTATCAAAGCTGCAGGCTTGCGCCAAAAGCCTGTGAGCGAACATCCACCTGCTTTTGCCGATTTTTAACAGCTCGCAAGCCTATCTTTGCGGACGTGGAAGGAGTACGTATGGAAAGGCATGGTGAAGAGGACGGCATTTGATATCGATCTGGGGGCTGGTATGCATTCGCGCATGCATCGATTCGATGGAGGGGGTGATCCCGTGCTGCTCATTCATGGCAGCATCGAGGATTCAAGGATCTTTCACAGCAAAAGCGGCAAAGGCTTTGGCCCATTTCTGGCCGAGGCAGGCTACGATGTATTTGCTCCCGACCTGGCCGGCAAAGGGGGCAGCCGCCCGAAAATAAAGCGGGGCTTCGCTCACAGTCAAGCTGACTTTCTCGAAAGGGACATGAACATCTATGCAGATGCCATTGCAAAGCTGCACCCGGGCAAGGCCCTGAGACTGGGCGCGCATTCCTGGGGAGGGGTGCTCCTGCTGGCCTGGATGGCCCGCTATGCCGGAGGGCGTGCTCTTGGGCCGGGGGTGTTTTTCGCCTCCAAGCGACGCATCGGGGTGATGAGCTTGCGAAGGCTCTTCATGGTAGATGTGGTGTGGACCCTCGGTGGTCTGGGTGCCACAGCCTTGAAAGGCTACCTGCCAGCTAAAAAAATGGGCATGGGCAGCGAAAACGAGCCCGCCGACTTCTACAAAGAGGTCAATCGCTGGGTGTATTCCCCGCAGTGGAAAGACCCTGTGGATGGTTTCGATTATGCCGCTGCTTTGCGCAAAATGGAACTGCCCCCGCTGCTCTTTTTTGCCGGAAAGGCAGATAAGGTACTCGGCCACCCAAAGGATGTGAAGCGGCTTATGAAAGAAAGTGGCTCAAATAAAGCCTCCTACGTCCTTTTGAGCAAGGAAAATGGTTTTCAGCGAGATTACGGCCATATCGATTTGCTCACAGCTCCCCAGTGCCGGGAGGATCACTTCGGCACAGCGCTGAAGTTTTTGAAAGAGGGCGCAATCTGAGCTCGGTTTCTATAGGGACTCCTTCATAGTCTGCAAAGCAGAAGGCTGCTAAGGCGGATGTCGGCAGAATCTGGAGGAATAACTGTGAAGGCCGACAGAAGATCAAGCACTGTTTCGGTGAGGGTGAGGGTGAGGGTGAGGGTGAAAGACTCTTTTTGTGAAAAGATGCTAACAAATTGAAGGCAGATGACTAAATTTGTGTGCAAGCATTTTTGCTGAGTGAAGAAAAAGCTTCTGCTCAATTGAGCGGAGGTGCGATGGGCAGCACCACACCCTTAAAGTTGAAGCGTCATGGAGGCAATATCAGCCGATCAGGATGGGGAAATCCATCCCTGCCCTGATCAGCGGAGCCAGCCGAAAATGCTTGCACCCGAAACCTGCAATGGGCGCTAAAAACGATTGGTGCCCCGAAACCAAATATTAGAACTAGCATGAAAGCAAGAACCTTGCTCAGCGTAGGGCTCGTCTGTGCATTTTTGCATGCGAATGCCCAATGCGAGCTGCTGCGCGGCCCTGTTGTCATCAATGAATTTTTGGCCTGCAATGAGAGCATTGCTCCCAATTCCATCGGACTTTTTGAAGACTATATCGAGCTGTACAATACCAGTACGGAGCCTGTGAATATGGAGGGCTATTTTCTCTCAGACAGGCGCGGCAGCAATGGGCGCTTGAAGTACCGCTTTGGCGATGTGACCATTCCGGGCCTGGGCTACCTTATCGTATGGGCTGATGGCGTGGGCGATCCCGAGATGGCGGGTCTCAATGCAGACTTCAGCCTGAGCAGTACAGAGGGGGAGCGCGTGGTGCTCTCGAACCCTGATAGTGTGATCGTGGACTTTGTGAGATTCGGCCCCATCGAAGCAGATGTGAGCATAGGCCGTTTTCCCAATGGCACCGGGCCCTTCACCAGGATGGTACCCAGCTTCAATGGCCCCAATACCAATGGTGAATCCTTTAATGTGGTGATCAATGAGTATATGGCCACCAACAGCACCACAGCTGCAGATGAATTTGGGGATTTTGACGATTGGATAGAGCTCTACAACAACAGTTCGCAGGCGGTAGATCTCACGGGCTATTTACTGAGCGACAATGAAAACAGGCCGGATAAATACACCTTTCCTCCAGGATCGGTCATTGGACCGGGGCAGTATTTCATCATTTGGGCTGACAATGAACCAGAGCAGGGTCCCTACCACGCCGAATTTGCCCTTTCGGCCAGCGGAGAGGAAGTCATACTCTCCTTGCCCGATACCAGTACCATTGACTACTTCGCATTCGGTCAGCAAATCACAGATGTAAGCGAAGGCCGATTTCCCAATGGACTGGGCAATTTGATACCTTGTATGGCACCGAGCTTTGCCGCCGAAAATCTCGGAACAGTCAATGTGCGCAGCATGGAAAGGGAGACCTCCAATCTCTGGGTCTACCCCAATCCTGCTTCGCAGCGCTTCACCGCCGAAAACCGGAGTGAAAAACCATTGGAAGCCAGACTCTACGATATGAGCGGCAGACAGGTGCAGCAGCACATCCTACAAAGCGGAAGCAATGAAATATCCATTGCCATGCTAAGCCCAGGATTTTACGTGCTGCACACAGAGTATGGAAGCATCAAATTGATGGTAAATGATTAGTGCCAAGCCATACAACCTTATGAGCCCCGGGGCGTCATTAATCCCGCAAGGAAAAAGACCAACCATTAAAAGCATTTAGCAATGAGATACAGCTCAATCTATGCCATAGCAGTATGGCTCTTTTGCGCAAGCCCAATCGCAACTCAAGCCCAAGTAGTAATCAACGAGGTGACCGCTGCCAACTACAGCCACACACTCGATAACTTTGGGGAGTACGATGACTGGATAGAACTATACAATACCTCTGGCACAGCTGTAGATCTGAGCGGCTATTATCTCAGCGACCGAATCAACAACAACACCAAGTACCAAATACCTGAAGGCTGCGTAATTGAGCCTTTTGGGCACAAACTCTTTTGGTGTACCCGCATGGATACCGATGAAGGCGGCATCTACCACACCACCTTCAAGCTCACCCAATGCAAGCCTGAGCCCGTGGTATTCAGCGATCCCGGCGGCAATATCATCGACCTTTTCGAGTATGAGTTTACCAATCAGATGAACCACTCCATGGGCCGACAGCCCGATGGAGGCGATGAGTGGGTGGTATACCTCGATCCTACGCCGGGCGGAGCCAATACCAGTCAGCCCTACAAGCCCTATCCCAAAAAGCCTGTGCTGAGCCATGAGGCGGGTTTTTACCAGGGTAGCCTTGTGCTCACCATGGAGAGTGATGAACCCAATGCCGTGATCCACTACACCCTCGACAGCAGCACCCCCGACGAAAATGCACCGGTATATTCGGGGGCCATCACCATTACAGAGACCACCGTTGTGAGGGCAGTAGCGGTGAGCTCCGACCCCTTGGTGCCCGATGGATTTATCGAGACCAATACCTACTTCATCAATGAGGAATTTACTGTGCCGGTGGTATCGCTTGTGGCCGATGAAATGCTCACCCTACTCGGTGGCCTTCAAATAGAACCGGTGGGCAGCTTTGAGTTCTTTGATGCCAATGGTGTATTTCGCGATGAAGGTGTAGGGGAGTACAACAAGCACGGAAACGACTCCTGGGCTTATCCACAGCGCGGACTGGACTGGATCACCCGCGATGAATTTGGCTACAATGACGCAATTCACCACCGCATCTTCAGGGGCAAGTCCCGTGACAGCTTCCAGCGGCTTATGGTAAAGGCAGGGGCCAATGACAATTATCCTTTTGAAAATGGCGGACATGTGCGGGACTTCTACGTGCAGTCGCTTTCGCAAATGGCAGGGCTCGATATGGACGAGCGCACAGGCGAGTTCTGCATCGTCTATGCCAACGGGCAGTACTGGGGTCTCTACGATATCCGTGAGAAGGTTGATGACAAGGACTTCACCGATTACTACTACGGCCAAAAGCGCGAAGAGGTGGACTTGCTCAAAACCTGGGGCGGCACCTGGGCCAACTACGGCAACTTCGACGACTGGATCGATATTCGGGATTTCATCCTCAACAATGACATGAGCGATCCCGACAACTATGCCCATGCGAAGTCGCGCTTCAATACCATGAGTCTCATCGACTACTTCGTGATCAATTCATACGTTGTTGCCGCCGACTGGCTCAACTGGAATACTGCATGGTGGCGCGGACACAATCCCTCAGGAGGGGCGCTGCGTTGGCGCTACATCATGTGGGACCTCGATGCTGTATTTGGGCATTATACCAATTACACAGGCATTCCGGATCAAAGTGCGGGAGCCGATATATGTTTTCCCGAGGCCTTGGGGAATCCCGGCGGTCAGGGCCATGTGCCTATTTGGAATGCCTTTTTGGAAAATGATGAGTTCGTAGCCGATTATGTGAACCGCATGTCTGATTTGGCGAACAGCTATTTCTCCTGCGAATTCATGCAGCACCATCTCGACAGCCTTGTGAGCTTCATGATTCCCGAAATGCCCCGACAAATTGAGCGCTGGGGAGGTACCTACGAGGGCTGGGAAGAAGCCCTTGATGTGATCCGCGATTTCATCGACGTACGCTGCACCGAGCTCAATGAGAACATACTCGATTGCTATGATGACCTCTCCGGGCCATACGATGTGACGGTAAGCACCGAACCCCTCAACAGCGGCCATGTGCGGGTGAATACCATGGTGCAGCAGCAGTTTCCATATTCCGGAAACTACTTTGGTGGGGTGTCACAGAATTTTGAAGCCATCGACCGCCCGGGATATGAATTTAGCCATTGGACTGTCAATGGAGCGGTGGTATCGCCCGGTACGGAGGCACAGGAGATCTTCTTCGAGCTCAGCCAGAATACTGAGATCATAGCCCATTTTGAAGCATCCTTTAAGTATGAGATTAGCCTGGATGTGCTTCCCGAGAATTCGGGGAGCCTGCGCATCAATGGAGAAATCATTGGCAGCTTTCCCACCACGATCGAGCTCGCAGCTGCCGTAAGCCACGAACTTGAAGCTGTAGCCGAACCCGGATTTCTCTTCGACCGCTGGGAGCTATCCATGCCCAATACCTTGAGCAGCTTGCATGAAGAAGAGAGCGAACTCAATGTGCTCTTCGATGGTACGCTGACAGCCTACTTTGTGGAAAACAATCATCCGGTGATGTTTGATGTAGACCCGCCTCACATGGGCCAGATCTATCTGGATGAGGAGCTCATCGAGTCTTACCCCGAAATCAGGGATTTGCCCTCCGATTTCAGCTACCATCTCAAAGCCACCACCGATGTTCCCTTCTACACCTTCGATCATTGGGAAGTGTTTCACGCTGCTCCTGAGCCGGACTCCTCCAGTGCTGAGGTCAGCCTTGTATTCGATCAGGGAGATGTGGTCACAGCACGCTTTCGCGAAATACCGAATTATACGCTGACCTTTCTCACCGATCCCCCAAAGATTGGTTCGATTCGCTTTGCAGACGAGCATATCGAGGAATTTCCATACACCGTGCGGGTGCAAGGAAATCAACCCTACAGCCTCGAAGGAATTGTACCCAATACCTACGAGTTCAAAATTTGGGACTTCGTGATGCAGCCTACGCATTCGGGCCGCTTTTACCCTTCGCTGCAATTCATTCCCCTGCGCAATGATACCATTATCCTGCGCAGCACAGAGAGGATGAGTGCAGTCTTCATCCCCTCCGCTTTTACCCCCAATGGAGATGGTTTCAATGACATGATCTATGTACAAGGTCCTGAGATTTCTCCCGACGATTTTGAATGGGTGATTTACAGCCGTTTTGGAGATTTGGTGTTCAGAACCAATGACATCAGTCAAGGATGGAATGGCGGGGTGATGAATTCAGACTTCTTTTGCCCTGTGGGATTGTACACCTATCACCTCCGCTACAAGAACGCCATCACAGAAATGCCGGCGGTGCTGGATGGGAGCATCATGCTGATACGCTAGCTTGCATCGCCATCCCGAGACGGCACTTCTCTCGTTTTCCTGCTCGGCAGGCTCGTCGCGCATTTCTTTTTTTGCGAAAGCTGTAACAAGGAGCTTGGTACTTCGTCACAGCAGTGCTGAGAAGAACATCGCTTTGCACCCTATCAAGCCGGTCTCCTTTCTGCATTTGCCGAAAGGGTCGTGAATCCAATACGTGCAATTGACTTATCTTCGCAGGCCTTTCTCTCCATGCGCATCAAGAGCCCCAAAGATTCCTCACGCCATATGATCAGAGCAATTCTCACGCTCATAAGCCTTGCCTTCGCGGGCATGTCAATGGCACAAGGAGTGCTCAAGGGCCGTATAATCAATCAAGAGGGTGATCCACTGCCCTACGCGACCATATACGTAGCGCAAACGGGATCGGGCAGCATCAGCAACATAAGCGGGCAATACGAATTGCGTCTGCCTCCTGGACTTTATGACATCAGCTTCCAGTTTTTGGGCTACAAAACAGAGCGGATTCGGATAGAGCTCGGGCAGGAAACTGTGAAGCGCGACATCGTGCTCACGGAGCAAGCCTTTCGCCTGGCCGAGGCCCAGATCAAGGCCGGCGATGAGGATCCGGCCTACCCCATAATGCGAAAAGCCATCGCCAAGAGCAAATTTCACAGCAAGCAGGTAGATGCCTACAGCTGCGAGGTATATCTCAAAGGCGGCGGCCGACTTGTAGACATGCCCAAGCTCTTCTGGAAGCTTGCCAAAAGTGATGATGAGAACAATCTTGATACCAGTGCCTCATTCATCACCGAATCTGTGTCGCGGGTGCGCTATACCCGGCCTGCTACTTATGAGGAGGAAGTGATCAGCATCCGCAGCTCGGGCGATGATCGCAACAGCTCACCCATGGCCTACATCAATGGCTCCTTTTACGAGCCGAAGGTGGCCGGAATCGTTTCGCCCCTATCGCCTCGCGCCTTTGCTTACTACCGCTTTCAGTACCTGAGTAGCTACAGCGACGGCAAGCACATGATCAACAAAATCAATGTAATACCCCGGCGCAAAAATGAAGATGTAGTCTCAGGGGTGCTGCATCTCGTAGAGGGATTGTGGAGCATACACAGCTTCGAATTTGACCTGCTCATACAAGGGATTCCGGTACAGGCGAAGCAGGTCTTTGCACCCATCGAAGAAAATGTTTGGCTGCCTGTATCGCACCGCTACGATGGGCAGGGCAATATCTTCGGGGTGAAATTTGAGTTTGGCTATCTGGCCACTGTAAGTGACTATGTGGTAGAGGTAAATCCCGACCTCGCCGAGGAGATCGTTGTGATCGATGAGAAAACCGAGAAGGAAGTGCTGCGGCAAAGGGAATCTCAGCGGGAATTAAGTGGTAAAGACCTTTCCCAAGAGACATCTTCGTCATCAGCAGATGAGGAAACACGCCTGATGGCGGGCGAAGAACTGAGCCGAAAAGAGCTCATGAAGCTGATGCGCCAATACGAAAAGGAAGAGCGAAAAAAAAGGGATGCCCCTGAGGTAGAGCGTGTACGCCGATTTGAAATCGATAGTGCCGCATACTCTTCCGACAGCCTCTATTGGGTGCAGAGGAGGCCCATACCGCTGAGCGAACGCGAGCAGAAAGGCTATGAAATCATGGATGAGGCCGCCGAAGAACGCCGCAAAAAAGAGGAGGGCGATACTTTGGGTGGAGGCAGCAAATTTGGCTTGAGCTCACTCATCTTTGGGGAGGAATACGATCTGGGGCGCGATCGCTATCTCAAGCTGCACAGCCCTCTGCCCGGCTTCGGATTCAATACAGTGGATGGCTATAACTTCGAGTACAGAATCTCCTACATCAAGCGCTTCAGTCCGGAACGCCGCCTGGAGATATCGCCCATGGGCAGGGCCATGACCGCTCGGCGCCAAAGCATGGGCACCCTGCGTGGGCAGTATCATTACCGCAAGGGCACCCGGCAAGGCAAGCTTTCGCTGGAAGGCGGCTGGTACTACAGCCAGTTCAATGCGAATGACCCCATACCGCAATTCCAAAACTCCGTGTCCACCCTTATTTTCCAAAACAATTTCATGAAGGTGTACGACCGCAATTTTGCAGCTTTGAAGTGGAGTCATGACCTGAGGCACAACCTGCGCATAGAGCCCGAAGTGTGGTATGAGGAGCGTGTGGAGACTTTCAACAATACGGAGGCCGTATGGTTTCCTGCAAGTGACAGGGGCTATACGCCAAATGCACCTACAAATGTTGAGCTCTCAGAGACCGGTTTTGGCCGTTCGGATGCTTTCAAAATGCGTTTTTCCATGCGCTACATGCCCCTGAGGAGATTCGGTAAGATAAACGATCGCTACTACGAGAGCCGCAAAGGACCTGCCTTCAGAGCAAGCATCACCCGGGCCCTTCCCGAAGTGTACAATAGCAGCATCGACTATACCTTGGTGAGCCTGGGCTTTAAGAACATTTTTGATCTGGGTGCGCTGGGCCGCCTTGGACTCAATGCCGAGGCGGGCCGCTTCATACAGCGCGGACAGATGGAGTTTCCCGATTTTGCTCACTTCATGGGCAATCAAACAGTCTTCACCCGCTTTGGGCAGCTCAATGGTTTCTCCCTGCTGGAATACTATGACTTCTCCACCGCCGACCGCTACTTCCACAGCTATCTGAACTACTCGGGAAGGGAAATACTCCTTACCCGCATCTTGCCCCTGCGCATGTCGGGCCTGAAGGAAAACATCAATTTTAATTACCTGATCAGCCCCATGATGAGTCATTACTTCGAAGTGGGATACAGCCTCACCAACGTATTGAGGTTCGGACGCATTGATTTTGTAAGTGGCTTTTCAGAAAATGGCTACCGCGAGTTTCGCATACAAATCGGTATAGAGAGCAGCATGTTTAGCACACGCTAAAAGGTGCAGCGACGAAAAATAGTTTGAACGTCACGGCCCTAAACAAAGATCAAGTAAATGCAGAAGTAATGGCAAATCGCTCCAAATAGCACGAATACATGCCACACAGCATGATGAAATGGGATGGACTTCACCAGATAAAAAATGACCCCAATGCTGTAAAAGGCCCCACCAGCCGCAAGCCACCAAAGCTGTTCATCGGGAAGGGCTTCGCGAAATGACTTTGGAGAAAAGACCACCAACCAACCCATTGCCAGGTAAATCCCTGTGGACACCACCCGAAAGCGGCCTGTAAAGAAGACCTTGAATAGGGTGCCAACAGCCGCAAAAACCCAAACCACCCAGAGCATACTTCGCGCATCGGGAGGATGGGCATAGGCAATGAGCAAAGGGGTGTAAGTGCCGGCTATGAGGTAGTATATGCTGATGTGATCCCAGATCTTCATCAAGCGCTTTCGGCCCTCAGTTTTGGCTTGGTGGTAGAGCACTGAAAAGCCGAATACCATCAAAAATCCCGTTCCATAGGCGGTAGCTCCAATCAGGTCGAGCATCTCTCTGCCCTCCGCTCGGTACACAGTGGCCAATAGCAAAGGAAAAGCTATGAGTCCAAAAACAAAGCCAATCAGATGGGTGGCCACATTGGCGCGTTCGTGGGCAGGGCTATAGGCAGACACCTGGCAAAGGTAAGTGCTAAGTGCATTTCGCCCATCTGCCTTATCGGCAAATTATGCGATGCACAGCCAAGAAATTGCATTCGCAAAATGCCATTGAAACATTTTTGTATTGGTAATCAAATAGCTCCATTTTCTGACATCTTGTAGTCATACACAATAACCCTTATTTGGCCTCGCAAAATCTATTGATCTATTGCTTTTGTTTAGATTTTAACATTATTTTTACGGTGACCATTCGATCTAAATACCGCTTTTGTCAATTTCCGCTTGGTTTTCATTCTCCCTGGAGCTCCCTATCCACACAAGAGTTTCAGAGGGGTGGTACTTTCGGTGAATTACAATTTTGGTTTTGGATCAATATCAAAAACTAAAACCAAAAAAATGAAAACTGCTTACTCTCATCTGAAGCTCCACATGGGGCTGCGCAAGGGCGCAACACTTGCCGCTCTAGCCTTGTTCTTCTCACTTGCGGGCTCTGTCGCCCTGCAAGCACAAACGGCACAAATCGGGCCGAACCAATACGCTTTTCAGTTTACGGGCAATCCCAATTACGGACTCTTCTTCAATTCAACGAATCAGCAGTATGAGTTTCGCGATGGATCGGCCAATGCCATTTTTGCATTCAATGCCAACAATGGCCGCATGACCACCGATTTGCGTTTCGACTCAGGAAGCGATTTTGTAGTGCCTCCCAACCGCTATGCTTTCCGATCCACCGCATCACCCAACGTTGGTCTTTTTGCGACAAGCAGCAATATCCAGTTTCGCAATGCTTCGGCCAGTCCCATCTTCTCCATCAATATCAGCGATGGAAGGTTTGACACTGACCTCCTTTTCAATCCGGGTCGCAGCCTTCGTGTAGCGCCGGGAGAGTTTGCAGTGCGCTCAGCAGCTTCCTCAAATGCAGGATTGTTCTTTGGCACCTCCGACTACGAATTTCGCAACCTCAGTGGCAGCAGCATCCTAAGCCTGAACATCAGCTC
>SLDS01000113.1 GCA_007125175.1 Flavobacteriales bacterium
CATCGGGGGCCGTCCAAAGCTCTTTTGCGGGTGGTGCGGCCAACACCCTCACCGGAGTGGGCATCAATTATACCAATGGCTGCGATATGGTCATCACAGCCTTCAACCCACAAGGCACAGCCCTATTCGGGTCTACCTTCGTTGGCGGCAGTGAAAACGACGGACTGAATACCGCCAGCACCCTGGCATTCAACTATGCCGACGAAATGCGCGGCGAAATCGAGATCGACGCCGAAGGCAATATTGTGGTGGGGTCCAGCACCCTATCCAATGATTTTCCGGTCACATCCGGGGCCTATCAATCCAGCAATGCAGGCGGACAGGACGGAGTGGTGTTTCGACTCAATCCACAACTCACCGAGCTGCTCGCATCCACCTATTACGGAGGCTCGGGTGATGATGCCGTCTACTCCATCGACATTGCCGAAGGAGGCCTGCTGATTGGTGGTGGCACGCAATCCAGCAATCTGCCCATGGCAGGCACAAGTTTTCAAAGCAGCTATGCAGGAGGCCCGGCCGATGGATTCATGGCCAACCTCTCCCATGACATGGATGCCCTGCTCGCGGCGAGCTACTACGGCTCTTCGGCCTACGATCAGATATACTTTGTGGAGCGCGATGGCAGCGGTTTTCCTCATATCTACGGGCAAACCACTGCCGGCGGCAATACCTTTATCAGCAATGCCGACTTTGGCATTCCCAATAGCGGGATGCTGATTAGCAAATTCAGTCCCGACCTAAGCGAGCGCTTGTGGAGCACCGTATTTGGTGATGGTGACAATAAGCCCAATTTGTCGCCAAGCGCCTTCTCGGTCGACATTTGCAACCGCATATACCTTTCGGGCTGGGGAGGTCAGGTCAATACCAATCCCGATGCGGGCAATACCAATGGCCTTCCTCTCACTGATGATGCCCTGCAGAGCAGCACCGATGGCAGCGACTTTTACTTTCTGGTGATGGAGGGTGATGCCTCCGGCTTGAACTATGCCAGCTACCTGGGTGGCAATCAGAGCGCCGAGCACGTGGATGGGGGCACAAGCCGCTTCGACCGCAGTGGCAAGATTTATCAGGCCGTTTGTGCGGGTTGTGGAGGCAATGATGATTTCCCCACCTTTCCGGAAAATGCCTGGAGCAGCGTCAACAATAGCAGTTGCAACCTGGCTGTCGCCAAAATAGATTTCGATCTGCCACTGGTGCTCGCAGACTTTAGCGTGGAAACAGCCTGTCTCCCAGCAGCGGTTGAATTTACCAATACCTCGGTAAGCGGAAGCGCCAGCACCAGTTTTATCTGGGATTTTGGTGATGGCAATAGCTCCCTCACCCCCTCGCCCAGCCACAACTATGAAAATCCCGGTGTATACGAAGTGAGCCTCGTGGTATGGGATCCACTCTCCTGCAATCTCGGCGATACAGCCACCCTGACCATAGAAGTATTTCCAGCCCTCGACCTGCAGGTGGAGACCGAGGTATTCTCCTGCACCGACACCAGCTTCACCCTCACTGCCAGCACCAATGGGCAAGCCCTCGACTACATCTGGGCCACGGATCAATCCCTCCAAAACATTCTGCTCCAAGGCAGCAATGACAGCGTACTCACCTTCAACAGCTCGGTGCCCACCAGCCTCTACATCCTCGTCACAGCCGGGCCATGCGAGAGCGCCGAGAGCATAGCCATCATACCACCGCCCATCGCCAGCATCTTGCTCGAAGATACACTCCTGTGCAGCCTTGATACCCTCACTGCCCAAGCGATTCTCTTGGGAGCGGGTGGATTTGAAATGATATGGTGGGAGCCTCAGGAGGCTATCGTCGCCGGTCAGGGCAGCAGTGAAGCCAGCTTTCTGAGCGACTCGAGCTTCACGATCACGGTAAGCGCCATCTCCGAATTTGACTGCGTAGCCCTCGATTCGGCCAGGGTATCGGTCTTCCCTACAAGCCTGCAAGCACCACCCGACACCCTCACCTGCGACGATGGATCCATCGAGCTTGTGGCCAATAGCTTTGGTACAGCCGAAATCTTCCTCTGGTCCGATCAATCCGATTTTTCCAATATCCTGAATGCCGATGGAGATAGCATCGTAAGCGTTTCGCCGGCTGGATTTTCATACTTCTACATACAAGCCATTAACGGCCCCTGCAGCCTGGTGGACAGCGTGGCCATTGCATCGGTCACCGTCGGAGCAGTGCTCAGCGGCCCCAATGTGGTATGCGAAGGCGATACGGTGAGTTTCACGGTTGCCAATGTTTTTCCCGGGATCGAACTCGTGCATCACTGGGAGCCCGAGGAGCTCCTCCTCTTCGGACAGGGAAGCAATATGGCAAGTTTCGTTCTCCATGAAGCCACTACCGTGAGTGTGTCCAGCACCACTGAAGATGGGGATTGCCTTACGGAAAATGAAATCTTCGTGGAGACCTCTCCGCTGGGCAGCATCGATTTTACGGTAAGTGCCCAACCAAAGCGCCTGCCCCGTGGAGGAAGCAGCCTGCTGAGTGTGGTACCCGCCATAGAGGGCTATAGCTACCTCTGGCAGCCCCCCACCTACCTCGACAGCAATCAAGGCACCGAGGTGTGGAGCACCCCCGATGAGAGCATCACCTATCAACTCACCATTCTGGATGCCGATAGCGCCGGAGCCTGCAGCAAGACCTATACCGTGAGCCTCACCGTGGTGGATGTGGAATGCGATGAACCCTTCATCTATGTGCCCAATGCCTTCAGCCCCAATGGCGACGGTGAGAATGATGTGCTCTATGTGCGCGGCAGCAACATCGAGCGCATGCGTTTTGTGGTCTATGACCGCTGGGGAGAGATGGTCTTTGAGAGCCGCGACCCCGCCCAAGGTTGGGATGGCACCTACAAGGGTCGTTTGGCCGCTCCGGCAGTATTTGTATACCACCTCGAGGTGGACTGCGGCGATGGAGAGAGCTTTTTCACCAAAGGCAATGTAAGCTTACTGCGATGAAGGAGCTACTGCCTCTCTGCCTTGCCAGCCTGCTGATGGGATCCCTGTCGGCACAGGACATCCATTTTTCACAGTACTTTTTTGCCCCTCAGTGGCTCAACCCTGCTGAGATCGGAGCGGCACCGGCTCAGTATCGCGCTACTGCCAATCAGCGCACACAGTGGAGGGAGGTGTCTCAGCCCTACACCACCTTTGCGGCAGCTGTGGATGGGCAATTTGAGAAGCTGCCCGACGGACTTGCCCTCGGTGCGGCCATCATGAACGACCGCGCCGGCGACTCCCGCTTCAATACCTTCAGCCTGCTGATCGGTAGCAGCTACTCCTACCAGTTCGATGAGGCCGGTCAGCATGGGCTTACCGGTGGGCTGCAGACCGGTCTTAGCCAAGTGAGCATTGACTATAGCAGTCTGCGCTTCGATCGTCAATACGACGGGGTGGCCTTCGATCCCAACCTGCCCACAGGCGAAAATTTCGCGCGCAATAACCGCTGGCATTTCAATCTCAGTGTGGGTGCCCTGTACACTTACAGCCACGAAGAAGACAAGCAGATACATGTGGGCTGGGCCAGCCACAACCTGCACGCCCCAGACCGGTCTTTCTACAATGATGTGGGTGTGAACCTGCCCTTGCGCCATTCCTTCTATGCCACTGCTACATGGCGGGTGCATCCGGTATTGGATGTGCTGCCTGCTGTACACTACATGCGGCAAGCTACCTTCAGCGAAATGATGATCGGTGGCAGCCTGCGCTACGAGCTGATCCGCGAGCGGAGCATGTACCGCGCCATCTATGCGGGTTACCACGGGCGCATCGGCGATAGCGGCATAGGCCTCGTAGGGCTGGAGGTAGACGACTGGCGTTTTGGCCTGAGCTATGACATCAACCTGAGCACGCTCGAAGTGGCCAGCCGCAACCGTGGAGGCTTTGAGTTTTCACTGCAATACCTCTTCCGCAGGCTGCACCGTGCGGGAGCCTTTCAGCATCAATATTGTCCGGTCTTTCTATGATCCATCGCTGCATATCCGCTGCCGCCATCATGGCCTGGCGCAAGTGCAGATCAGCGCCACTGGTTCCGCTGCTCCTGCTCTCTGGCACCCTGATTTGGATGCCCGGACTGCAGGCCCAGCGCAGCAGCGACTGGCTCAAGCTGGGCAGGGAGGCATTGGCAGAGGGCGATCCACGTGGAGCCTTGCGCTATATGGATGAAGTGATGCTCATTGACAGCAGCCGCGCCGAGCACAATTACCTTTATGCTGAGGCCCTGCGCCATAATTTTCGCTATGCCAAGGCCGCCTATTACTACCACAAAATCTACCGGCGCGATCGCGGCTATTTTTATCCGGATGCAGCCCTGCACCTCGCCAATATGTACATGCAAAGCGGCAACTACAGCGATGCCAAGCAGACCTGGAGGCGCATCCGCGACGACAATCAGGGCGATCCCGAAGGCTTTCTTTTTCGCAAGGCCTTGCAGGGCATGCGCTCTTGCGATTTGGCAGGCTTGTGGCTGAGCGAGCCGGCAGCCTTTGAGTTGGAAGCCGTGGCTGCGGGAACCGACGATGCGGTGAGCCAATTTGGCGGGAGCCCCACACCCGGAGGCCATCTGGTGTATACGGCCCTTATCGGCAAAAGCGATGAGCGCGGCCGCCTGCTGGAAGACGCTGCCAACTACCGACCGCGCCTCTACTTGGCCAAGGGGCCTGAGTGGAAGCGTTCGGAGCCGCTGGCTGTGCTCAGCGCAGAGCGAGGTCGCGCTGAGGCCAATTTTGCAGTGAATGCAGACAGCAGCATGAGGGCCCTGAGCGCTACAGACGAAAAGGGGAAGCTGGCGATCTACATATCGGGGGGGAGCTATGGCCAAAGCTGGGAGAAGCTGCTACCGACCGAAGGTGATACGGCGCTCTATACCCAGCCCGCCTTTGGCTATCTCGGCGATGAGGAAGTGCTGTTTTTCAGCTCTACACGGGCTGGAGGCATGGGCGGACTCGACATATGGTACCTGCCGCTGGGAGCCCCGACCGAGAGCATGCGCAATCCGGGTGAGCCCCTGAACACCCCTGGCAATGAGATCACGCCGCATTTCCGCAAGGACAAGCGAAAGCTCTACTTCGCCTCCGATTGGCATTATGGCTTGGGGGGCTACGACCTCTTCTCAGCCGAGGCATATGAAGGCAAATTTGCCATGCCGCAGAACCTGAAGTTGCCCTGGAACAGCCCGGGCAATGATCTCTACTACCGTTTCAATGAGGAAGTCCGGGCGGGCTGCATCACATCCAATCGCTCGCAGGGGGATGATCCCGGACGCGAAACATGCTGCAATAACCTATGGCGCTGGGATGAAGCCCCCTACCAGTACGAGGACACAATGTACATCAGCAAGTTGGAGGAGCTGAATGACTACCTGCCGGTGAGCCTTTACTTCCACAATGACGAGCCGGATCCCCGCACCTGGAGCGATACCACGGAAGTGAGCTACCTGGATACCTACTATGATTATCTGGACCTGCTGCCCCAGTACCAGGCCCGCTACCGCAGGGGCTTGGGCAGCGATGCCGGTATCGAGGCTGAGGAGGCCATGGACCGTTTTTTTCTGGAAAAGGTGGATCAGGGTGTAGTGGATCTCGCTTCTTTCCTGCCCTTGCTGCTGCGCGAATTGGAAGCCGGGCAAGAGGTACAGCTCACCATCAAGGGCTTTGCCAGTCCACTGGCCCGCACGGATTACAATGTGCAGCTCACAGCGCGGCGCATCGTATCGCTTATCAACCACCTTCACCGCTATGAGGCGGGGGCTTTTCAGGAGTACCTGAAGCCGGGAAGTGCCTCCGGTGGCCGTCTCGAAATCATCCGCATACCTTTCGGGGAATACACGGCTCCCGAACGCGTGAGTGACAATCCCAATGAGGGCGATGCCATCTGGGGCATCGCCGCAGCTACGGAGCGGAAGATCGAGATCAGTTCAGTACAGCGGGCCGCCACCGATACTGCCTGGGCCAGTCTGCGCTTTGCCAGCGAAATAGTGGATCTGGGAACGGTGAAGCCGGGAAGCCGGGAGGAGTTCAGTTTTTTGATGCAGGTCGGTGGGGAGACGGAGCTGCGCATTGACTCACTGAAGTACGACAGCAGTGCCATAGAGATTTACGATATGGAGATGTGGCAAGGAATCCATGCCACCGGTGCAGAGCACTTTCTCGAAGGGCGCATTCTGGGGTCCACCCGATCGGGCAAGCAGAAGCACACCATCGAGATCTACGGCAATCTGAAAGGTGGCTTCAGGGAGCTGAACATCGTGCTGGAAGTGGCGCCCTGATCTCTCTGCAGGGCGAATCAGTCCACACCCACGATCACGCTGCGGCGGTCGCGGGCTGCTACCCCAAAGTAACCGAGCGCATCGGGCTCATCGCGGTTTACATTGCGCACATTGCCCTTGATAGGTGCCGGGGGCAGATCAAATGGGCTGCCCACAAAGGCCGTCTGGGACTGCACCAACTCGAGAAATTCCCTCGCCTGCCTCGATATGCGCTCCTGCACCACTGTGACCGAGTCGCCGAGGAAGAAGAGGTCATTGACAGGAGAAAAGCCAATGATGGCATTGCCATCTACAAAGTCATCATTGGTGACAAATATGTCGAAGGGATCGTTTTTGAAAACACCATTCACATAGGTGCGCCAGCGGTAATTGTCGCCGAGTCCGGGAGGCTCGAAGGTGTCGATGAGCACACGGTAAATTTGCTCGGGATCCTGCTCCAAAAATTCGCTTGGCCCATTGGGATCGATGTCCCAATAAATCTCCAGAATGGGCACAGGCACGCGCAGCAGCTCCGGCTTAGAGCGAAAGTGGCTGCCATCGCTGAGGCGAATATCCAGTTCATAGGTATTGCCAACAATACCCGAATCGGGATAGCTATAGAGACCGGGCTCAAACTCCTCGAGCAGCACCTCCAGGCCGGCATCGTCGAGCAAGCTCACAGCAGCACCACTTGCAACAGGAGGGGCACTAGCGTCGAAGTAGGCCTGGGTGTATGTCAGCTTCACATAATGGGGGCCCGGCTCATTGCTGAGCCATCCTTCCACGACCAGCAGGCGATCGCCTTCCGGCAAATCGAGCTCGATCTTGTCCTCGCATGAAGTGGCCATGAAGCACACGAGCAGAATGCTGAGATATACAGATAGCGATTTCATGAGGATTAAAAATTGAGGTTGTAAGTAATACCGGGAATGATTGATCCGAAAATGCTGAGCTGAAAGGCCTCAGTGACCTGTGGATTGTCTCGGTCTTGCCGGAAAAAGATGCTGTAAGGGTTGCGGCGGCTATACACATTGTAAAGCGAGAAAGTCCATGAACTCTCCCAGCCTTCCGGTCTGTTGATGAAGAATAGGACTTTCTTCTTCTTCACCTGAGGTACCAATGTGGCGCTGAGATCCAGGCGGTGATAATCCGGTGTGCGGGCTCCATTGCGGTTATTGAAATTGGGGATGACGATGCCCTCAAAGACATAGCGGCCATCGGGATAGGTAATAGGTCGCCCGCTCATATAAGCGAAGACGCCTCCAAACTGCCACTTATCGCTGTAGCGGTAATTGGCCACGAGCGATACATCGTGCAGCTTGTCCCAATTGCTGGGATACCACTCCCCACGGTTGATGCCCTCTATGCTGCGCTCGGTGCGCGCGAGGGTATAGCTAAGCCATCCTGTGAGGCGTCCTTTCACCTTTTTCACCTGCATCTCCACGCCATAAGCCCTCCCAATGCCTTGCAAGAGCTCCGTTTCGAGCGACTGGTTGAGAAGCAATTGAGCATTGTCCTTGAAGTCGAGCAAATTGTTGTAATCCTTGTAATACACCTCTACGAAGGCCTCGTAGGTGTTGTCGGCAAAATTGCGGTAATAACCCAGGCTCACCTGATCGGCAATGGCCGGGTCAATGTATCGGCCCGAAGGCGTCCATATATCGAGTGGTGTGGCTGCCGTGGTATTGGATACCAAATGGATGTACTGGCGCATGCGGTTATAGCTCGCCTTCACCGAACTGCGCGGACTGAATGAATAATTTGCCGAAAGGCGCGGCTCAAAGCCTCCATAATCGGCGATGCGCTCACCGCGCGCAAAGGGCTCTGTGCCCACAATGGCATCGATATCGCTGGGCACTCCATCTTCGTAGATGAAGACCTCGCGCGGGCCGAGGTTGATGAAGTGGCTGTAGCGCAAGCCGTACTGCAGGCTGAGTGACTCGCTCACCTTGTGCTTATTGCTCACATAGGCCGCCATCTCAGTAGCATACTCATTCTGAACTCCAAACTCGGTAAAAAAACTCTCGGCGCCCACACCCCTTGCTACTCCCGGGCTGAAGCGGTAGAAGATGCCCTGCACACCGTAGTCCAGTTGGTGGTTCACATTGGGCTGATAGCTGAAGTCGGCCTTGAGCTCATAATTGCGGATGCCGGCGCTCCAATCGAAAGCCTGGGCCCCTGTGGGCACGCCGAGGGAGTAGCTATAATCGCTGAATACCGCTGTGAAATTGGAAAAATGACGTGGAGAGAAGAGGTGGTTCCATCGGGCAGTGGCTGTGGTATTGCCCCAAGATGAGGAAAACTGATCTCCAAAACGAAAGATATCGGCACCGGAATAAGCCGAGAGATAAAATCGGTTATTGGAATTGAACTTGTAGTTGATCTTGGCATTGAGGTCGTAGAAGAAGAGACGGTTGTCCCGCAAATCGGGGTTAAAAATAGGCGCCAGAATGTCTCCATATGAGCGGCGCCCGGCAATGACGAATGAGGCCTTGTCGCGGGCGATGGGGCCCTCCACCATGAGGCGGCTCGAGATGAGTCCTATCCCAGCCACACCGCCAAATTCCTTTGTGTTGCCGTCCTTTTGACGCACGTCGAGCACACTGGATAGACGGCCACCGTATCGGGCGGGAATCCCTCCCCGGAAGAGGCTCATATCCTTTACCGCATCGGCATTGAACACTGAGAAAAATCCGAATAGGTGGGAGCTGTTGAAGACGGTGGCCTCATCGAGCAGGATGAGATTTTGATCGATATTGCCTCCCCTCACATTGAATCCTGTGGCCCCCTCGCCCACCGTGGTGACCCCGGGTAGCAGCTGTATGCTGCGTATGATGTCCACCTCTCCCATAAACTGCGGAATCTCCTTTACCGTACGGGCATCGATGCGGCTCACCCCGGTCTCCAGGCTGCTCACGTTTTGATTGGCAACTTCGGAGGTGATTTCTACCTCATCGAGCTTCAGGCCACTGCGGCTTAGCTCTATGTCCATGACCACATCCTCCTTGAGATCAATCTCCTTCTCCAGCCTTTGGTAACCCAGATAGTCGAAGCGAAGCGTATAGTTGCCGGGGGGCAGACTTAAGGTGTAAAACCCGTACACATTGCTGGCTGTGCCTCCCTTGATCTTCTCCACGTAGAGGGTAGCCCCGATGAGTTCCTCACCTGTATCGGCATCGCGGATGAGCCCACTCAGGGTGGCTCTGCTTTGCGCAAAAAGGCTTTCGGGAAGCAGCGGTGTAAGGAGCAGCAATAGCAAAAAAACGGCCTGGGCCAAGTGCGGTTTTCTGGTCATAGCTTCGCAGCGATTGATGGATTCAAAGCCGCACAAAGGTGCTCATTTTTGACCAAGTAGCTGCTGAAAATTTACAATCGGAAGAGCTGCTACATGGACGGTCTTGTGGAGAAGCATCTGGATGCGCCTTCCGGCAAAATGAGCAGAATCGTGAAGGTGCTTTGCCGGGCAAATCGACTTGCCCCGGGAAATGTATCTTTGGGCGCGAAGCCATGAAAGCCAGCAGAGCCTTAAGATGCAGTCATTGCAAGAGATACCCGAGAGGTATACAGCTGATGTTGATATTCCTGACCGCTCTGATCGCGATGATCTCTAAAGCGCCCGAACTCCGTGCTCAGGACAGCAGAAGGGCATTTCCGGTATCTATCTCGGCCTATATCGAAGCTTACTATGCCTATGATTTCGATCGGCCCGAGCAGGTGCGGCAGGATTTTCTCTTCAACCACAACAGGCATCAATCCGCACAGATCAACCTCGCCTACATCAGCGCCGAAGTGGAGCAGCCCCTCTACCGGGCCAAGGTGAGCTTGCAGACGGGCACCTATGCCATGGACAATTATGCCGGGGAGCCCGTGGAGCTGCGACCCATCCTCGAGGCCTATGCGGGATTGAAGCTTTCGCAAAAAAGGAATTTTTGGCTGGATGTAGGTGTATTCGAATCGCATATCGGCTTCGAGTATGTGGAATCCATGAAAAACCCCACCCTCTCGCGCTCTTTGGTGGCTGAACATTCTCCCTACTTCCTTGCCGGAGGGCGCATGGTATACCAGCCCAATGAAAAGCTCGAATTGCTCACGGTGATCGCCAATGGCTGGCAGCGCATACAGCCTCTCACGGGCAACAGCCTCCCGAGCTTTGGCACAGGCATCTACTACCAGGCGGGCCCGAGGCTGGCCCTGAGCTGGAATACCCTTGCCGGCACCGATGATCCGGACGACATCAGGCGCTGGCGCTACTACAACAATTTCTATGCAGAGTGGCAGGCGGGCGAGAAAGGCCTTCTCATTGCCGGCTTCGACATTGGCATACAGCAGGCGGCGAGGGGTAGCAGCAGCTATGAACGCTGGTACGTGCCTACGCTCATTTACCGGCAGGTGCTCGACGAAAAGTGGTCTACCTCCCTGCGCATGGAATATTTCCACGATGCCCGCTCTGTACTCATCCAAACAGCCTATGCCGATGGCTTTCGCACGGCAGGATACTCCCTGAATGTGGATTACCGCCCGGCGCCCAATGTGGCCCTGCGGGTGGAGGGGAGGATTTTTGAAGGAGAAGACCCCTACTTTCGGGAGGGTCGATCCCGGCAAAATGCCACTTTGCTGGCCTCACTGGCCATCGCCCTTGGCCGATGAGTCCAGTCTTGATGAACTTCATGTGGCCGTGGCTTTGCTTTGCAGACCGTCGGCAAAGGCCCTGATATGCCCACTCAATTCGGCCGCGCGGTCGAAGGTCATAAAGTGATTGCCCCCATCGATGAGGGTGCAATGGGGCCAATCGGCCGGTGGGAAAACCCGGTCGGCACTGCCGTGCAAACGCAAATATGGCTGGCGCAGCAGAGGTGGCTCCCAATCGAGGATGGCACGCGCCCCAAAGGCGAGCCAATCGGGATCGCTCTCCCTGAGCATGCGCTTGAAAAGGCTCCTTCCCTCCTTCGATTTTGCTGTAAAGCGATCGCCAATGAGACCGAGGAGCTCAAGGATGGACTTGTTGAGCACCGGACCGATGCGCAAGGCGGCCGCAGTGCGGATAAAGCCTGCCATATCATTGCGTGAGGTGGCTGTGGAGATGAGCAATAGTGCCTCGGGGCGGCAGAGCTGCGCCCACTCCTGTGCCAGCATGCCCCCCATGGATACGCCTCCCAGGATGAAGGGCGGCTCCAGCTGATAATGTTCGTGGAGCAATCGGGCATAGTCGCCGAGGCTGCGAGAAGCACCTGGAGGAATCCAGGGAAGGGCGATGAGCTCGTGATGCGTGCCTGCATCGAGCTGCCCGAAGAGGCGCTGATCGGCGCCGAGACCGGAAAGGAGGTATATGCGCATAATTTGTGCACGGGGCCAAATGGTCTTCAAAAGGCCCTGCTACAAAGTTATGAAAGTCGCAAATAGCACCCTGGGAATTGCATTCATGGAAAGGCTGCTCCATTGCTACTGCAGATAGCGGCCAAGGCTCGAAATCAAAATTGCAAGCTCACGCCAGCAGTGATGAATCTGGGAAGGCCTGGACGTATGCCTTGAGGTCGGCGAGAAGCGATAAAGCGCTCGTCGGTGATGTTTTTGCAAGAGAGTGTGAAGGCCACCGAAGTGCCCGGCAGGCGGTATCGCGCTGTGGCATCCAGAATCAGGTAGTCAGAGAGGAGTCCGTCTCGGCCATCAGGGCTGGGCTCGCGGCTGTTGATGGGGTCGGTGAATTGTTCGCCTACATAGGTGGCCGTGAGCCTCAAGGCAATGCCACTGGGCGACTCAAAGCTAAGGGCTGATGAAAGCAGGTATTCGGGTGCATAGGGGGTGCGGTTGCCGCGGATATTGATTTGCTCCTCCCCCTCCACCACGAAGCGATCGGCGCTGAACTGTGCATCTACATAAGTGGCATTGATATCCCAATCGAGGCTAAAGGGCAAATCAGCCAGCTGGGCTATGGAGAGGATGGCACCCAGTTCCAGACCGCGGTGCAGGGTGCGACCGCCATTGACAAGGCCCGATCCTGGGCCGCCAACAGATTCGCTCACAGAAATGATCTGGTTTTCAAAATCCATGTGGAAGGCCGTGGCCTCCAGGCTGAGGAATGAGAAGGGGCTGCTGCGCACGCCGAGCTCAGAGCTCCAGCTCAATTCGGCACCGAGCTCATATACCTCTCCTTCAGCAGTGATTGCATCCTTAAGCCTTGGCGGGGCAAAGCCTCGATGCACTCCGGCAAAGAGTGTGGTTCTATTGCTCACGCTGTAGTTGAGTCCTGCTCCGGGTATGAGAGCCGCCACCTGATTGCCGGCGCTCACGAGTGTGTCACGCCGAGAACTGCGTTGTATTTCGCGTTCGTAGTCGTAGAGCTCACCCCTGAGGCCGAGGGAGAAGACCAGGTTTTCGCGCAGCCAGATTTTGTTTTCGGCGAAGGCGCTCATGGCGCGTCCGGTGCGCAATTCCTGATTGACCATATCGCCGCTGAGGGCCGATGGGTAGCTTCCGTTGATGCGAGATTCATGGGCGTCTTCATATTGCAGGCGGGTGCCTACTTGCAATTCATTGCGCAGGCCGAGGGTCTCGTGCTTGTGCCGGAGCTTGCTCTCCAGCCCTGCCACATTAAAGGATCGATTGCGGTGACCATTGCCATTGCGCATGTATACAGCACCATCGATGATGCTCGGGTCTCCCCATACCACTCCGGTGAGGTCGCTGCGACCGCCATCATTTGAGAAATCTTGACGTCGCCAGTTGCGGTCGATGGTGTAGGCGTAGAATGTGGTGCGCAGCTCTGTGCGCTCATTGAAATTTACATTGTGGTAGGCGCTGAAGCTGTAGCGGTTTACACGCAAAAGATCCTCGGGTGCCATTCGGACGAAGTCCATGCCCCCCATATCCCACATGGATTGGGTGAGTCCGAGGTAGGTGCTATTGGAGGATTCATTGTATATCCCGACCTTCAAGCCGATGGTGGACTTGGAGCTCAGCTTGTGCTGCACCTTTAGGTTGAGATCATTGAGTTGAAACTCTGCTCCGGCCAAGTCGTCGGCCTGTCGGCGGAGGAAGCTGAGATAGACCCCTGTATTGCCTGTGGTATTGCCGTAGCTGAGCAGGCCGCTGAAGTAGCCTCCTTGTCCGCCCTGAAGACGGAGGCCCACTTCCTGCTCTTCCGGGGGCTCGGGGGTGAGGTAGTTCACCACCCCGCCGATGGTTCTCGGGCCGTAGGCGATTTGTCCCGCACCTTTGATCACCTCTACCCCGGCCATGCGGTCTACGGAAGGAGTGAAATACATCTCGGGTTCGCCGTAAGGATTGAGGGCGATGGGTATGCCGTCTTCGAGCATGAGTACCCCACGGCTGCGGGCGGGATCGAGACCACGGATGCCAATATTGGTGCGCAGGCCTGCCCCCTCCTCGTCCACAACGTGTACACCGGGCACGCGTCGGAATAGCTCGTTGCCGCTCAGTGGTGCCAACTGCTCAATTTCTTTTTTATCGATGCGCGAAGCAGAGCCCGGCAGCCTCCTGAGGCTGTAATTGCGCGATCCGGTTACCTCAAATTGAGGAATAGCGTAGGCTTTTTCCGTGAGGATAAGGTCTAAAAGTTCCACATGCTCCTTGCTGAGGTCGATCACTTGCTCCCTCCGCTCGTAACCCATGGCTGTGGCTTGTACAGTGTAGAGTCCCGGCTTGAGACCACGTAGGCTGTAGCGGCCGTGGAAGTCGCTGCTGCTGCCAAAATTGGCTTCGGGAATGTAGATATTGGCGAAAGGGATAGGCTCGCCCGAGGCGTCGAGTACCCGACCTTGCAAAGTAAAAGCAGCCATCTGGGCCCTCAGATCGAGGTGAAGAAACAATACCAAGAGAGCCGTGAGGACTATTCCAGAGCTGCTGCGAAGGCTTTTCATTTATTTAGAGTCTGTTCTTTTAGTCGAGTGGCTGGATCAGACTGTTCGATAGCAAGGCGCATGCAGTTTTAAAAATCAAGGAGTTGACTCAAGTCAATGACTGTTTTTAGAACAAGTGCAACGCCGCTAGCGGACAGTATGGACAGACACTATTTAGACTTATTCTCAATAGCGAGGCAAAAGTAAAGTCGCAAGGGAGATGTCCCAATACCTCTTTTGGGGTATTTGAAAAATTCTTCAAGGTGATGAAAGGACTGCAGCGGGCATTGTGCTTATCGCTTGCGCTTCCGCAAAATGGCAGTACAGAGCGGTCTCCATTTGCCGAAAGGCAGACAGGTACTATCTTTAGCGCATGAAAGCCATAGAGAATACAAGCCAAAGGCACTTTGCTCCATCTGAATTGGTGTGCAAACCAGACGGCAGCATTTACCACCTGGGCCTCCACCCCGATCAGATAGCCGATACCCTGCTGATAGCCGGTGACCCGGCGCGGGTGGAGAGCATTGCTCAGCGTTTTGACAGCGTGGAGCATCGGGTGGCCAATCGGGAATTTGTGACCTTAACGGGGCGCATCGGTGAGCAGCGGATTAGCGCCCTCAGCACCGGCATAGGCACCGACAACATAGATATCGTGCTCAATGAGCTCGACGCCCTGCGCAATATTGACCTCGCCAATCGCGTGGAGCGCAAGGAGCGTCGCCCCCTGCGCATCGTGCGCATCGGAACGAGCGGGGCCCTCAATGCGGATATCGATGTGGGGAGCTTCGTACACTCGGCCTATGCGATCGGTTTGGATGGAGTAATGCATTTTTACAATGGGCAGTTTGAGGCCGATGAAGTGGAATTGCTGGAAGCCTATCGCGCACATTGCCAATGGTCAATCGGGGGTTTTAGTCCCTATGCGGTGCGTGGCAGCAGGGCTGCGGGCGCTCTTTTTCAAGAAGGCTTTGTGCAGGGCATCACGGCCACGGCATGCGGATTTTACGGTCCTCAGGGCAGGGCCCTGCGCATTGCCCCCTCCTTTCCGGAGCTCAATGAGCGCATGGGCAGCTTTTCTTTTCATGGCATTCCCATGGCCAACTACGAGATGGAGAGTTCAGCCCTTTTTGCACTGGGTGGACTGCTGGGCCACGAGTGCACCACCGTATGCCTCATTATCGCCAATCGGCAAAAGGGCGCATTTCTCGAAGACTACAAGCCGCGCATGCAAGTGCTGATCGACAAAGTGCTGGAGCGCGTGCTTTGAGAACTCTGCAAGAAGGTTTCCAGTTTATCCCCAAGAACCCAATTTGTTCCTTAGCTCAAGTCCATTGAGAGCAGTCCAAAGTGAAAGGTGCAGTGACGTGCGCAAGCTTGCATTGGCTCGCACTGCCAAAAAGCCCGCATTGGGCCACATCAGCAGGTAAGCAGCAGAACTGCCAGCACTGTGTATCTTGGATTAACAGCTTCATGCTCATAAATCGGAGGGAAAAAATCCAGGGCCATGGATGGCTCCGCTAATTTTAGCCTACAACAAATGAAGCCCTCCGAGCGTATGTATGAGCAAATGAAAGCCAAAGAAATCGATGCACTCTTGCAGCTGATCGATGATCCGGACGATTTGATTTACACGCATGTTAAGGAGAGGATCATCGCTCATGGTGAGGACATCATTCCCCGCCTGGAAAACCTGTGGGAGCTCAATTCCTTTGGGCAGGAATTTCAGCAGCGCATCGAGGACATGATCCACAAAATCCAATACGATGCCGTGCATCGGGGATTGAAGAAATGGGTGGCCGAAGGCGGTGAAGACCTGCTAGAGGGAAGCCTGCTTGTGGCCCGCTATCAGTACCCCGATCTGGATGAGATAGAGGTGCGCGACCGGGTGAACCGGCTCAGGCAGGACATATGGCTGGAGCTCAATGACGAGCTCACCGCCTTGGAAAAGGTCAAGGTTTTCAATCACATCATCTACGAGATGCACGGATTTCGCGGCAATAAGAAGAATTACCATGCCGCGCAAAATTCTTACATCAATACCGTATTGGAGAGTAAGAAAGGAAATCCACTGAGCTTGAGCATCGTTTACATCATTTTGGCGCAGAGCGTGGGTGTACCCATCTACGGTGTCAACCTGCCCAATCACTTTATCCTCGCCTACGTGGATGAGTACAATATCATGCGCTTCCTGGAGCAAAGGGATGGACCCGAGGCGGAGCAAGCCGATGTGCTTTTTTACATCAATCCATTCAATCAAGGCAGCATTGTGCACAAGAGCGAGATCAGGGCCTACCTGGAGCAGATAAAAACCGAAGCGAGCCCTGCCCACTACAATCCATG
>SLDS01000237.1 GCA_007125175.1 Flavobacteriales bacterium
GATTTGTCGAGAATATCCGCAGGCACATCTTCATGGCTATCGAAGATGACCTTTTTACCCTTCTTTTGCAGCTTGAGGGCATAGGGAAGCAACTCAGGGTCGTGAATGTGGTAAAGGCTTGCATCGAGCTCCAGAGCCTTATCGTAGACCGCCCTAGCTGCCTTGCGCATGCGGCTCAGCCTTCCGGCAAATGGCACTTCAACACCTACAATCCGCACCCCGCTGCGTACCTCACTCTGTGCATTGGCCACAACCAAATACACCTCAAAGCCAGCATTGGCCAGAGAACAACACATTTTCTGAAATATCCGTGTATCGTGGGGCCCATGTACAGAAGTGAGGTGACAAACCCTTACAGCCATATTTTGCTTTTGATCCCAAACCGCCCAAGCGAATCGGGATTGAACGGTGCAAAGCTATTGATTTTTCGGCGGGTGATTTGATGACTCCTGCTCCATGAGCCTTAAATGCAAGCCTGTAAATGCTTTGATGGCAGCTTCGTGGGTGCCACGTTCTTGTACAATAGCTTGGTTAATGCGGCCCACAGCGTTAAAATCTACCGCTGATACACCTTCAAGAAAGTTGGAATCCAAATCTTTAACAATGCGGCCATTGCGCCCATGATCCACCCACTCCGGCGACACGGGCAAATCTGACAGTACCGGAAAGCATCCATAATACATGGCCTCCAGCAGAGATATGGCCGTGGCATCGCTCTCCGGCACCGATACCCACACCTTTGAGCGGGCGTACCAAGCTCTGTTTTCGGCAGCGGGGAGCCAACCCAGAAAGCGGATTCGCTCCGCCACCCCTGTGGCTTCCGCTCGGGCCCTCAGCTTTTCGCTCTCGGAACCTGTAGCAGCAATTACCAGCTCCCACCCGGTTCCCTCTCCGCTGCTCGAGAAGCGCTCGAAAGCATCGATCACCTTGTCGATGCGGTACAGCGGATTGTGCAGCCGGTTGGAGTAGATGATGTCTTCCTTGGGCAGATCCACAGGTTCGGGCTTTACGCCAAAATTGCATACCACTACGTCGAGCTTTTTCTCCGGAAGGTACTGCTGCATCACACGGGCCATATGGGCACTGTCGGAAGTAAATGCCCCGGCTCGCTTAAGGCTATAGCGCATCAAGCTGCGGTGCAGAAAACTGCGCTGCGGCTGCACCAGCACATCTGAGCCCCATGCCGTGGCTACGATCGGGCTGCCCAACTTATGCAGGGCCTTAATGGCAAAAAAGGCCACGCTATTGAGCTGATGTACATGCACCACGTCGGGCGCAAATTCCCGATGGGCCTTTCGCATAGCTTTGAGGCTTGCGCCATAATGCCGGGGGTCTTTGAGCGAAAATGCCACTTTGGTGAATCCGAAATCAAAGGGCAGCTCCGGCTTGGCACTGCTCACAATGTGCAGGCTGAGTCCGGCTTCGTTCATGAGCCCGGCAAAGCTTGCCAGGTGCACACCGGGAGCGCTGATGATCATCAATTTATAGGTCTTCACCACTTAGCTGATTCCATGTTTTTCAAAAATTTGCTTGAGCTCATTGATGTCCGAATCGCGCGGCGGGTAATGCGCATTTACCGAAAGGTTGATGATTCGGGAAGCAATGAACTCCCCTACCGGACAGCTGCCCGCCTCATAGCCGTAGCGGTAGGAACCTGAAGGATGTACCACATCATTGAACCACTCTCCGAGCCTCAGCCCGGCATCGGCTGCCTCGCGCTTGATGGCATCAACTTGGGCCTTTTGCACATGCTCCTTGAAGAGGATGGGATAGCGTACCATCACTTCACCCTTTTGCGAAAGCGGCTCAATATCCCTGTAGGCAGAAAAGGCTTCTGCATAGCTCTCAACAAGTCTTTTGCGCCGCTGATTGATGGGCTCGATTTCCTCCATTTGCGGTAGCAGAATAGCAGCCAAAAAGTGCCGAAGCTTCGCGGGATAGTGCTCGGGCTTGCGACCATCGATTTCCCCCTGCGAGGTGCCGTATTGGAGGCCAAGGCTGCGCAGCAAGCGCGAAGCTGCCCTTTGAAAAAAATCGCTTTTTCGCGTGTATGTGAGATTCAAGGCGAGAAGGCTCAATAGGATTTTCAGGCTGGTCGACAGGGGAAAGTATGGAAGCGCCTCATATCTTTTGCGAAAAGCGGCTTGAAGCTCCGGATTGTTGATCAGCAGGATCCCTCCCAAGCCCGAGGTGATGGGTTTGGAATACTCCAAGCTGAAAAAGGAGGCATCTCCCAGTCGGCCACAGAGCCTGCCATTGGCATCTCTGGAACCGAAACTATGTGCCACATCCTCAATGACAATGAGCTCCGGGTAGCGGGATTTGATCAGGTCGATATCACCATAGGGGATTCCAAAATTGTGGGGAGCGATGAGCACCCGGCTATTGCTATCGATCACCTGCAGGAGCTTGTCGGTGTCGATATTGAAATCGTCCTTTCGCACATCCACGTAGCGTATCTGGCAACCGGCAAATTTCACTGCATTGCTCAGCACCACACAGGTATAGCCGGCCACTATCACATGCTCATCCGGGCGCATATCGAGGGATTTCAGCAAGGTGTACACCCCCATGCGGCCCGCAGCGAAGAGATAAAGCCGGGAAGGCTCGATGCCAAAAAAATCGCTTATGATTCCTCTGACACGCTGAGCCATGGATTTGCCTCGAGCCAGCAGCAACCTTCCCACGACTTTGAGCAGCATGGCCTTGGAGAGTGCATTATTGGTGAAGAAGAATGCTTGTTTTCTCGCCATCATTCCCTGTCCAATCGTTTAAGCAGCCTCGCAGGTGCTCCGCCGAATATGGCATGGCTCTCCAGGCGCCCCTTCACCACCGATTGGGCAGCTACCACCACATGGTCTTCGATTACCGTCCCCGGAAGGAAGGTGCAGTGTGCCCCGATGAATACATTGTTGCCAATCCGAATATCGCCATCTTCATAATTTTGGGAGAAGATTGCGCCCTTGCTGCGGGCAGCATTGGAGTGGCAGACAAAGACACAGAATGGGCCTATCGCGACATCATCGCCCAGGGTCAAATGATTGTCGGCTATCAAAAAATAAGCATAGGGAGCAGTATGCGAGCGCTTTCCCATGCGGAAGGAACCCTTGGCAGTGGGATAAATACTTGCATGCTTGTAGATGGTGCTATTCTCACCAATCGCCACCCGCGATGGATGATGCACATCGGTGCTAATGTGAACGGCCGCTCCGGATCCAATTTTCATTCCGCGAAGCTTGAAATAGCTTCTGTGCACCACCCGACGCAAGGCACTCATTAAACCCATTGCGTAAAATTGGGATATTTTTTTGAATCGGAGCGCCCCGGCCCCACTTCCCATCTTTTCGGCCGGCATTTTTGCTAAAGCGACCCACTCAATCTTGCTGCCTCGATAGGCCTGAGATATGAATCAACCAGAGCATGATGTACACCATGATGCCGGCATTGATGAAGGTCAATACCCACAATACTTCCGTAAAGGCGAAGCCTTCCAGCCCCATGTACCAAAGGGCCGACAGGGACAATATAGCGGCCACCACGGCAATTCGGAAGAAAGCTCCCTGTCGCTTGAGCAAGATAGGAATGGTGCTGATCGGGCTCACCGTAAAATTAAAAAACAACCAAGGGGCCATGATCTCGGCATACAGCCCGGCCTCAGCCCATCGCTCACCAAATACGAATGCGAAAATGGGCTCACCAAAAAAGAACAAGACTGTGAATGGGATAATGGCCAGCGCTGTCAGGCCCAGCAATACACGGATCACCGACTGCCTTATGCGTTTTCCTTCATTGAGATCTCTGGCCCATTTCTCATTGAGCACTTGTGAGATAGAGGTGCCAAAAACCACAAGGGGCACGCGCAGGTAACGCAGCGAAAAAGCAAACAGGCCGAGAGCAAGCTCGCCGTAATAGGCAGAGATCAAGGCCAGAAGCAAGGTCTGCTGGCCTTCCTGAAAAAAAGCGTGTGTGGAATTGACAAGGGGAAAATCCCTGTACTTGCGCATCAAAGCAGTAGCGCCATAGCGCTCATCTCGCTTGTGTAAAACCACCCTTCGAAGGCGCTTCAACCTGGCCATAAAAGCAAGCGGAATCACAGCGCCGAGTATGTGCCCAATGGTGAGCCCAAGGGGATTGGCCATGAAGAGTCCGAGGCCGTACTTTCCCACATTGTTTCCGGCAGCAGAGGTGATCTTTGCAAGAGAAGCTTCCTTGAAGGAACGGTCACGGATGAGGTATTGGTTCATGATGTTGAGCGCACCCAGCGAAAAAACTCCCACTGGGAATAGCCAAAGCAAATGAGCGATGTCAGCATTGTTGAGCAGCCTGGAAATAGGGCCCCGCATCACAATAAAGGCGGTGCCGCTGATGAGGGTGACCCAAATCAGTACCCGAAAGCAAAGACGCGTTATGGCGAGGGCCTCATCACGCTCCTTGGGGAGTAAAATGGCAAACTCAAAACGCAGTGAAGCCGCCACGGCTACCAGGGTCACCAACTTCACAAAGAGCTCATAGCTGGCAAAATCTTCGGGGGTGTAAATGCGCGAGATGAGCGGGGCCAGCAGGAAAGGCAGCAATAAGGCCAAGGCATTGCCCGAAAACATCACCCCAACGTTTCTGGCGAATTCGGATCGGGTGAAATATGTGAGTATTCGCGCCATTCCAGTCTGCTTTCAAAAAGTAGGTGGCCTACACCCGCCAAGTACCCGATCCGCGCAGAGTGGATCAAAAGCAGGTCGGGTAAGTGCTTCAAGCATCACCACCCTCTTGTTCTGAGAGGTTATGCCAATACCACCCTATCGCCTCTTGTATCCCTTCCTTCAATCGATGGGTGGGCTTATATCCGAGCAGACGCTTGGCGCGGCTCACATCGGCCAGGCTGTCGCGCACATCGCCCTGTCGGGGTGGCCCAAAAGCAATCGGTACATCGGCAATGGCAGGGTCAAATGGCAGGAGCGCCTCCCGGATGATTTGCACCAAATCCAGCAGATTGGTGCGGTCGCCACAGGCGGCATTGTACACCTTTCCGAGGGCTTCGGGGCGGGTGGTGGTAGCAGCGAGGTGGTTCATCTGCACCACATTGGCTATGTAGGTGAAGTCGCGGGTTTGGGTGCCGTCGCCGTGCAATACAGGGCTCCGGTGCTCAATAAATGCCTTGATAAATTTGGGTATCGCGGCAGCATATGCCCCATCGGGCGTCTGCCGCTTTCCAAACACATTGAAGTAGCGCAGGCCGATGATGTCCATACCAAAAAGCTGGTGATATACATGGGCGTAGAGCTCATTCACGTATTTGGTGACAGCATAAGGTGACAAGGGCAAGCCGATCACGTCCTCCACCTTTGGCAGTGCTTTGCTATCGCCGTATGTACTCGAGCTGGCTGCGTACACAAAGCGTTTGATTCCCACTTCCCTGGCGCTGTGCAGCATGGTGAGAAAACCCGTGATGTTCACATCATTTGACGTAAGTGGATCATTGATGCTGCGGGGTACGCTGCCAAGGGCCGCTTGGTGCAGTATCAGGTCACAGCCCTCCATCGCCTTTCGGCAAATGCCGGGATCGCGGATATCTCCCTCCACCAACTCAAAGCGGGGATTGCCCTCGAATTCCGCTACATTACTGCGCTTGCCGGTGGCAAAATTGTCGAGGCATACCACCTCATTGCCGGCAAGGAGCATGGATTCGCACAGATTGGAACCGATGAAGCCTGCTCCGCCGGTGATCAGTACGCGCTTGTTTCGGAGGGTGTTCAAAATGAGGACTTACTTTGCGTAGTTCACAGCCCTCTTTTCCCTGATCACGGTCACTTTTACCTGCCCGGGATAGGTCATTTCATTCTGAATGCGCTGGGAAAGGTCGAAGCTCAGGAGGTCAGCCTGCTCATCGCTTACCTTCTCGCTTTCCACCAATACGCGGAGCTCGCGGCCCGCTTGTATGGCGTAGCTCTTGGTGACTCCGGGATAGCTCAGCGCCATATTTTCCAAGTCTTTGAGCCGCTTGATATAGCTTTCCACCACCTCGCGACGTGCGCCGGGTCGGGCTCCAGATATGGCATCGCATACCTGTACGATGGGCGATATCAATCCGGTCATCTCGATCTCATCGTGGTGAGCGCCAATGGCATTGCACACCTCGGGCTTTTCGCCATACTTTTCAGCCAGCTTCATGCCCAGCAATGCGTGTGGCAGCTCAGGCTCATCCTCGGGCACCTTGCCGATATCGTGTAGCAGCCCTGCCCGCTTGGCTACCTTGGGGTTGAGCCCCAGTTCGGAGGCCATGGTAGCGCATAGGTTGGCTACTTCACGGCTGTGCTGCAAGAGGTTTTGGCCGTAGGAGCTGCGGTACTTCATACGCCCCACCATGCGGATCAGCTCGGGGTGCAAGCCGTGTATGCCAAGGTCTATGCA
Source organism: Flavobacteriales bacterium (assembly GCA_007125175.1). Classification (GTDB taxonomy): domain Bacteria; phylum Bacteroidota; class Bacteroidia; order Flavobacteriales_D; family Cryomorphaceae; genus T3Sed10-241. Next base: position 6,406 of record SLDS01000237.1, read on the forward strand.
GGCACGCTTACCGATCTCAGCTATTTCATCTTCCAATTGCTTACTCACCTTGTTGACCACCTCTTCGATGCGGGCAGGATGTATACGTCCATCGGTCACCAGTTGGTGGAGCGATAGCCTTGCTACCTCCCGCCTCACGGGGTCGAAGCAGGAAAGGATAATGGCCTCGGGGGTATCATCTACGATGATTTCCACACCGGTAATGCTCTCCAATGCGCGGATATTGCGCCCTTCGCGACCGATGATGCGGCCTTTGATTTCATCGTTTTCGATATTGAATACCGAGACGGCATTCTCAACGGTATGCTCCGTGGCCACCCTTTGGATGCTTTGAATCACGATCTTTTTGGCATCGGCACTCGCAGTAAGCCTGGCCTCATCCATGATGGTTTTGATGTGGTTCATGGCTTCGGTGCGCGCCTCATCCTTGAGGGTTTTCAGCAGTTCATCTTTGGCATCATTGGCAGAGAGATTGGAGATTTTTTCCAATTGCTTTACATTCCGTGCGAGGGCCTTTTCCACCTCCTTGCTTTTGCCTTCGAAGACCTCCCGCATGCGCTGTAGCTCTTCGCGCTCCCTGTCATTGGCGCGCTTGCTCTTCTTGTTTTCTTCGGCGTGCTTGCTCACCTGAGCTTCACGCGATTTCAGTTTAGACTCCGCCGACTGCATCTTGCGGTTGCGGTCCTTGATCACTTTCTCGTGCTCCTCCTTCAGCTGCAGAAACTTTTCCTTGGCCTGCAGTATTTTTTCCTTTTTGATGGCTTCCCCTTCTTTCTCTGCCTCCGACAGTATGTAGGCCCGTTTTTTGGTGAGAAGGGTATTGAGGGCCAGCCAAGCCACTGCTCCTCCTAGAAGCAGGCCTGCCAGGGAGCCTATCATCAAGGAGGTGATGTCCATATCCATATCTTGCGTTTTAAATACCGGACTCAAAGTAGCCGGTATTGGTTTAGCGGCAAAGGAATGGCTGACAATTACAAAACCTTACAACATGGACTTGACCAGCTTTTCCATTTTATCCAGATCGGCTTCGGGTATGGGCACCTCGTCTTTACCGGTCGGATTACCGCTCTGCGTGGCAAATTGCAAGGCGGTCATGGCGAGCAAATCCTGCTTGTCTTTCACAGCATAGCTATTTTGCAGCTGCTTGAGGTTTTCTTCTACCCTTACAGCCGCAGCGCGTACCTTATCCTCTTCACTGGCAGAAACCGTGATGGGATAGATGCGTCCTCCGATGCTTACTTTTATTGACAAATCGCTCATAAGCTAGTCTACTACCTGTTGAGTAAGGCAATGCACTTGTCTATCTCCTTCACCATTTCACTTACTCGGTGCTTCATTTCGGCCTTGTCACCCGTTGCTGTCACTACGGCTTTGGCCAATTTGAGGCGCTTCAACTCCGACTGTAACTCCTCAATGTGAACATCCTTCTCGGCCAGTTGCTGCTGGGCGTGCGACACCTGTGTACGCAGTCCGGCATTGTCTTTTTCCAACTGTGCCATGTGGCTCGCTATCTTCTCAAGTCCTGTAATCAGGGCTTGGCTACGTTCCGAAGGCTTACTCATTCAGAGAGCTGTGCTGAAGTTAAAAAATCGCTACAAATGTAATTTTGACAGCACGATAAACAAAATCATTTCACAGCGATCCCAAAATAGTTTTCACGCAATGCTGTGCAAAATCACCCAAATGATAGATCGGAACAATCCTTGTACAGGGCTATCTTCGCCCTCAGCCCTTTCCCGCCGAAAAGGCTGTGGCTCTCCAAGGCTATGAACAAAAATCGACCTACAAGCCCCACGCTGCGTGTGCTGACCATCTGGCTCGGCCTGCTGCTGCTCTGTGCAGGGCCGCAAGGCATGGCTCAGAAATCAGAGCTACCCGATTTTCATCCTCCCATGGATATACCACTCTTCCTTTCGGGAAATTTTGCCGAATTGAGGCGCAACCATTTCCATACGGGCATCGACATCAAGACAGGTGGCACTGAGGGCCATGTGATCCGGGCCGCCGAATCGGGCAAGGTGGTGCGCATAGGAGTATCGCCCTGGGGCTACGGTAAGGTGCTGTACATCGAGCACGAAAATGGCTACACCACCGTGTACGCACACATGAGCAGCTTTTCAGAAAAAATCGATGAGGTGTGCATGGCCGAGCAGTACCGACAGGAATCGTACAAGGTTGACTTCCATCCCGATCCGCCCATTCCCGTAAGCCGTGCCGAGGAGATCGGACGCAGCGGCAACTCCGGCAGCAGCGGAGGGCCCCACCTCCATTTCGAGATCAGGAAGAGCACCAACCAAAGGCCGCAGAACCCCCTGCACTTTGGCTTTGACATCACCGACAATATCCCTCCGCGCATCAGAGGGGTGCGCTTTCACCCCAAGAGCGATACTTCACTGGTAAACGGCACTGCACAGGCGAGGAGCTTCGTGGTGCTCGGAGAGGCCGGAAGCTACCGCCTCAAGGCCGGACAGAGCATTGCGGTATACGGAGCAGTAGGACTCTCCCTGCATGCCCTTGACTTCCTCGATGGCTATCCCAATAAGTGCGGAATTTACGAGCTGACCCTCGAGGTAGATGGGGAACTCATTTGCGAACAGCGCTTTGATGAACTCGACTTTTCCACCAGCCGACAGATCAACTGCTACAAGGATTACCAGGCCTTTCACCAGCGGGGCTGGCATTACCACAAATCCTTTCGCGAACCCGGCAATGAGCTCGAAATCTACGCGCAAATCAGTCCACAGGATGGCCTCATCTTTTTTCCCGAAAAGGGAATACACGAGGTGCGCTACACATGCCGCGATGCCTACGGCAATACCTCAGTACTTGAATTTCAATTCGAATCGCTCGACACACCCAATGGCAAGCTGCCGGTGCAAGGCACGTACGATGCCTACTTTGATCGGGAGCGCGTGAATACCTTTGAATACGAGGATGAGCTCGCCCTGGAGCTGCCCGCAAAAGCCCTCTACGAAGACCTCAAGTTTCAATTTGGGCGAGAGATGCCTACCGCTGCCAGCCTCAGTCCATACTATCAGATTCACGAAGGCAGTGTGCCTCTGGACAAGGCCATGCGGCTGAGCATTTCTGCAAAAGATGTACCCGAAAGGCTGCAGAAGCATCTGATCGCCGCTCGATTCGCCGGCACAGGTGGCCCCTCCTACATCAGCGGGGAGCTCAAAGATGGATTTTACTCCATCCGCAGCAAAGACTTCGGTCGATACTGCTTGATGGCAGACAGCATTGCGCCCAGCCTTACGGCAAATAAGTATTCGGGCGGCGGGCAGGTCGGACGAAAGCAGGTCTTGGGATTCGCGATCAAAGATGCCCACTCAGGCCTGGCCAAAATTGATGCATGGCTCAATGGCCAATGGGTACTCACCGAGTATGAACCGAAAAAGCAGTTGCTAATGCTCGATGTGGCCAAAGCAGATTTCCAAGCAGGTAAAAATGAGCTGGAAATACGCCTTATCGATCACGCCAATAACGAGACGAGGAAGCGGTTCAGCTACACCTATTGAGTCGATTCTGCTCTCTGGCAATGCCTTTTGGCTCAAAGCCCATCGCTGTGAAACTTCAGCAAGCCCTCAATAGGCGACTTGATGATGTGATCGATGCTGAGATCGCGCTCCGCTGCACACTTATTGAGCTCGGGCTCGAAATAGTATCCGATTGAGCCCAAGACGCGAATGGGATAGTCCGTATAGTCGGGATATTGCAATATGTAGCGGTCCAGAAATTTGCTGAAAGCGTCATCTACAAGCGCGGCGAAATAGGGGTGATCAACATATTTTTGGACGAATACGCTAAAGGAAGCGAGGTAGCGGTTGGGGAAAGTCTTCTTGTAAACCGAGAAGCTGATTTCGTCTTTACTCAAGCCAAACTCCTTATCAAACAATTCCTTGATATCTTCGGGCATGAGGTCGCTCATAAAGTCGCGCAAGACCTTGCGGCCAATGTGCATGCCACTGCCTTCATCGCCGAGGATGTAGCCATGCCCACCGAGATTCATCGTGATCTTATCGTCAATGTAGAGGCAACTGTTGCTGCCTGTTCCCAATATGCAGGCAATGCCATTGTCATGCTGAAAAAGCGCCCTCGCCGCACCTAGCAAGTCATGCATCAATTCCAGATGTGCCTTGGGAAACACCTGTCGGAAGCCCTCCTGCATGATGCGCTGATTGTGTGTATTGCTGGTGCCGGCACTGTAAAAATATACCTCATCTACATCCGCATGGGAGAAGGGCTCGAATGAGGTTGCTCTGAGGGTTTTGGCCACTGTATCAGGAGTGTGAAAAAAGGGATTGATCCCCTCACTCTTGAAATCATAGCGAACCCCGGAAGAGCTCATAAGGATCCAATCGGTCTTGGTAGAACCGCTATCTGCAATGAGTTTCATACTGCGGCAAAGCTAAAAAAAAGCTGCTTAGATGATGCTCAGCCCATTCCACCTTGTGTCAGGTGGAGGTAATGGGCTCAAGGTTCTCTGGAAGAAAAGAGAAACTTATTCACATTCACAAGATTGGATTTGACCGCATACATCACCACTGCGGCCGTATTCTTCACGCCGAGCTTGTGCATGATATTTTTGCGGTGGGTATTGACGGTGTGTGGGCTCAAAAAGAGGCGCTCGGCGATCTCTGTATTGGTAAATCCCTCTGCTATGAATGTAATGATTTCCTGCTCGCGATCAGAGAGCTGCACGGGCTCACAGTTGAAAGAAGACCAGTCCTGACCATCCACATCTATATTTACCCGGCGTATGGTTTCCAGAATTTTTCCGCAGAAGAATTTATCTCCGCGAGCGGTCTCACGCACACTTGATACTATTTCGTCGAAGTCACAATCCTTTTTGATATAGCTTGTCACCCCGGCCTTAAGCGCATTGATGATGGTCTGCCCCTCTTGATCGGTGGTGATGGCCACGATTTTGGTATCGGGAAAGCCCTGACTTAGCTCGGCAATACGCTCCAGGGCAAAACCTTCGGATGTAAAATCTATGAGCACCACGTCCACCTGGAAGGAATGCAAAAGCTCTACAAGTTGTTGGGCATTGTCAGCTTCACCCACCACCTCGATGTCGTCCTCTTGAGCGAGAACCAAATCCAAACCCGTGCGGATCAACCTACTGCTGTCCGCCAATGCAACTTTGATTTTTGCCATTTCAGCGATGGACTCGGCCAATTTTATTTAGATTACTTTTAAATAACAAAGATACTGCTGCCCGGTTTTACCGCAAATTTATTTTTGAACAGGGCCTATGGGATAGCTCGTTCCCTCTTCGGCGATGCGGACGGCCGGGAATACCTCCTCCGCTTCACGGGCAAATGCTTCGAGCCCTCGGTAACGTGCACTAAAATGCCCGAGGAGCAATTCTCCGGCTCCGGCACTTCGGGCCACTTCGGCGGCATCTCTTGCAGTAGAGTGCATGGTCTTCCGGGCACGTGCACGCTCCCCCTCCAGAAAGGTGCTCTCGTGATACAAGAGGTCTACACCAGTCACATAGCCTGCAGTGGCTTCTGCAAAGGCGGTATCAGAGCAGAAGGCATAGCTGCGCCTCGGAGGTGGGTCAAGGGTGAGCTCTTCATTGGCTATGACCGTTCCATCGGCTAAGGTGTAATCGGCACCTTGCTTTATTTGGCGAATGCGTACGTAGGGAATATCATAGCGCTCGATGCATTCGGGGCGAATATTGCGTTCTTTTTCTGCTTCGCGAAAGAGGAATCCATTGGTAGCTATGCTGTGCTTGAGGGGAAAGGTAAAGACTTCAAGACCGGGGAGATCAGCAATTTTCTGAAATTCAGAATTCTTTGGGATAATATGCCACTCGAGTGGAAAGCGCAGGTACTGCCCTGTAATGCGCATTTGGGCCATCATCAATTCCTTAAGCTCCTCGTGGGCATAGATATGGATAAGCTTTTTGCGTCCCAGCATTTGCATGGTGCTCAGGAGCCCGGGCAATCCGAAATAATGGTCACCGTGCAAGTGGGAGATAAAGATGTGCTCAATGGCTTGTATGGATATAGACAGGTGCCGAAGCTTGAGCTGCGTACCTTCGCCGCAGTCTATGAGATAATCATGCGACCGGTGGCGCAGTATTTGTGCTGTTGGTGAATGACGGCGGGTAGGAGTGGCCGATCCACAGCCTAGTATGAAAAGTTCAAAAGGATCCAAACAAAAGGGCTAAACCAAATTCGAAGATGCGACAAATCACTGATCGTGTTAAAGAATCAGATACTGTAATACAAGCTTAACAAAGTTCAAGCGCTTTTGATCAGAGCAGGGCATAAGCACCTGCTGTTTCTATGGCAAAAAGCGTATAAGGTGGGCTCAGCGCTAGGGTTCAGCTCACTCGTCCGATCCACCGATCTCGCGTTCGATCTCCTCCATCATGACCATATCCACAGCTTCATTGCGGGTAGGCGTAATATTGAATACACTTGTAAGCTGTGAGATCTTCACCAGCTTCTCAACGGCGGGCTGCAAGCTGCATATCACAAAGGTGCCCTTGAGCTCTTTGCACATGCGGTTGCCGGTGAGGAGGGCGCTCAATCCACTTGAATCACAGTAGCGTGCCTGCTCCAAATCCACCACGATATTTCGCATTCCATTTTTGATAAGATACACGAGCTCCGTTTTGAGGTCAGGGGCACTGAGCGAATCGAGTTTTTCAAGCTGCACACTTATTACAGCATATTTGTCTTCGGTGTCGACGCTAAATTTCATGGTTTTACAGACTAAGTGCTGCCAAAGATAAAGATTTAACACAGATGTGATGTACGCGACGGCTTTAATTCCCCGGCTGCGCCATTTTCATTTTGCCGAAAGGCAGAACACACACAAGAAAAAAGGACTGCATCGCCTGAGCATGTAGCCAAGCAATCAAGCAGGATTGCGCTCAATCTTACCGGCGAGGAGATATAGCACTGCCATGCGGACGGCTACACCATTTTGCACCTGCTCCAAAATGATGCTGTGGGGGCTGTCTGCCAAGTCGCTGGTGATTTCCACCCCCCGGTTGATAGGGCCGGGATGCATGATGACGATTTCCTTGCCGAGACCCTCGAGCAGGGCCCTACTCAAGCCGTACTGCATGGTGTATTCCCGCAGCGAAGGGAAGTAAGGAAGTTCCTGCCTCTCGAGCTGTATGCGGAGCACATTGGCCACATCGCACCAGTTGAGGGCTTCGCGCAAATCGGTACTCACGGCTACTCCCAGGCTCTCAATCCATTTGGGAATCAAGGTAGCAGGGCCACAAACCATCACCTCGGCACCAAGCTTTTGCAAGCAAAAAATATTGCTCAGAGCCACCCGGGAATGCAGGATGTCGCCGATGATCACCACCTTTTTCCCTTGTACATCGCCCACGCGCTCCCGCATGGAATAGGCATCGAGCAATGCCTGGGTGGGATGCTCATGGGTGCCATCGCCGGCATTGATGATCGAGGCCTCCACATGCTGCGCCAAAAAGTGCGGAGCTCCGGGCTTGGGATGCCGCATCACCACCATATCCACCTTCATGGCGAGTATATTGTTCACGGTATCGATCAGGCTTTCGCCCTTGCTCACCGAACTCGATGAGGAGGCAAAATTTATCACATCGGCGCTGAGCCGCTTTTCAGCCAGCTCGAAGCTGAGCTTGGTGCGGGTGCTGTTTTCGAAGAAGAGGTTGGCAACGGTAATTTCCCGCAAGGAGGGCACCTTCTTGATGGGGCGGTTGATGACTTCCTTGAAATTATCGGCAGTCTCAAATATGCTTTGAATATCCTCTACCTGAAGGTCTTTGATGCCAAGCAAATTGTTTACCGATAGTCCTGTCATTGCTCTGGGCTTGCGGGGTGAAGAATGACCTGATCCTGTCCATCGCTGGACTTCCATTGCACACTAACACGCTCACTGGTAATGCTATCGACCGTACGACCGATGTAGTCGGCCTGCACAGGCAGATGCCTGCTGAAGCGTCGGTCGATCAGTACGAGCAGCTCCACACGGCGGGGACGTCCAAAGGCCAGCATGGCATCCATACCGGCCCGTATGCTGCGTCCGGTGTAGAGCACATCGTCGATGAGGATCACGTCGAGCTCTTCTATCTGAAAGTCAATGTCGGTAGTGCTGGGCAGTATGGGGCTTGCCTTGCGGCGAAAATCGTCCCGATGGAAAGTGATGTCGAGATTGCCATAACGCAAGCGGGGCAAGCCGGTGAGTTCAATCAACTTTTCGACAATACGCTCAGCGAGAAAAACCCCTCTTGGCTGCAAGCCTATGATGGCCGATTGAGAAAAATCGCCGTGCCTCTCAATGAGTTGATGGCACAGCCTCGTCAGGGTGATTGAGAGCTGCTCACTGTTGAGTACCTGTACGGGCTTCATGGCGGGGGCAAAGATATAAAATCGAACGTGCCATGAGCCGCCGGGCTCAAATGCTTTCTGCGCGAGCTGAGTCAGACCTCAGCCGAATCAATCGAGCCGGGATAAATAGAGAAACTCCAGCTTTTAAACCTTTCTATCAGGCTGTTGCCAATTCGGCAATAATCAGATCGGCAAGTTCTTCACCAATGCGTTCCTGGGCCTCTACTGTAGCCGCCCCGATGTGCGGGCTCAAGGCAATTTTTGGGTGCTTAAGCAAATCGGCATCCGGTGTGGGCTCATTCTCGAATACATCCAGGGCAGCGCCTGCCACATGGCCACTATCGAGGGCCTCTACAAGGGCTTTCTCATCGATGACGCCACCGCGGGCGGCATTGATGAGGAAGACGCCTTTCTTCATTTTGGCGAGTTCACTGGCACCTATCACCGCTGAGCCATCTGCCTGCTTGGGAATGTGCAGGGAAATGAAGTCAGCCCGACTAATGAGCACCTCTAGCGGCAGTTTCTCCACCTCTACATCGATGGCTCCATAGCTCGGTATGCTGAGCTGAAGGCGGGTGTTCACCTGCTGTACATCACTGCATACCACATGCATACCCATCCCCATGCAGTAGCGCGCAAGGGCCCGGCCTATGCGTCCAAAACCGACGATACCGACCGTTTTACCTTGCAGCTCGCTGCCTTTGGCGTATTTTTTCTTGAGCGATTTGAATTCGCTGGCGCCCTTCGCAGGCATCTGCCGCTCACTGTCGTAGAGGGAGCGCGCGAGGCTGAACATCTGGGCCACTACCAATTCGGCAACAGATTGGCTGCTGCTGGCCGGTGTATTGGCCACGGTGAGCCCTTTTTCGCGGGCGTAAGCCACGTCGATATTATCCATTCCTACCCCTCCCCTGCCTATGAAGCGCAGAGATGGACAGGCATCGATCAGGTTTTTGCGCACCGTGGTGGCGCTGCGCACCAGAAGTGCCAGCACCCCTTGCTCGTTGATGTAAGCTTGGAGTTTGCTCTGCTCCACATGATCGGTGATCACGGTGAAGCCCGCGTTTTCAAGTTTCGATTTTCCGGCAGGTGAGATGCCGTCATTTGCCAATACTATCATGCTGTTGATTTATGCCGTTCGTTCTAGTTCTTGCATTGCATCTACAAGTGCCTGCACGCTCTCGATGGGGAGGGCATTGTACATACTGGCCCTGTAGCCGCCTACAGATCTATGGCCTTTGATACCACTGATGCGCGCCTCATTCCACAGCGCGTCGAAACGCTCCTTGTGCGCGGCCTCGTCTTTGAGCACGAAGGTGGCATTCATGGTGCTGCGGTCTTCGCCTGCTGTAGTTCCCTCAAAAAGTGGGTTGCGATCAATCTCTTCATACATCAGCTTGGCTTTGGCCTCATTGCGCGCCTGCATGGCCTCAAGGCCGCCAAGGGACTTCATCCACTCCAGGGTGAGCATGGAAGTGTACACGGAAAATACCGGCGGGGTATTGTACATGGAATCTTTGGCATCGTGCACAGCCAGGTCGAGCATGGAGGGGATTTTGCGCCCTGTTTTGCCCAAGGCATCCTTATTCACGATGTAGAGAGTGGTTCC
>SLDS01000081.1 GCA_007125175.1 Flavobacteriales bacterium
GTCAATGTATGCCAAGCCATTGTCCAGCCCGCACCACACATTGCTCTGAGCGTCCTCATAAATGCTCAAAATGGTGTTATTGATCAGACCCGTCTGGCTCGTGATGCTTGTGTGTAGCGAGCCTTCTTCACCTGCCAGTGCAAGTCCATGCTGGGCCGTACCAAGTGCAATGCGCCCGTCTGATAATCGCAATGCGCAATAGGCTTTGTGAATCTTGGCATACTCACTTAACTCCACCTCCCAAGGCCCTAAGCCCTGAGCATCGCTGATCCAAATACCCAATCCCGATGTGATAACAATATTGCTATCCTGAGCCATCGGAAGCACAGCAACAACCCTGTCATTGCCTATGGCCTCGCTCCCATTTATCTGCTCAAATCGAGTTCCTGTGAACCTGAACAAGCCTTCATCCTTGTCCTGTACCCACACCTCTCCCTCAAGCTCAAAGAAATTTTCAAATCGACTTCCCGGTGGCTGAATTACTTCAAATTGATCCTGTCTGTATAGGTATAAGGCCTTCTCAGTGCAGAAAAGCACACCCTGATCTGTGAGAAATACGCGCCATACATCTTCAAACTCACGCTTATCTTCGGGCATAAGCGATACCAAACTCCGGTACTCTTGAAGTCCATTTTCTGTACTTGCAATGTATCCAAGCTCCCGTTGCGCTCCGACATATATCACACCATCATCACCAAAAGCAAAAGAACGCACTATCGTATGGTTGGGCATACTCTGTAGAAACCATTCCTCCCCATCGTAGCGCAGCAATCCTTTGTTGTTCCCAAAATACATCAGTCCTCGAGCGTCCTGCCCTATCGACCAATTTTGGGTGCCTCCCTCGTAGGTATTCCTTGAAATATTGGTGATGCCCGGTTTGCCAAAGCTGCGAGAATGGCTTTGAGCAGCCAATTCCATTTGAAAGGTGAGAGGCCACAGCAGTAGCTGTAGAATACACAGAAACTTTGCCAAGGTGAATTTCGATTTTCGTGTACAAGATAACCATTTCATTGTTGTATGATCAATTTTCATTTTATTTTATAAACCACCTATAATCTGATTATTAGTTTGAGAAAAAAACCAAGGTGAAGCACACGATGTATTGATGATGTAGTAAACAAACGTATCGATGTAGGTGTGATGTAACTATCAATGGCTCTAAAAGTGTACAGAGCACATATATTTGAAATTCTTCATCAAATTGTGAAATCCACCATGAACATCAGGTTGAAAATTCTCAGCACTTGCACAAGTTTCCTGACAGTGCTCGCTTTGTTCACCTCTTGCGAAACCCAGGAGGAACGGGAGGAAAAGGACTGGTGCGTCTTCCCCGAATTTGAAGAAATGGAGTTGGTTTGGGCGGATGAATTTGATGGGCCCGAGATTGACACCACAAAATGGAGCTTTGAAATAGGCGACGGCTGCGATCGTCCTGACAGCCTATGTGGTTGGGGAAATAATGAACTTCAGTATTACACCCGTAATGAGAACAATGCCTTTATCAACGATGAAGGTCAGCTGGTAATCCGAGCCCAACGGGAAATTCCACCTATTGAAGGCCGGGAATACAGCTCGGCACGGATGATCAGCTATGGCAGTGGAGACTGGAAGTACGGTCGCTTCGATATCCGGGCAAAAATGCCTATCGGCACAGGCCTGTGGCCTGCCATTTGGATGTTGCCTTCCGACACAGTCTACGGCGTATGGCCGCGCAGCGGTGAAATTGATATTATGGAATACCTTGGAGATAAACCCAGGGAGGTGATCGGCACCATTCATTGGGGCCACGATCGTTGGCGCTTTAACACACAATATTTTCTTGCGGAGCCACCCGACCCATCATTCCACGATGAATTCCACCTGTTCACATGCATCTGGACTGAAGACTGTATTCTCTTTCAGGTGGATGGTCAAGACATTGGTGTGCCCAACACGCGCAGTACCACACTGCCATCTACATGGCCTTTCGACCAATTTTTTCACATGATACTCAATGTAGCTGTTGGGGGCAACCTTCCTGGAAATCCAACACCTGCAACGACTTTTCCTCAAGAAATGATAGTCGACTATGTGCGCGTCTATCAAGTTCCTTAACCTAACACAAACAAATCACAATCAACATGAAAAACCTTTACCTCTTCTTAGCAGCAACTGTAATGATGAGCAGTGCTAGTGCCCAGACCATGTGGGACAATTTCGAAAATGAGCGCCGATGCAACTATGATTTCATCAATGGTGTTTTCATTCCCTATAATGAAAATCCAGATCAAAGCGGCGCAAATACCAGCCAAGTGGCGGCCATGTACACCCGCAACCCGGCAGAGACATTTGACGTGATCCTCATGAGGGGAACGATGGCCAGTGTATCGCCTTATGTGACTGGCGACAAAACCATGAGCATGGATGTATGGAGCCCAGCGGCAGGTATCACCGTGCAGATTACGCTCGAAAATGCATCCATCGCACAGAATCCTTACCCCGCCGGACGTCACAGTGAGTATACTGCCACCACAACTACGGCCAATGCCTGGGAAACCCTCACCTTTCAGTTGAGCAACCTTCCCGATGGTGGAGTGGCAGCGGATGCCCTCAATCAATTGGTGCTGCTCTTCAACCCCAACAGCAACACAGGAGACACCTATTACTTCGACAATGTGCGAGGTCCTGAATTCGCCAATCCTCCTTGCGAAGGCGTTGAAACAAATCCCGAGATACTCAATGATTTTGAGTGCAACCAAAATGTCAACTTTATCTTTTCTCACTCTGGTATCAATTTCCGTCGCATCCAAAATCCCGATCAGAGCGGCAATGAGTCCAGCCATGTTGCCCGATATGTGCGCAATGGTGGCGAAGAAACCGATGTAATCATCGGCCGTTTTCCTGCGGGCCCGCTCCAGGTAGGTTCTTCCTCCGAAATCATGCTCGACGTATGGGATCCAAATGCCCCTACAGAAGTTGTAGTCTCATTGCAAACCGCAAGCGGTGATGTGATATTGGCCATGGCAGCCAACACGGAAGTGAGCAGTCAATGGCAAACTTTGAGCTTTGACCCCTCTGAGGTTGCGGGTGCTCCAGACATTGAGCAGTTTGTAATTCTCTTCGATCCGGGAAACACCACTTCTGATGAGTACTTTTTTGACAACTTCATCATCGATATGCCAAGCTCCACCGCTGATAAAGACGCGGTATTGAGCTTTACAGCATTTCCGAATCCCAGTTCGGGTTCCACTACTTTCCAGTACGAACTAAGAGAAGCTGCCCCTGTGAATTTTATGCTCACCGACCTTACGGGAAAAGTGATTGATCAGCGTGCTTTGGGCTATTTGCCTTCCGGCCAAAATCAATTTGTATACGAGCCGCAAGGTCTGAGCGATGGAATCTACTTCTACACTTTCGTGGTAGATGGGAGAACCAGTACCGGCAAGCTCGTCCTGAACAGATAAGGCCCTGTAATATTGATTGATGCCTCTCATCAGAGAGGCCTTAAGCCACCTTGTATTTGGAATGGCTCAAGGGAAGAACCGTCCAAAATAAAACCAAGAACCAGCCCTCAAAAAGCGTAATGCCAGATTCAGCCACATACCAAAAGCTACAAATGAGCTCGGAGAGCATCGAGAAAAAAATCGATGATCTCCTCGCGAAAATGAGCCTCCGAGAAAAAATCGGCCAAATGTCGCAAATCAATGGTGCAGGAGGCATAACTGATGGACTGAAAAAAGCTTTGCGCGAGGGCCTGGTTGGTTCTATATTGAATGAGGTGAATACCGCCACCCTCAATGAAATTCAAAGAATCGCGGTAGAAGAAAGTCCCAATGGTATTCCGGTACTCATAGGCCGTGATATCATTCACGGATTTCAAACCATGCTACCCATACCGCTGGGGCAGGCAGCCTCCTGGAATCCAAAGCTTATAGAAAAGGGTGCGAGAATTTCTGCTGTAGAGGGCAGATCAGCGGGCATACACTGGACCTTCGCACCTATGATTGACATTACCCGCGATCCCCGCTGGGGCCGTATAGCAGAATCGCTCGGCGAAGACCCACACCTCTGTTCGGCGCTGGGCGCGGCGATGGTGCGGGGATTTCAGGGAGATGACCTAAGCCACCACGAGAGCATGGCCGCCTGTGCCAAGCATTTTGCCGGATACGGCTACAGCGAAGCCGGCAAAGACTACGCATATGTGAATATTAGCGAAAGCGAATTGCGCAATGTGGTATTGCCTCCATTCAAAGCAGCTGTGGATGCCGACGTGTCCACCTTTATGACCGCCTTCAGCGACCTCAATGGAATTCCTGCAAGCGGCAATGCCTTCCTCAACCGCAAAATACTGCGGGATGAATGGAAGTATCCTGGCTTTGTGGTGAGCGATTGGGATTCGGTGATCCAATTGATCACCCATGGATTTGCCGAGAGCGAAAAAGAAGCCGCGTTTGAGGCGGTGACTGCGGGTGTAGACATGGAAATGGCCAGCCAAACCTATTTGTACAATCTGGAGGGCCTGGTTCACGAAGGCCGCATCAGTGAGGGCCTGATCGACCAAAGTGTTCGGCAAATCCTGAGGATCAAATTCCGCCTAAACCTTTTCGAAAGGCATTACACAGATGCTGCTCAATACCCGGAGAAGGGCAATGATGCGCATCTTGAAATTGCCAAGCAGGCAGCTCTGGAGAGCATCGTACTGCTCAAAAATGATTGGAATGTGCTGCCCCTCAATCCGGCAGAGCAGCACAATGTGGCCATCATCGGTCCGCTTGCCAACGATGGGCACGAACAGATGGGTACATGGACCTTCGATGGTGTAGAAGA
>SLDS01000048.1 GCA_007125175.1 Flavobacteriales bacterium
GATTGGGCCAACCAAGGCTTTTCGGGTTTAATGAACATGACGGCATCTTCATTATTGCTGCGGCGCAGTCCCGTTTCACTTACTGTTTGATAGATGAGGTTCATGATTCGCGAGGTGGCTATTTGCCCGATTTAGGTTGAGGGGATTTCCGAATATCCAAGCGCGATGCTGTGGAACAAGATAAGAGAAAGCCTTTGAAGAAGCAAAGCCCATGCCCGCTCCTATTCAGATGCATGCCTGTAGATCCGGCTCACCAGATTGTCCATGACATAGCTCTTGCTCTGCGCGTAAAACACATCCATTTTTTCCAGATACTTTTGGTAAAAATAGTTGAGCACCAGGCCCAGTAGCAAAGCCACCAGTGTGGTATCAAAGGCCACCGCCAGGTAGGATGTGAGTATGGAGAGTCCGTGATCGGTCTTTGCCAAATGGGCGTGACCTATGGCGGATGTAAGGCCGATGATGGTTCCGATGAAGCCGATGGACATCACACTGCTGATGAGAAAGCGCACCATATTGAGGTTGCCGTCCATCTCCTCCTTGCTGTTGCCGATCTGCCCATCGAGAATTTGAATGGTCTCTGGTATGGATTGGTTGTTTCGGTACTGCGTGCAGGCGTGCTTGATGAAGCGCGTAATCAGGTAGAGCACCCCGCGCTTTTCGATCTCAATGACGCTGAGCTTGATGTCGGCGACCTCTTCGGGCGTCAGTATGAGCTGATCCTCCTCGGGCAGCAGCTTCAGGTCGAAACCCTTGAACTGATGGCTGAGGTACTGACTCATCTCATTGAGCTGTATGAGTGTAAAAACCGTGATGGCATAGCAAATGAACTGAATGTATCCCAGCGAGGAGCCTCCCAGCAGTGTGAGTATGCGGTATGCGGCCGGCTGTCGCGAAAAAAGGTTGGCCAAAACGATGAGCACAAGCCAGAAGATGGCGGCCACCGCGATGCTGATACCGATGCGTATCATTGTGTTTTTGGGAATAAGTCCCTTTGATGCAATTGAAGTCATGATTCTTGTCGTGTTTGTGGTTTACTTGAAAGTTTGAAAATCGAGTTCTCCGTCGGGGCCTACAGTGAGCTGCGCGATGCGCGTTCGCTCCGTGGGATTCATGGGAAGCTTGAAGTAGTGCTCCTTGCCCCTTTCGGTGCCATCTTCGTTTTTGGTGTACACCTGTAGCCGTATGGGCACTTCCTCCTTGGGGTCGGAGGAATCCTTGTACTGGGCCAGGATATCGTAGGTGCCTGGCAGAATTTCATCGAATTGCCGCACAGCCTCTTGATTGGTACGCAAATCCCCACCAAAGAGGCTGGTACGTGCCTTGCCGCTATCCCAGTGGCCGATGAAGCTGCGGTAGCGCTTGCCTCCGAAGACACAATCATTGTCCTTGCACACAAAGAGGTCTACATTGTCCTTTTTGCTGGCCCATTTCATCTCGATGGAGAGCACACAAGGCACATCGGGTTTGGAGCCGGAAAACTTGCTCGGTGCCACGGTGGGCGTCGGCTCGGCAGTGGCCCTTTCTTCGGCTACTGTTTTCTCCTCCTCCACCACCTCCTTCTTGGGCGCTTGGGGGCGCTCCCTGCGCCGTGTCACGGGCTTGGACCGCTCCACCACCCGCTGCGGCTCTTCGGTTTTTGGCGCTAAGCCATATTCGCCTATGATAGCCAGTATGGTATCCCCGGGCTGCCAGTCGAAGAGCTCGTCGGGTACATGACCAAAAAACTTCATCTGGGTGGAGTCGTAGGTCACGCTCACTGGGTCGTCAAAAACGGTCGGCTCCCCCTTGGGCACAATGATGAAGAGGAATATCACCGCTGCCAATGCCCCTGAGAGCAAATCGAGAAAGGAGAGATTGAAAAATTCTACGTTTCGGTTTTTCATGATAAGAAGGTATTGCTGCCGATGCCGCTGCCTTGCTTCTCGCCGAGCTGCTTGAGCCTGATGGGAAAGTGGCAGCGCTTACATCTGCTTCCCGAGCCGTACTCTGTGGTACCGCAATTTGCGCAGACCTGCTGCAAGGTTTGCACCTTGTTTTTATCCATCATGGATTGCTTCCACTCCTGGGTCTTTTCGGGATTGTAATCCACGAGCTGATCGGGCATTTTGCATTTGGCACAAGCCTTGGCATCGGCTGTATTGATCGTTCGGCAATTTCTGCAAAGTTTCATTTCAGTGGCTTTTGTAAACCTACCGGGCCCGGGCATCTTCCCGGGCGCTGCGGCCGATTTGGATTATCAGTATTTCACCCCTGCATTGAGGTCGAAGCGGTACTCGTAGCTGAGCAATACGCCGATCTGATTGTTGGGCATGGTGCCGCGCACATTTCTGGCTCCGGCAGGCCGCTCCACCACGTAGTTTTCATTGACCATGTCAGCGCCGCGCTCGATCATAAAGCTCATGCGAATGCTGCTCTTGGGATTCAAGTCGTATGACACATAGGGCAGGATCATCAGGCTTATATGACTTGGCTTGAGCATATCACGGGTGCTGTCGCCAAAATCGAAATTGTCTTCCTGGGTGTTGATGTTCGTGTTTTCAAGGTTGAATTCAATGGACTCATTGTACTTGCCAAGGCCGATATTGAACTGCGGACCAATGGCCAAGCCCACCTTGAGCGCCCCACCAAACTGGGCCCTTGCCAAAACAGGAATGGATATCCAGTTGTGTCGGGTGGTGCCTATTACTTCTCCCACATCCGTGGTAATGGTTCCATCCTCCAATGCTACGGCGAAGGGATTGTTGGGATCGCGGGTTTCAATGTTTACCCGGCCACCTTTTTGAATGTAGTGCACGCCGGTCATCAATCCCCAGTTCTCAAAAAACTGTACTCCCACTCCGAGACCGGCTCGGTAGGCAAAAACAGAGGAGTAATCTACCCGCATACCCTGAAAGGACTCACTCACGTCGAGGTCGCCGGTGGGTGTGGATCGGGAGGACTGAACCCCAATCTCAGGGCTCAAAAAAATGGAAACTTGAGCGTGAAGGCCGAAGCTGAGCAAAATGAGCACAGTCAGGCTTGATAAGCATTTGATCTTTTTCATGACGATTAATGTTGGTTAAAGATTCGGGCGCCGATCAATTCCGGGCCTCTGAATACTTACGTGCCAAATGCCAGGAAAAAGGGTCAGGAATTTTGATATTTTTTTTGCGTACAGCCAATAAGCCCTCCCTCGAAAAACCACACACACCTATTTATCAAACAACTATAAGATTCCTGTTCAACAATGATTTTTTCTTCGCTCCTGAAAAATGGCAAGGATACGAAGGCAGTTCATCGATTGGCCCGCGCAATGCAGCGATTCCATGAAAATGGAAGATCAAATGCGGCTTATCACTCCTTCCCCAACTATTCCCTACTTTTGAAGCCTGTGAGCGCTCCCCTTTTTTGCGGAAGCGGCTTGCGCCAAATACCCAAGCCCATGGACACCCTCACCAAAGACGAAGCCAACCTCGAGCAAGCTGTTGACCTCGGCCTGCTGCCCGAAGAATTTGAACGCATCAAGGAAATCCTTGGCCGTACGCCCAACTTTACGGAAACGGCCATCTTCTCGGTGATGTGGTCGGAGCATTGCTCCTACAAGAATTCCATCAAGTACCTCAAAACCCTGCCGCGCACCGGGCCCCACCTCCTCGTGGAGGCTGGCCAGGAAAATGCCGGCCTTGTGGACATCGGCGATGGACTGGCCTGCGCCTTCAAGATCGAGAGCCACAACCACCCCTCGGCCATCGAGCCCTATCAGGGCGCGGCTACGGGTGTGGGCGGCATCAACCGTGACATCTTCACCATGGGTGCCCGCCCGGTGGCCCAGCTCAACTCCCTGCGCTTCGGCAGTGTGGACAAGGAGCACACCAAGTGGCTCATGCGCGGCGTGGTAAAGGGCATCGGCGATTATGGCAATGCCTTTGGCATTCCGGTGCTGGGCGGCGAGGTGTTTTTCGATGAGGTATATCAGGCCAATCCCCTGGTCAATGCCATGAGCGTGGGCATCATGGATCCCAAGGATATGATTTCCGCTACGAGCCACGGAGCGGGCAATCCCGTGTACATTGTGGGCTCCTCTACGGGAAAAGATGGCATCAAAGGGGCGAGCTTTGCCAGCAAGGACATGAGTGCCGCCTCAGCTGAAGACCTTCCTTCGGTGCAGGTGGGCGACCCTTTTCAGGAAAAACTGCTGCTCGAAGCCTCCATGGAGCTGGCCCAAACCGATGCCGTGATCGGCATGCAAGACATGGGTGCGGCCGGCATCACCTGCTCCACCAGCGAGATGAGCGCCACCAAAGGCTATGGCATGCGCATCGACCTCGACAAGGTGCCCATGCGCCAGGCCGGTATGAAGCCTTTTGAAATCCTGCTCAGCGAGTCGCAAGAGCGCATGCTGGTGGTGGTGAAAAAGGGCAAAGAGCAGGTGGTAAAAGACATTTTTGATAAGTGGGATCTCCACGCCGAGCAAATTGGCGAGGTGACCGAAGGCGGCATGCTGCAGTACTTCATGGACGGGGAGCTCGTAGCCGAGGTGAAGGCCCACGACCTAGTGCTGGGCGGTGGCGCCCCGGTGTACGAGCGCGAGTACCGTGAGCCCGCTTATTTTGCGGAAAGCAAGAAGTTTAAGATCGAGCAGGTGCCCCTTCCGGAAAATCTGCCCGAAGTGGCCATGGAGCTGCTCGCAGCGCCCAATATATGCAGCAAGCGATGGGTTTACGAGCAGTACGACACCATGGTGGGCACCGGCAATATGGCCACCAATGCCCCCAGCGATGCA
>SLDS01000115.1 GCA_007125175.1 Flavobacteriales bacterium
GTTTTACTGGCAATGGGATGTTTACCGGGAAACTTTGAATGCTTGTCGTAGATCGCCAATATCACCTGTCCCTTATTGCAATTCAAGCCTTTAAGCACTACTGTTAGTGAGTGTTGCACATCTGAAGTATCCAAGGGATTGTAATGCGCTGCTCCAACATTTTGTGACATCAAAAAGTAGATCAGACCAATAAAAAGGACATGGAAGAACCGCCCAATTTTTTTTGCATTGGTGAAAAGCTTGTATTCTTTAGTAATCTCGATCATGTGATGCTAGAATTAGCGAAAACAAAAGTAAATCAAAGCTTGTCTCTCTCAAGCCACCTACATATCAATTTGGAAAATTTTGCTTTAAGGTGATCTAAGCAGGCCGAAAAACAATATCTTAACCGCAAGCACACATGAATTGCTGCAAGAATTAATTTTTTTTGGCAACCTTTTCGATAAACTGCGTCTATTCGTCGACCAAAGTCGCTTATGTGACTGAAATACGATGCTTACATCATTCCGCTCCTACTTCAGGGGCGGTTTTTTTTATGGTTGAATTCCTGATCAAATGATGATCGATATGGATATAAAGCTCTCTATCACAAACTACAATGGCCGTAAAATTGCTCTGGAAAAGCGCTCTAGAAATATGAGTACTTCGCCCAATGCAAAGCATTGGAAAGAAACTTGTCAACGGCTGGTTTTTCATTATTTGTCTATTCATACGAACAATGATGTATAAACAAATGTTACCTTCGCATTCAAAACTAAAACAAAATGAAGACGATCAAACTTTCATCTCTACTGGCCTTTCTTTTCTTTGCCCTAGCGAGTTGTGACCAGTCAGCTCCCGAAGTTAAAGACAGCGAAGAAAAAGAAGAAAAACCATCATCCCTTGACGGATCTTACATGGTGAATACCGAAAAGAGCACACTGAAATGGAAAGGCAGCATGCTTGAGGTAGGTGGTGTATCCCTGTACAGTCATCACGGTGACATCAAAATAGCCAAAGGTGAGATCAACGCAAAAGAAGGCAGGCTAAGCTCTGGCTCTGTGATAGTTGACATGACTACCATCAACCCCCAAGATGACGGATACAAGGACGAAGATGGTCGTCGTGCCGAAGACTTGGTAGGTCACCTTTCAAGCGATGATTTTTTCAATGTTGAAGAGCATCCTACCGCACGCTTGAACATTACCGGCATGGCTGATGGAAAAGTAAGCGGCAAAATGACCATTCGCGGAAACGAAAAAGACATCGCTATCGAAGAGGTTGAAATGAAGGAGAGCGAAGATGGTATGATGCATGCTAAAGGTAAATTCAGCTTTGACCGTCAAGAATTTGGTGCAAAGTTTAAAATTCCCGCGCAAGACAAGGTTCTTTCTGACCGCGTGCGAATGGAATTTGAGATCTATGCTGAGAAAAGCAATTGATTTCATCAATAGAAAACCCAGAAGAAAAACCCTCCCACGCGGAGGGTTTTTTTATGCCTGCACAAATTCAGCTTGCTCCACCCTACCCTCTTCGTCAAAACCAAAGCATAGGCGCATATGGCCTTCTCGCCTCAATTGCAAAAGATCCATCCGTCTTGCCCTAAAGGACAAAACGCAAAAGTGCTTCCTTCCCTCATCGCTATTGCTGTGCCAAGAGCCTACACTCTCACTGATCAAAGGGGTCCCCGGGGCATTTGCGGCAGCGTAGTCACCTCGGCCACGATCGGAAATGCCATCCCATAAGCGCTGCACCTCTGCACCATCGACCAATAGCTCAGCATTGGCTTGAATCCTGATCTGTACCTTGCGCTGGGCATCCCAGAAATGCAGCGCGCAGTCGGGATTTGCTGTCAGCTCCTTTACCTTTTCAGAGCGGCGATCAGTATAAGCGATCAAGTCAAAGCGATCCTCCACAAAACCGCGCAATACGAGCATGCGCGATCGAGGGCCGTCATGCCCGATTGTGCTAAGCACCATCAAGTGAAAAGCATGTGAACTCCGCCCCGCAGCTTCGGACAAGGCACTCTTGAACTTTGCCATTGCCTCCATTGGGCTGTCTAGGTCATTGAGCATTTTCTCTTGATTTGTTTCCATATTGCGCCCATCCTTGGGCTCTTGTCCAGTAAAAATTACTGCTTTGCTCCGCGCTGAGCCATTTGTAAGCGAATCTCAAAGCTTGGCTGTCTAACATTCAGGCGGCTTTTTTGTTAGATTTACACAAAGACCGTAATTTTACAGTCCACCATATTCTGAAAATCCACACAAATGACAACAGACATCAAGGAAATGGAAAGGCGCTTTCAAGAGAAGATTGACAGTGGCCTGAAGATCGAGGCGAAAGAATGGATGCCTGAAAACTACCGCAAGCAGTTGATACGCATGATCTCCCAGCATGCACATTCGGAGATCGTCGGTATGCTTCCTGAGGGCAATTGGATTACACGCGCCCCAAGCCTGAGGCGCAAGGCCGTATTGCTCGCCAAGGTTCAAGACGAGGCCGGGCACGGACTTTATCTCTACAGCGCGGCTGAGACCTTGGGAATCGACCGGCAGACCATGATCAATCAGCTCCTTGAAGGAAAGGCAAAATACTCCAGCATCTTCAATTACCCAACGCTCAGCTGGGCAGATATTGGCGCCATAGGATGGCTGGTAGATGGAGCCGCCATTGTAAACCAAACCATGCTGGCCAGAGGATCATATGGCCCCTACAGCAGGGCCATGGTGCGCATATGCAAGGAAGAGAGCTTTCACAACCGACAGGGATATGAAATCATCTATGGCCTTGCCAATGGCAGCCCTGAGCAAAAGCAAATGGCGCAGGATGCACTGAACCGCTGGTGGTGGCCGTCCATACAAATGCTGGGGCCTAGCGACGCACAATCAAAAAACAGCGAGGAAACCATGCGCTGGAAGATCAAGGTTGAGAGCAACGATACAGTGCGTCAAAGATTCATAGACCGCACAGTGCCTCAAGCACATGCAGCAGGACTCAGCATACCCGACCCCGATCTCAAGTTCAACGAAGAAAGCGGGCATTGGGAAATAGGTGAGATCGAATGGACTGAATTCTACCAGGTGATCAAAGGCCACGGGCCATGCAATCACAAGCGCATGCAAGCAAGGCAAAAAGCGGAGAATGAGGGAAAGTGGGTGCGTGAAGCTGCAGCTGCTTACGCAAAAAAGCAAAAGTCGAGACAGCAAATTGCTGCTTGAGCTCAGTCTTAGAATTTTGAGGGAAATGTGGCTTGAAGCTACAATCCCCAATAAACACATAAAATTACACGCCTACCCTACTACACAAAATCATGAACACAAAAGACGAAAACGATCAAGGCCTCCTGTGGGAAGTCTTTGTACAGGCCAAGCCGGGCATCCCTCACAAACATGCCGGTAGCGTGCATGCACACGATGCCGAAATGGCCCTTGCAAGCGCCAGAGATGTGTACACCCGCCGACGCGAAGGAACCAGCATCTGGGTCATCCCTTCACATATGATTACCGCGACCACCGAAGCAGATAGCGAGTCATTCTTCGACCCGGCCGATGACAAAGCCTATCGCCACCCCACCTTCTACACCGTTCCAGAGGGTGTGAAATACCTTTAATACCGAATATACCTTTGCCGATGAGCACTGAAGAAGCCCTTTTTCAATATTTGATTCGCCTGGGAGACAATGCCTTAATACTGGGGCAGCGACTGGGAGAATGGTGTGGACACGCGCACCAACTGGAGAGCGATATTGCCCTCACCAATGTGGCCCTCGACCAAATCGGGCAGGCCCGCAACCTGCTCACAGAGGCAGGACGTATCGAAGGCAAAGGACGCACTGAAGACGACCTGGCCTTCTTCCGCTCCGAAATGGAGTTTAGAAACAATTTGCTGGTGGAGCAGGACAATGGCGACTTTGCCCAAACCATTGCCCGGCAGTACCTCTTCGATGTATTTCAATTTCATCTGCTCACGGAATTGAGCCGTAGCAGCAATGAATTTTTAGAGGCTTTCGCCAAAAAATCGCTCAAGGAAGTGAGCTACCACCGCAAATTGAGTTCGGATTGGATGCTGCGGCTCGGTGATGGCACCGAAGAGAGCCACAACAGGCTGCAGCAAGCGATTGACATACTCTGGCCATATACTGCTGAGCTTTTTGAAATGACAGAAGCCGATAAGGTTTTGATGGAATTGGATATGGTGCCTGACCTTAAGCTCATTGAACAAAAATGGCAGGCCGAAGTTCCCTCACACCTGGAGGAATCCCGCATCCGCATTCCCGATACCAAGGGCTACATGGCCCGTGGCAGCAGGGATGGGCACCATACCGAATATCTCGGATACATCTTGGCCGAAATGCAGGCCTTGCCCCGGTCTATGCCCGAAGCCAAATGGTAAAATTACCTTGTGAAAACGATGACCTCACATACAGATGCGATTTGGCAGGTTCTTGAAGAAGTAAAAGACCCTGAAATCCCTGTGCTGAGTGTCGTAGATTTAGGCATTGTGCGGGAGGTGAAGCAGCTTTCGCCAAAAGCTTTTGAAATCACCATCACCCCAACCTATTCGGGCTGCCCCGCGATGGATACCATCGAAAAGGAAATAGAAGCATTGCTGCGAGAAAAGGGCTATGAATGCGCCATTAAGACAACACTTAGCCCTGCTTGGACTACCGATTGGCTGAGCGAAAAAGGGCGCAAAGCCCTGGAAGATTACGGCATCGCTCCCCCCGCAGAATCTACATCGGACAAAAGTTTTCTCACTGGCGAAGCCAAAGAGGTGAAGTGCCCCCTCTGCAAAAGCACTTCTACCCAGTTGATTTCACAATTTGGATCCACAGCCTGCAAGGCACTGTACCGCTGTGATGACTGCCTAGAAAGTTTCGACTATTTCAAGTGCATTTGATCAGAATCTGCTGAGGCCCGGTTAAGTCCGACGACTTCTTCACATTTTTTTGCTGATTGAATGTAACTTTTGTGTGGCTAAAGGAGTTAATAAAGGTATCCAAGTGCACAGCCCATGAAAATGTTAGCAGGAGTATTCGCCGCAATGGCAACGATCTTTTTGATATCTCAATCCTTTGACAAGAAGGGCGCAAAGGAAGCAGAGCAGCACGCCTTTAAACTTATTGAGTCGCACGAGGGCTTTGAGCTCAGAGAGTACAGGCCGGCCACCTTTGCCTATATGGACTTCGAAGGAGAAAAGCTCACCCAACACGGAGGTACAGGCTACCGCTACCTGGCTTCTTATGCCTACGGTGACAATGAGCGCACTGAAAGCATCGACCTTACAGCACCTGTGTACGTAGAGGTTGGCGAGCAAACGCGTGTGAAACTCATGATGCCACGCACCCAAAGTATGGCATCATTGCCCATCCCCCGTCACGAAGAAATCAATTTTGTTCGCGAGGGATATCAAAGGGTGGCAGTAATCGCTTTCACAGGTTGGGTAACTGATGAACGCATCGCGCAGCACAAAGACAAATTGCTCGGCAGGTTGGCTGAAGCCAAAATCAGCCACCGCGATACCTATGCCTACGTGAGCTACAATCCCCCTCATGAGGTCATGAACCGCCAAAACGAGGTGATGGTATACCTCGACTGATGGGGCAAGACGAGCTCGACATTGAGCTTAGCTCTTAGCGCTTGGTTCAGACGTCTTCCGAACCTTCCACCAATTTGGTATCCGCTTCTGCGCTGGGAAAGTGCCGATCAAAAAATTGATTCAGGGCATTTCTGAATGCTGGAAATTCGCTCAAATTGTGATGCTCGCCTCCTGGTACGCTCAGCATTTCGCAGTCCACTTCTTCTTTTACCTCCTCGTACAGCTGTTTTCCCAATCGGTATGGTACCACCTTGTCTTTGTCTCCGTGGGCGATCAATACTGAGCACCTGGCTTTCGCCAAATGACTTGTATTGTCAAAACTGTACTTGAGAAGGGCTTTAACGGGAATAAATGCTGAGTGAAAACGCGCCACATCCGCCAAAGCGTTAAAGGGAGTTTCCAATACCAAAGCCTGAGGCTTTACTCGACTACAGAGCCAGGTGGCCAGCCCGCTACCGAGCGATCGTCCGTATACGCACAGCTTCACCCCTTCCCGCTTTTTTTCCAATTCGCGGTACCAGGCAAGTGCATCGCTGTAGAGCAGCTCCTCATTTCGGTGGCCGACACTTTTGCCATAGCCCCTGTAATCCGGCAGCAGTACGTCAAAGCCACTTCTGACAAATTCCTCTGCTATGAGCGCCCAGCGATCAACGGTGCCCGTGTTTCCGTGAAAGTAGAGCATCGCGCCTCTGGCATTTTTGGCATTTAGCCACAAGGCATGCAGCTTGGCACCGGCTTCACCATCCAAAAAAACGTCCTCATGCGCGCAGCTCACTTTTTCCCGAAAGGTATCAGAATGGCCATCATCGGGTACAAAGAGCAGCCTCTCTTGCAGCAGGTAATAAAACACGCAAATGAGCACATAGCCCAAAAGGAGCACGGAGAGTACAAGAACGGTGGTGTATACCATGGATCCTGAAAACAAAGTGCAAAGAAACTGGTTTTTTGAACGATCTTCGTGAGCAATGAGAGAAAAAAGTAAAATCTTATCAAGGAATCCCATAAGCTATGCTGGATACCTTGCCCGCATGGAGCAATGGGTGGATGAAGGGGCGAGCTCGGGTGCCTTGCAAAATGAGGCCATGAGCCGGTATACTGCCCTCAACCTACGCCGAATGAGACGTATAGACAAGCAATTGCGGCTCAAACTTGAACTTGTGGAAGCTGTGAATGAGATGGACACAGCTGTAGTGTGCATTGCAATCACAGAGTCCTGGTGCGGGGACGCCGCGCAAAACCTTCCATACCTCGCTGCGCTCAGTGAGCATTGCTCAAATATGGAATTGGCACTTGTTTTGCGGGATGACAACCCTGACTACATGGATGCATTCCTGACCAATGGCGGCCGCTCCATACCGAAAGCCATATTTTACCGAAAGGAAGATGAGCAGCCCTTTGCCACATGGGGCCCACGCCCCAAGCCGCTGCAAAGCATGGTGATGGAATACAAAAGTCGTGTAGGTGAAAAAATGAGCTTCGAAAAATTTGCCGAATCCGTGCAGCTATGGTACAAGCAAGATGCTGGCCAGCATATTCAAAAAGAACTTTTGTCTATATTTCGGAGCTCTAAGGAATTGAGTTTAGCGAAATAAAGAACCCTACCATGAAAAGCCTCTTATCGTTTGTTTTAGCCTTATGCCTTAGCTCCAGTCTCTTCGCCCAGGAAGGTGCGAAAGACCCCTCCGTGCTCAAATCGGAGATCAAAGAGCTCAAAAAGCTCGTGAAGAGCGAGGAGAAGGAAATTAAAAAACTGGAAAAATCCCTGGCCAAAGTACGCCCCGAAGGCGAACAAAGCCAGAGGGATGCCACCAATCTGGCCCAAATGGCGGAGCAGCGAAAGAGCGAGGCCGAAGCCTTCCAATACGACAAGAAAAAGGCAAAGCTCAAAAAGAAGAAGAAGGAGCTCAAAAAACTGGAAAAAAGTGAATCCAAGCTCGACAAGCGCATTGACAAGAACAAGTCGAACATCAAGAAGATGGAGAGAGAGCTGGAAAGCACCCGATCAGAGGCAAGCCGCACTGAAGGAGCCCTCAAGGATGTGAAAGGAGAAACAAAAGCGGTATCGAGAGATGAGCGCAAAGAGCATCAAAGCGTTCTTAAATCCAAAGAACCCGTGGACTCACTCGCTTTGCTGCGGGCGCAGCAGCATCAACAGAATGTCGATAGGCAAGCTGCTCTGGAAAAAGAGGCCAAGCAAGCCGACAAGAAAAGCAGCAAAGCCCAGAAGAAACTCGACAAGGCCAAAAAGGAAAAGAAAGACCTGATCAAAGAACGGGATCAAGTTCAAAAAGATCGATCATCGCTCAGCAAGGAAGTGGACGAATTGGAAGCTGAACTGAAAAAGTTCAATCCCAAGGCCGTGAAAAAGGAAATACAGCGACTTGAAAAGGATGCCGATGCCGCCCGAATAAGCAATGAAAAGCAGCAACTGGAGATCGATCAACTCAATGCCCAGATTGGCGAAAAACACGATCTGATAGAACAGAAGAAGCTGGAAATTCGCGAGAAAGAAGGTGAGCTCAAAAGACGCTAGAGCTATCCGGAACTTTGGCTTTTGCAAAGCGAAATAGGGAGAAAGGTGATAAGCCTGATATACTGTGCGCAAGGGCTGAGAAGGCCCTCGAATTCCTGAGCAAATATTGGCCGGAAAATGGCCTCCCCGGCTGGGAAGCCCACCGCGAAATGATCAATTATCCCCGCCCGCCAAGCACGCATTTGGAAGAGCGATTCCCCAATGCGAGAAAGGGCGCAGTGCTGGTATTGTTCTACCCTGTGGAAAATCGTCTACACACCGTGCTCACCTTGCGACACAGCTACGAGGGCGCGCATAGCGGACAGGTGAGCTTCCCCGGGGGTAGCATGGAGGAAGATGATGAGAGCCTGTGGCACACTGCCCTCAGAGAGGCTCATGAGGAGATTGGCCTGGATATAAGTCGTGTAAAAAGAATCGGCACCTTGAGCCAGGTGTACATCCCTCCGAGCAATTTTCTTGTTACACCCTATGTGGCTGGCCTGCAATCGCGCCCCGCATATATCCCTGACAGCCGAGAGGTAGCCCGAATTATTGAAGCCCCTATTCTACACCTCTTCGAAGAGGACAGGCTCAAAGAGAAAGATATGTACATCCGCACAATGCAGCGGGAAATAGCGGTGAAGTATTTTGCGCTCGACGGCGAAACGGTATGGGGGGCAACCGGGATGATGCTCAACGAGCTCAAGCATATTCTGTGGAGCATTGATGCACGCTATGCCAGCGGTGCCACCGATGGCTAAAGCACATGTCCGCTGGTAAATACTTCGCATTGTCCACCCTGGCCTCTTGCACATGTTGAGCTGCACGCTTCCTTTTGGTTCTCAGCTTGGGCATGGCCTTAGCATGCGGACTCCTTTATCGTCGGCAAAATAGACTCCAGCAAAGGATGGCACATGGCGTCCACATTCCAATGAAGGCTTTGTATCTTTCGGCATTCAATGTGACAGCATGCCGGAAAACCGACTTATGAATCGCAAGCTGATCAGAACCCTGCTGGCTCTCTTGTGTTGCTTGGGGCTCTCCTTTTGCGCAAGCGCACAGGTGCA
Source organism: Flavobacteriales bacterium (assembly GCA_007125175.1). GTDB lineage: Bacteria > Bacteroidota > Bacteroidia > Flavobacteriales_D > Cryomorphaceae > T3Sed10-241. The sequence continues at coordinate 9,157 of SLDS01000115.1, forward strand.
GGACAGCATAGCCCCGATCGACACCTTGACGCGCAATCCTTCGCAAATAGCGATCTGGCCGGGCTTGGGCACACTAGGCAAAGGCGACCGCGACAGCCGCACCGATTTTAGCTTCTTCCTGCTCGGTGGCCGATCTCTCGAAAACCACAAGTTGAGCATTGCAGGGCTTTTTGCAAGCACCTACCAATTGCATAGGGGCGTGCAGCTGAGCGGACTGGCCAATATCGGCCACGGACGCGTGCAGGGTGCACAGGTAGCAGGCCTTTACAACCGTGCCGATACCTTGAGCGGATTGCAGCTCGGCCTTATCAACCGGGTGGACACCGTGGAGAAGGGCCTGCCGATCGGCCTGATCTCTTTTGTGAAAACTGGATACCACGTGATCGAGCTCAGCTTTGATGAGACCTTCAGGCTCAATGCTGCCATGCTATTCGGATTGAGGAAGTTTCACAGCATCCTGGCCCTGGGCTATGGGCACCGCAACGAGGGCCTGCAAGCATGGTACATCGGCTATGGAATTGGTACCGCTCCCAGATTGGGCGAAAGCCTATCACTCACCATGCAGCTCAGCTCCATGTGGCTGGACAATGCCAATGCGCCCAGCTTCAACCTCCTGAACCGCTTTGTACTTGGACTCGAGTACATGCTGGGCGATCATTTTGGCATTCAGGGTGGTGTGCAATTCAATGGAATGATCTACGAAACGGCCACCTCCTTCCCGGCATATGTGATGCCGCAGCGGCAAGAGCCCTTGTACCGCGAGCCCATTGGTAATGGCTACACCCTTCAAATATACCCCGGCGCCCGACTGGCCCTGAGGGTGCGTTGGTAGGATTGGCAGGCTCAGACATACCGTGATTTCCCGAATGAGGGGAATGTGATAAACGGTAAGCCGCCTTTCGCAGCATTGCTTACTTTCGCTCTTTATCATCTGCCTATACCATGAAAAAACCGCTCCTGCTCATTGCCAGTTTTATCCTGCTCTCCACCCTTTTCGCGCAAAACGATACCGCGAGATGGCTCCGTTTTCCAGCCATCTCACCGGATGGTAAGCAAATTGCATTCAGCTACATGGGCGACATCTACACCGTGCCCTACCAAGGCGGAGTGGCCACCCAACTCACCGTGCACGAGGCCTACGATAGCCACCCCATCTGGAGTCCCGATGGGAAGCAGATCGCATTTGCTTCATGGCGGCACGGCAATTCAGACGTTTTCATCATGCCCTCCAGCGGCGGTGAGGCCCGCCGACTGACCTTTCACAGCAGTGATGACACGCCGTACAGCTTCAAGCCCGATGGGACTTCGGTGCTTTTTGGCGCAAGCCGCCTGGACCATCACGAGTGCATACTCTTCCCTTCCGGCATTTTGCCGGAGCTGTACGAGGTGCCTGTAGAAGGTAGCCGCCCCCTGCAAGTGCTCAGCACCCCGGCCATAGATGCGAGGTATAGTCCTGATGGCAAATACCTCCTCTACCACGACCAGAAGGGATATGAAGATGAGTACCGCAAGCATCAAAGCAGCTCTGTGGCGCGCGATGTATGGCGCTACAATACCGAAGATGGCAGCCACCTGCAGCTGAGCACCCACGAAGCCGAAGACCGCAATCCGGTATGGTCATACGATCTGGATCGCTTCTTCTTTCTCTCTGAGCGCAGCGGGAGCTTCAATGTGTGGAAAGCCGATACAGAGCGCGCCGATGGCAATCCGGTGCAAGTCTCCTACTTCGACACCCACCCTGTGCGCTCGCTGAGCATGAGCAGTGAAAGCGTATTGTGCTATTCCTATGGCGGCGATATCTACACACAGCTGGAAACGGATAGACCGCGAAAAGTCAATGTGATTGTGAACAGGGATAGAAGATTCAATGCATCAGAGGTGAAAAAAATCGACTCCAAAGCCGGGGATTTCGCCCTGTCTCCCAATGGCAAGGAGATCGCCTTCATTGTAAGGGGTGAAGTTTTTGTCACTTCCGTGGAATTTGGAAGTACCAAGCGCATTACCAATACTCCCGAGCAGGAAAGAGATTTGCACTGGAACAGCGATGGCAGTAAATTGCTCTATAGCGGGGAGCGCGCTGGCAGCTGGAATATCTATGAGGCCTCGCTGGCCCGTCCCGAAGAAAAATATTTCTACAATGCCACGATTATCAATGAAACTCCTGTAGTACTGACAGATAAAGAATGCTTTCAGGGGCGATATTCACCGGATGGCAGTGAGATTGCATTCCTTGAAGAACGCACCACCCTGCGCGTGAAAAACCTGAAAAGTGGCGAGACCCGCACAGTGCTCCCCGGCCATTACAACTACAGCTACAGCGACGGCGATCAGTACTTCACCTGGAGCCCTGACGGGAAGTGGCTACTCGTACAGTTTTTTGACAATCAACGCTGGAACTCGCAAATTGGCCTCGTGAAAGCGAGCGGCGAAGAGAAGCCCATCGACCTCACAAGGAGTGGTTATGGCAATAGCCGTGCAAAATTTGGAATGGGCGGTGATGTGGTCTACTACCGAAGCGACAAGGATGGCTTCCGCTCCCATGGCAGTTGGGGCTCACAAAGCGATGTATATGGGCTCTTCCTCAATGAGGATGCCTATAAGCGATTCAAAATGAGCAAAGCCGACTATGCTCTCTGGAAAGAAGAGCAGAAGGCCAGGAAGAAGAAAAGCAGCGAAGAGACGGGCTCCTCCAAGGCAAAGAAGAAAAAGACTCAGGAAGCAGAGGACAGCCATAGCGAATTGCGGGTAGAATGGGATGGACTGGACTACCGAAGGGAAAAACTCACAGAGTTTAGCTCCTTTCTCTATGATTTCGCGCTCGACAGCCTGGGAGAAAGGCTCTACTACCTGAGCCGCACTGACAAGGGCTACAAGATTTGGAAAAACGAATTCAAAGAAGAAAAAACAGAGCAATTGGCCAGCCTGGGCAATGGGGCTTCCAAGCTCGAAATGGATAAGGATGGAAAGTATCTGGTGGTCAATAAAAGCGGTAGCCTCATGAAGGTAAGCCTCTCTGATGGCAAGCAGGAAGGGATTTTATATAGCGCTGAGATGAACCTGAACCGCGATGCTGAGCGCGCCTACATGTACCAACATGCCTGGCGGCAAACGCTGAAGAAATTCTACGTAGAAGACATGCACGGTGTGGATTGGCAGATGTATGGCGACTTCTACGAAACATTTTTGCCGCATATCAACAATGGCCATGACTTTGCCGACCTGCTGAGCGAATTGCTCGGTGAGCTCAACGCTTCCCACACGGGTGGACGCTACAGGCACAGCGATCCCAAAGGTGACAAAACGGCTGCGCTGGGAGTATTTTTTGACGAAAGTCATAGCGGCGATGGACTGAAAATCGCCGAAGTCATGCCGCGCAGTCCGCTCATAGACAAGGAAGGTCGTGTGAAGCCCGGGGTAATACTCGAAAGCATAGATGGGGAGCCCATCAAGGCGGGTGAGAACTACTATCCCCTGCTCAATAGAAAGGCCGGCCACAAGGTGCTCTTGAGCTTCAGGAATGCTGATGGCAAGCAATGGGAGTCTGTGGTGGAGCCCATCAGCCTCGGGCAGGAGTCCGATCTGGCCTACAAGAGATGGATCGATGCCCGCGAAGCCGAGGTGGAAGCCCTCAGCGATGGCAGGCTGGGCTACGTGCACGTGAGGGGTATGAATTCGTCCAGCTTTCGCGAAGTGTACAGCAGGGCCCTTGGTCGCCACAACCACCGCGAGGGCCTTGTGGTCGACACACGCTTCAATGGTGGAGGATGGCTGCACGACGATCTGGCCACCTTCCTAAGCGGTGAGCCCTACATGGCCTTTGAGCCTCGTGGACAGGACAATCTGGGTGGTGAGCCTCTCGGCAAATGGCAGAAACCCTCAGCCGTGGTAATGAGCGAGGGCAATTACAGCGACGCCCATCTCTTCCCCTATGTGTACAAATTCTTCGACATTGGTCCTCTGGTGGGTATGCCAGTTCCCGGCACCGGCACGGCGGTGTGGTGGGAGCGCATGCTCGATGGCACGATCTTCGGCATTCCGCAACTTGGCATGCGCGATGTGCGCAGCAATGAGCTCATGGAAAACAATCAGTTGGAGCCCGACTACCTCGTACCCCTCGATCCGCAATCAGCTGCCGAGGGCAGCGATGTGCAGTTGAAGAAGGCTGTGGAGGTTTTGTTGGGCGAGTAGAGGGTGTGTGGAGAGGGTGCAGATCTTGTCTGTCCATCTCGCAGGTGCGGGATCCGCTAGCCAAGTGGAGTATGGCTTCTCTCCTACCCAAGTAAATATAAATGGTGCTTGGACTTAGTACATGACAAAACCCTATAAACACTTAATTGTTAATTAAATATGCGTTATTCAGGAAAACAAAAAGCTGGAATTCAGTACATTAATGTTAATTCTTCCACAAATTGGCATTAACTCCGAACTCCAGCTTCGGCAACGAATATAAACAGTTGTCAAGCATTTTTAAAGGCCATTTTCAAGGGGATCTCGATCTGAGCAGGATCGCCCTCAAAGCGCTTTTTATCAGCGCTCTATGCAAGGTAGAGTTTGTAAACTATTCGGCACTTACTGCCGGATTTGACAGTCGGGCCACCTCGGCAAGCTGCTTCAGAAGGATTCAGCGCTTCATGGCCAGACCAACTGCCAAACTTGCAAGAAGTGAAGCCGGCAAGCCAAAAAAACAAATCAGAAGTCAACCTGACTTAGTGATTCTTTTTTTGATTTGAACAAGTCCATCTCAAATTCACATAAAATCTCCTTATCCGAATGCGCATTCATATCTGCTTTATTGTCATGGCATTCGACCGTGTCCGTATGGATCTATCGAAGTGTTTATTCCGGAAATGTTGTGGAAGTTGCAGGGCGGGCTCCAAGATAATGAATCCGGATGGATATTGATTCATAAACATGGTATTCTGTGTGTCGACGTGTTTATTCTATAATTGTCTTATAAGCTGGGGGCTATTGTTCATCAGCAAAAGGCCAACTGAGATGACAGAAGTATCAACGCAAGGATTAAAGAAGGAAGTCGTTTTCATTACCTTCGCCCACTATGGAAGTGCTCAGCAACAAACCACTCAGGGTTGAGAAGCCGGAAAAGGTAAGTGGCTTGAGTTATCACCTTTTTGGGCAAATTCCTGAGTTAAAGAAGAAGCATTACCGCATACTCACCAACGTATCTGTTGGGGGCGATGCCCCAAAAGAGCTTTTGGGCTGCTATACATTCAAAGCTGGAAAGCGACAAATTCACAACCCCCAGCTCTGGGATTTATTCATTGCGAAAACAGGACATAAGTGGTATCCTTACGAATCCATCACGGAGTATTTGCTCAACCGAATTGGCACTCACCTCGGCCTGAAAATGGCTGATGCAAAATTGGCAGTGATAAATGGCCAAATACGTTTCTTAAGCCGCTTATTCCTGAATCATCAAGAGCAGGCATTGGAACATGGAGCTGAATTGTATGGCGGTTACCTCAACGACCTTTTATTTGTCGAAAACATTGAAAAAGAGAGAAGAGCAAAAGAATTCTTCACAGTGCTATTCACATACAACACCCTAAAGCATCTTTATCCTAACCAAGCCGAAACGCTTTTTGAAGATTTCATAAAGTTGCTCGTATTTGATGCTATCATTGGCAATAATGACAGGCATTTCTATAATTGGGGCATCATTAAGTATTTGCGAAGTGCACATCCACCTTCTTTTGCACCAATATATGATACTGCACGGGCCCTGTGTTGGCATACACCAGAGGAAAAAATTAAGACGCTGTACAAAAACAAACATCTCCTTGATGTTTTTTTAAGGAAATATGTGGAGAACAGCAAACCTAAAACAGGTATTGAAAACCAAATGGTAAGCAATCACTTCGACTTAATTCGGCATTTAAACAATGGGGCATTTCCACAAGCCCGGGCCATCATAAATAGTTTGATAAACAAGCGCAATCAAAAATCCTGTTGTGAACTAATGATCGAAGAAATGCGTTATTTAATGAGCAGAGAGAGGCTCTCGGTTGTGAATGATTGTCTATATTTACGATTCGAACGTCTGTTAGCCATAATAAAATGATGAAGCGAATTCAGAAAATGCTACTCACACGCGATCAAGAAAAGTTGCGTGTAAATGATCAAAGTGGGCATGCTTTTGAGCTGAAGTATGGCGACTTACTCGTTGGACAACTGAACTACCGCGATGCACAATGGTTTTTTGAGTATTCCGAACTTTTCAAGAGTGCAGACAACATGAAGCCAATTGCAAACTTTCCCGACTTGCACAAGCAGTACACCAGCAAGGTATTATGGCCCTTCTTTGCTTCACGTATCCCTTCACTCAGCCGGAAGCGCGTTCTAAGGCAAGTGGAAATTAAAGGGATTGATAAGAACGACACCATCGGACTGTTGAAGTTTTTTGGCACCAAAACGCTTTCGAACCCATATACGCTCATTCCTAAAAGATAACTTTTGGAAAGCTAGCACGCGTATCCTTAATACAGGTCGTAGCATTCATCGCCTTTTCACTTTGCGGAGCATCACTGCAGGTAACCCAGAATAGTTCCGCCTGCGGCTCCTTGACGACAGCATTTCGCGTTCATGTAGAGGGTGCTGTAATGGCGACCGCTGTCTATGGTGCGGTTTGTTTTGGTATAGCTGTGCTCGTAGAGACCGTTTACCCCTCGACTCAATCGGCCACGCTCAGCGACCACCGCTCTGGGCGAGTGTACACGGTTACTTCCTGTATGCCGCCGGGTTTGTTTACTATTTGTTTCAAACTGTAGGCTTCCCCTAAACTGGACGGGTTGAAAGTAAAAAAAATCTTGTTGACCTTGGGCATGTCAATTTCGAAGCGGAAGTGAGCTCTGCTGGAGAGCAACTCACCAGGAATAGATTTTGACCACGGAGAAAGAGAGTGCATGCGCAAGTGTGCACTCTTTCTTTGGTGTGCCGTGCATGGCAATCAACTAGGTGGTGAAAGTCCACTGTGGGGGTTTGTAATCGCCAACCACTAGCCAATAGCAAGGGTGTCCATCGCGAGGTGGAATCTGA
>SLDS01000011.1 GCA_007125175.1 Flavobacteriales bacterium
CTTTTTCCGAAAGGTGAAGAAGCTCATGAAAGATCGCTTGAAGATGATTGAAAAGGATGAGCTCGACTGGGCTATGGGCGAGCTCTTGGCCTATGCAACACTGCTTGAAGAAGGACATCCTGTGCGCATGAGCGGGCAGGATGTAGAACGCGGCACTTTCTCGCATCGCCACGCGGTGCTCAAGACCGAAGACTCTGAGGAGACTATACTTCCGCTCAACCACCTTAGCAAGAATCAAGAAGAATTTTACATTTACAATTCTCTGCTTTCGGAATATGCGGTTCTCGGCTTCGAGTATGGCTATGCCTTTGGTCGGCCAAATGCTTTGGTGCTGTGGGAAGCCCAGTTCGGCGATTTCTTCAATGGCGCCCAAATCATGGTCGACCAGTACATCAGTGCTGCCGAAACCAAGTGGCGCACCATGAATGGCCTCGTCTTGCTCTTGCCACACGGCTATGAGGGGCAAGGCTCAGAGCACTCCAGTGCACGCGTTGAACGCTTTTTGCAGCAATGCGCCGAATACAATATGCAGATATGCAATGCGACCACACCGGCCAATTTCTTTCACCTATTGCGCCGACAACTCAAGCGCCCCTTCCGCAAGCCTCTGGTGGTATTCACACCGAAAAAGCTCTTGCGATACCCAAAAGCAGTCTCTTCTCTCGACGAAATGGCCGAGGGGCACTTCATGGAGGTGCTCGACGATCCGGCTGCCGATCCAAAACAGGTTGACGCCATTGTATTATGCTCAGGTAAAATGTATTATGAAATACTCGAAGAAAGAGAGAAAACCTCGAGCGGGGAAAACATGGCTGTGATACGCATTGAGCAGCTCTATCCGCTTCCGCAAAAGCAAATCGACGAGGTACTGAAGCGCTACAAGAAAGCCAAGCATTACCTCTGGTGCCAGGAAGAACCCCAAAACATGGGAGCCTGGACACATATGGCCATGAATTTTGAAGGCCCAAGGCTGGAATGCATTGCACCGAGCCCTACCGCGAGTCCGGCACCCGGATCCATGAAGACCTGGTCGCTGCGCCATCAGGCCAACTTGGACAATCTATTTAAATACGCCCAAACCCCTGTAAAATAAAGCCCTCACATGTACGAAATGAAAGTGCCCAGCCCGGGTGAATCGATCTCTGAAGTGGAAATTGCCGCTTGGCTGGTATCGGATGGCGATTATGTAGAAAAAGACCAGGCCATCGCGGAAGTCGACTCAGATAAGGCCACACTTGAACTGCCCGCCGAAGTGGCAGGAGTGATTACCCTGAAAGCCGAAGAAGGTGATACCGTCGCAGTTGGTGAGGTGGTATGCCTCATCGACACCGATGCCGAAAAGCCGGAAGGAAAAAGCGATTCGGACAGCGATAAAAAAGAGGCTTCAGACAAAAAAGAGGGCGAAAAAAAGGGGGGCGAAGACAAAGAGGCTTCTTCTGATGAGTCTAAGACTTCGAAAGAAGAGAAAGAGGCAGTCGAGGCCTCAGCGAAAGGTAAAGAAGCTTCCGAAGATGCGCCTTCCAGCAATGGCAAGACCGATCACGCCAAAGGACATCCATCGCCAAGTGCGCGCAAGCTCATGGAGGAAAACAAAATCTCTCAGGAGCGGGTGAAGGGAAGTGGACCGGGAGGAAGAATCCTCAAGCAGGACATTGTGGAAGCGATGTCGGCAGGGTTTGACAGCTCAGCTGCAGCGGGCTGGGGAGGCAACCGCGACACCGAGCGCAAGCGCATGAGTGTGCTGCGCCGCAAGATCGCTGAGCGCCTGGTCAGCGTTAAGAATGAAACAGCCATGCTTACCACATTCAATGAGGTGAACATGAAGCCCATCATGGACATTCGCCAGGCCTACAAGGACAAGTTCAAGGAAGACCACGGTGTGGGCTTGGGCTTTATGTCCTTCTTCACCAAAGCTGTGACGGAAGCCCTGCGGATGTTCCCGAGCGTAAATGCCATGATAGACGGCGACGAAATGGTAATGCACGACTACGCTGACATCGGCATTGCAGTCAGCTCACCGAAAGGCCTCATGGTACCGGTAGTCCGCAATGCAGAGCAGATGAGCCTGGCAGAGATAGAATCTGAGATCAAGCGATTGGCCGTAAAAGCCCGAGATGGCAAAATCACCATAGAAGAAATGCAAGGGGGCACCTTTACCATCACCAATGGAGGTGTATTTGGCTCGATGATGAGCACCCCAATTATCAATCCTCCCCAATCGGCCATTCTTGGTATGCACAATATTGTGGAGCGTCCCATGGCGGTGAATGGAGAGGTGAAAATATTGCCCATGATGTACGTCGCCCTGAGCTACGATCACCGCATCATCGACGGCAAAGAATCGGTAAGCTTCCTCGTGAAAGTCAAAGAAATGCTCGAAGAGCCGGAACGGATGCTCTTCGGGAGTAAGAGGCCGGCGGAGGTGCTCTTGGGGCTTTGACAGCTTGGCCCACTGCGCTGAGGAATCACAAATCTGAGACAAGAGTCCACAAGTGGGCAAATTAGCCACAGTTTGCTGCCCTCACTTTTGCAAATAGGTGATCGAGCAGCACATCCAATCCTCTTTGGTAAGTCTCGTTATTGGTGATGATGATATCAGAGCGGTCTCTGTAGGGTAGTAGAAAACTGCGGTATGCCGGCATCACGTGATGCTTCCATCTGTAGAGCACATCACTTTCCGGATAGCCCCTCTCGCGCAAGTCTCTCTCAAGGCGCCTCTTGAGCTTGATTTCTTCTTTGGCTTCCACATACACCCTGAGATTGAAGCGGGTAAAAAGCTCCGCAAAGTGGAAAATGAATAGCCCCTCTATGATGAGCACAGGCGCAGGAGATACCTCGACCATGGAGGCCTGCGCGGATGGATTATTGAAGGTGTACTCTTGACGGCGTATTGAATTGCCCGAGTTGAGTGCCTCCAAATCACGAATAAAACCCTGATGATCTATGGCTTCAGGCAGATCAAAATTAATGGTGCCGCGCTCATCACAGACTTGCTTCTCTCTGGGATGGTAGTAATTATCTTGCGAAAGAATCGCGATATCCTTCGGCCCGAAATTTGATCTGATAGCATGGATAATTGAACTTTTGCCAGAGGCGCTGCCGCCAGCCACTCCCACGAGATAAGGCATATATCAGAGTTTTTGCGCTTTATTCGGCAAAAATATGTATTTTCATTGCGTCGCATTTGAACACAGACATGAGATCATTAAGTATTCATAGCGTGATATATACCCTGCTGCTTGTATTGCTTTTCGGCGATGCCTTTGGGCAGCAGCAGCAGGCTTTCTCCAAAAGGAGGCAAGATGCCTTGCGCTTTATGCAGCAAGCTGAAATGTCCATGCGTGGCGGCAATTTCAACAATGCTTACGATCAGTACACAGCGGCGATTGAGACCGATCAGAGCTACGCCGAAGCATGGATGAAACGGGCCCTACTGCTGCAGCGCATGGGCCGATATCAAGAATCCCTGCTCGACTACAACCGGGCCATCGACTTGAATCCATACAGCGAAATTTACTACGATCAGCGGGCTAAGTTGCAGCTGCTGCAAAGCGATTTTAAGGGTGCTATTGTCGACCTCGATAAAGCCCTCGAACTCTCCCCATACGATAATACACTGCTCGAAACAAGAGCGATAGCTAAGCTTGAAGGCAATCAATTTGAAGATGCCATATCCGACTTCAATTTCATTTTGGAGCTCAACCCAAAGGATACGCTCACATACCTGCAGCGCGCCATCACCTTCACCCGGATGGATGATTATGAAGCGGCTTTGGAAGACTTGAGTCAGGCGCTTCAGCTCAATCCCTCTTCTGAGCTTGTATACGATGTCAAAGGCTTGTTTCACATGCATTTTGGAGAGCTTGAAGAAGCCATGCGTTCTTTTGATCGCGCTATAGAGATCAATCCCCGCTTTTACCTGGCCTATTACAACCGCAGCGTACTCTGGAAACGTCTGGGGGAAATCGAAAAATCTAAATCCGACCTTGACGTGGCGATAAGCCTCAATCAGGATTTTCCCAATGCCCACTTCAATCGCGCTATAGCAAATAAGATGCTTGGCAATGACAAAGAAGCGATCGACGATTATAACAAAGCTGTGGCCATCAAGAGCGACTTTACGGAAGCACTCTACAACCGGGGAGTTACCAAGAGCATGCTCAGCGATTATGGATCCTCTCTCTCCGATCTGGATCTTGCCATAGAGAGCAACAGAAAAGATCCTGAGCTCTACAATAAGCGCGGCAACATGAAGGCCTTTTTTGGAGATTATATGTCGGCTATTCGCGACTTTGACATGGCCATCAAGCTCAAGAGCGATTATGCCGAGGCCGTTTACAACCGGGGAATTACCCGCATGATGGCCCACAACCAAATGGAAGGCTGCCGCGACTTACATCGGGCCCTCGACATGGGCTATATACGTGCTGACGAAAAGATTCGCTATTTCTGTACGGGAATCAAATAAGGCTTGCTAAAAACCTGAGCTCGATTCTTCTTCGGATTCAGACCGATTGTAATTAAGGCACTTAACAGTAGAATGAAGAGTGCAGGGTCGATAAATAGAGCAAGATGCTAACAAGTAAACCCGGTTCACAGCCATGTCTGGTCAATGTCTTGTCCATAAAATGAGATCTGCCGCGTTGCACTTTCGCGCTTTAGCCCGCTAAAGCTTTGAAAATGCGCCTTGCATATCTCATTTTATGGACATCTGAATTACCGAATTAGAATCGAACTCAGGTTA
>SLDS01000051.1 GCA_007125175.1 Flavobacteriales bacterium
AGGATGTCCTTCTTCAAGCAGTGTTGCATAGGCCAAGAGCTCGCCCATAGCCCAGTCGAGCTCATCCTTTTCAATCATCTTCAAGCGATCTTTCATGAGCTTCTTCACCTTTCGGAAAAAGTCTTTTTCCTCGGGCAGGCTATTGAAGTTCTTGGCCAGCTCCAGCAGCTTTTTCTTGTCGTAGCCGGTTTTGGGTGATTGATCAAAGTCGACCGGCCGCGCAAAAACCATGTCCTTCCAGGTGTCTTCCATGAAGTTGATCACCTGGTTTTTTGGAATTTCTTTTGAGAGTTCAAATTGCTCCTCCAGCAAGTTGTCGAATTTGTCTATGATCTTGTCAGCTTGCTCTTTAGTCAGAGTTCCTCTGTCCAGCAGCTCTTTCAGGTATATCTCCCTCGGGTTGGGATGCTTGGCAATGATGTCATAGAGCTTGGGCTGGGTGAACTTGGGTTCATCGCCTTCATTGTGGCCGTATTTGCGGTAGCAGAGCAGGTCTATGAACACATCACGCTTGAACTCCTGCCGATACATGAATGCAATTAGCAAGGTTTGAACCACCGCCTCAATGTCGTCACCATTTACATGAAATACCGGGCTGAGCGTGGTCTTGCCTACATCGGTGCAGTAGGTAGAGGAGCGCGCATCGTGATAATTGGTGGTGAAGCCTACCTGGTTGTTGATCACGATGTGAATGGTGCCCCCTGTCTGATAGCCTTTGAGTTGTGCCATTTGGATTACCTCGTACACCACGCCCTGTGCGGCTATGGCGGCATCGCCGTGTATCAATATGGGCAGGATGGCTTTTTCGTCGTGGAGGTAAGCGTCTATCTTGGCCCGTGAAATGCCTTGCACAACAGGGTTTACAGCCTCGAGGTGCGAAGGGTTGGGCGCCATGGTCAGGTGCACATCTTCTCCATTTTCCGCTTTGATTACCGTTGAATAGCCCAGGTGGTACTTTACATCCCCATCAAATTCTTCAATGCCGTCGTCCTCATACTCCTTTCCGGCAAACTCGCTGAAAATGCGTTTGAAATCCTTTTTGAAAATATTGCCAAGGATATTGAGACGGCCGCGGTGAGCCATGCCAAATACCATCTCCTTCACCCCGTGATTGGAGGCGCGCTGCACCAAGGCGTGCAAGGCGGGCATCAGGGCCTCAGCTCCCTCCATTGAAAAGCGCTTCTGTCCCACAAATTTCTTTTGCAGAAATTGCTCGAAAGAGGTGGCGCGGTTTAGGATGTTGAAAACGATCCTCCGCTCCTCATCGTTGAATTGCGGTCGGTTTTTGAGTTCAATATTGTCACGGATCCACTTCAGGCGTTCGGGCTTGCGTATGTAGTTATACTCTATGCCAATGCTTTGACAATAAGTTTTCCTCAGGTGGTCGATGATCTCTGCAAGTGAGGCGGGCCCAAGGCCTATTTCCTCACCCGCTTGAAATACTGTTTTGAGATCAGCCTCATCGAGTTGAAAGTTTTGTATGTCGAGATTAGGAGTGTAGGTGCGGCGATCCCTTACCGGGTTGGTTTTGGTAAAGAGGTGACCCCGAAACCGGTAGGCCTCGATCAGCTCCAGAACACGAAACTCCTTAACGACCTGTTCGGGTATGGCGGCCTCAGCCCCGTATTGCTCTCGCGCAAAATCGAAGCCCGCGAAAAAATGAGCCCAGTCACCGCTGATGCTCTCAGGGTTTTTTTGATACTTTTTGTACTGGTCCTCAATCCACTGGCTTGAGGTGTTGCCGAGAAATGAAAATTTATCCATAAGTGGGTTTGTCCATCGATGTAGGCCTGTGCAAAAGTAACATTTTAAAAAATGCAACGTGCTTCGCCATCACCTGCTTGTATTGATGAGTTATTCGATTTTATCAATATCGCTAGCAGGGGCGATTTTTGGCGTATCAGCCTCATTGGTAATTTCTTTTTCTTCGCTCATCAGGCGCTTCCAACATGCCTTTTCGAAACAGCGCTTCACGATTGCGGCCGCAAGTCCATCGAAGCTGTCCGTGTCAGTTCCACTGCTTAGAATTTCGGGGATGCTCGTTTCCCTCACATCCACTTGGTAGAGCAGGCGAGGGAGTAGCTGATCCATCTCCCCTTCGTGCTTTCGCAAAAAGCTGGAGAGCGATGCCTGTGCAGATTCTAAGTCCATAGGCTTAGCCAGGTCGGCATTCCAATGCAAGCCTTGCAATGCGAGGTCTTTTTGCACTTGATGCAGGGTAGCTTGCGCCAATTCCACTTTCCAGGATGGAGGCACATGCTCAATTGATTTTTGCTTCTTGTCGCGAGACTTGGATTTCATGGTCTTCATTGGCCCGCCCAAGCTTTGCGCAGCCTGATTTGATCCTCGTCCACTTCGCTGAGCACATCGAGGTAGTGGCGTTTGGTTCGGGTCACCTCCATGGCCTTGGCCTTGATGGTTTCCTTTTTGTAATCATTGGATTTTCGTGCTATTTGCACCTTTACCTTGTCTCCGACCTTGCTTGCTTTCTTGAAATCTTTGAGCACCTGCTCCAGATTATCGAGTGTCAGGGCTACTCCATTCCATTTCACTATTTCGTCTCCAACTTCCAGCCCCAGGCTTTCGCCAAATTCGTCAGCACCTTTTTTGGAGGCCAGGACTATGGCTTCCCGACGCGGATTGTAGCCGAGACGAAGTGAACCAGCAGTAATTTCGGTGTAGTTCAGGGAGTCTGCATAGAGAATGCCAAAGGGTTCAAAAAGTTTCCCGAAAGGAATTCGTTCTGTGCCGCCTACATGTCTTTCCAAGAAATCTTCAATTTGCGGGAAACCGGAAATACGCGCGATAACGGAGAAAAGGGAGTCGTCCAGAAAGGGGCGATCACGGCCATAGGCTTCGCTCAGATCGGCCATAAGGGCCTGGGTACCGTATTCACCATCGCTGAGGCTTCTTAGCTTCAGATCCAGCGCCATTCCGATTAGAGCGCCCTTTTGGTACACGTTGGGATACTCGTTCTTGAATTCGTCGAGGGCCTTGCGGCTCAGCTCGGTAAAGGCAATATCATCCCGGTACCTGTCGGCGGCCATCATCTTTGCACGCATATTGTCGAGAAATCGCTGTAGTTCGACCAGTCCTTCCTTGACCTGTACATGCTGAGCGGCATATTCGGTACAGCCTTCATACAGCCATAGGTGGGCGCTCATGCGCGGATACACGAAGTCGTAATCGTGTATCATTTCGGAATGTATGCTCAGCGGCGTCACGATATGAAAAAACTCATGGGCTGCTACATCGCGTATGGTCTCAGCGAGTGCCGACAAGGGAGCTTCCGGCAAAACGAATACAGTGCTCGTATTGTGCTCAAGAGCGCCATACGAACGGGAGTAAGAGCCGGAGCCACTGAGGTAAATCAGGAGGCTATACTGCTCCACGGGGAGGGTTCCTCCCAGGTAGCGTGCTGAGGCCTCGAAGATCTCGATTACCTCATCCAGTACTTCTGCGCTCTTTACCATTTCATTGGGGGAGTACACAGCTACCATGATTTTGGCATTGGCCACCTGTGCCGATGATGTGTCGGGCTTGGCGTAGAGCACCGGGCAGTCGTGGAGCTCATAGTATCCCGAAGCCCTGAAAAAGTCGCGCTGATCCTGGCTCTTGATCCGCGGCAATGAGGTGGCGCCATACCATGTTTCCGGGCGCTTCACCTCCACGGTATATGGAATGTCTTTCAGCCCCTCAAAATAGCCCGCAAAGCCAAAAGCATTGAGCAAAACCACCTTGTCCGGCTCGATACTCGTGCCTCCAGGCTCGAAAATTCCGGCGCCCATGGACTTGCTGAAAGTATCCGATACGCGGTAGGCGATGTGGTCGAGTTCCTGTGCCCTCAGAACTGCCCAGCGATTGGTGTCGATGCGCAGGTGGGGCAGGGTGTCACCGGAGCTTGATACCGCACTAAAATCTTCTACAAAGCGACCAAAGTCACTGATGCTGTAAGTGCCCGGAATAATCTTCGGCATGTTGAACACCGCACTGTCTGACCTTAATTGAGGGGGACTGAGGCTCACCGGAACGCGACCGTCCTCGGTGTCGACCAGATCAAAGAAAAGGTGGTATCCTTCCCCCGATTGTGCAAAACTTGCACATACCAAGAGGCAGCCCGCAAGGAGAAAAGAGAGTGATTTAGTCATCTTTTGAGATGCTCATTTACACGACAAAGTACGGGCAAAAGCCAAGGGAATACCTGCATTTGGGAATTTTTAACCCGAGCGAGCAGCGTGCAAAGTCCATGCCCGGAACTGTTCGGCCAAATTTGGTCTAAGTCCAGGCGCAATGCCGCGAAGGCGGTAGCTGCCCTTCTACTTTTCCTTCTTTTTCAGGCGTGTCCACACATCGGTGCGCCCGAATACGGCTGAGCCCACATAGCCCCTTACCTCGATGGTATTTTCGTCCTTGAGCTCAATCTTACAATTGTATGTGGTGCCATTTTTTGGGTCGTAGATGGTGCCATCCTTCCACAGCCCGTCTTTCTCGTCGTATACAAAGTCTTTCAGGATGCGGTAGCCTTTCAGAGGCGTGCTGCGCATGGATTTGTCGGGATTGTTTTCATCCACACGCGGATTGCCCGCATCATCATTGGGCTCTTTAAGCCACACGATCCTTCCGTAATATTTGCTGCCTATCTTATCAATTTTGATGTAGCTGCGCCCGTCACTGGGCTGCCATACACCCACCAGCTTGTCGCCGGGGTCTTCGCTGCTGGTGCTGCTGCTACTGGCCATTGCAGGTAGGGCAAGCAAGGTAATACTCAAAATGAAACAGTGAATCAGGGTTTTCATGGGATGAAATGTTTATGCTGTGATTATGTGATTTAAGGCTTGTAGGAAATCAGAAAGCGCAGCTTTGCGCGCACTTGCATGTCATCCATCAAATCTTCGGTGAGGTTGAGATCGAGTACCCAGGTGCTGCCGTTATCCTGCAAGTGCGGCCAAAGCTCAGCCTTTTCTGAAACGCCCAACTTCTGGCTGCTGCTATTCGCATCCAGTGGACTGAGGCTGGCCAGGCTTTTGAGTCCTTTGTTGTCGCTAACGATTTGCAGGAGAAAGCTCTCCGTGATGGCCAATTGCTCTTCGTCCATTTCTACAGTGGCCTCCAGGAGTTTCACTTCACTGATCGACTGCGGGTCCGCACCGAGGTGTTCGGCAATGGCCTTCTTATCCAGCACGGCCTCAGCCTGCAAGGTGTTGGATCCTTCAAAAAGCATCTCCCCGCGGAGTGTGATTTCAGATTCGTAGCTCTCATCGCTCTCTACAGTGGCGCAAGCACCGAGTAAGGCGATAATCATGGCGATGTATATCTTTCGCATGCTCATTCGATTTTTAACGAAAGTAGTCACCTTTGGGCAAACAAAAAAGATGCCAGGGCCAATCAAGTGCAAGCGCAGCCGATGATTTAAGCGATTTTGCCTTGAGAGAGGACATCCGTGCAGATGGTCTCAGTATTGCCTATCTTTTGGGCCGCCTTTTGGCAAAAGCGAGAAGCGTATGGATTTACATAGAGAGTTTGAGAACATAATAAGCCGCAAAAAGCCCAATTACAGCATCAGCCCCGAATTGATGCTCTACCTCGCCAGATACCAGCGTTATTATCATTTTGATGTGGAGTATGAAGACCTCCTGCGCTGGGAGCATTCAATGGCTGTACTCGATGAGTCGGGTAAAGACACCCTGTGGCGCTCGGTGATGTATCCCAATCACGAGCAGGAAGAGATACACAATAGCCTGAGGCGCATTTATGTGTACCTCACTGCCGATAGCGACCATGGAGTGATGGAGCACCTGAGGGTGGCAAGCGTTGACTATTGCCTCTTTGGCAATTCCAATCCTTTCCGCATCAAGATCATCAATATGCTCAATGACAACCACGATTATTACTACATCAAGCGTGCTGATGCCAGCAGGGTTTATGGTCTAGAGTTGGAGGAGATGCTTTCGCCAAATAAGGTGTTCTATCTGGTAAACGAAGCCACCTTGGTAGAACAGCACATATCAGGTATTCCCGGCGATCAGTTTCTGAGCAGCAGTATCATTGAGACCGGTCATAATCCGGTGCGGCTGGCCAAGGAATTTGTCAAGTTCAATACCCGTTGCTTTGCCAGGCTGCTGGGCGATATGCGATCTTACAATTTCGTGGTGGATATGACTCCCGATTTCGATCAGATGCAATATCGGATTCGGGCCATCGATTTCGATCAGCAAAGCTATGAGGGCCGAAAGAACATCTATCTGCCACAATTTTTCAAAGAAAACTACGCCTTTGTGGATATGGCCCTGAGCAAGCTCGGCAATGAAAGCATCGAGCAATACCAGAACGAAGAGCGCTCACTCATGCGCCGCCGCGTAGGCGCCAATCGATACCAATTGCAACGCCTTATCCGTGCCATGCGCAAAGATAAAATCAGCGACGCGCGAAGGGTAGCCACACTCAAGCGACAGCTTGCTGAGCACCACGAGGACAAAGGGTTCCTCCGCCTTAGCAATATGGGATCCATTCTCTTCAAGCACATCAATCTGAGCTTGGAGCTAAAGCTGAGAATTCCGCCCATCAAGTAATCCCGCAATCGGGCGGCTCAATCAAGGATTAACCATAGGGAATCGTTCAGGATTCTGCCGTATGATCGGCGTGACGCATTTCTTCAATCCACTCCAGGGCATCAAAGACATCATTGAAAACCCGCGTGGGTCTTAGCGGTTTGTAATGCCGGAGGTAAAAGGTGGCCATCAATTTGTGGGCAAAAGTGCTGATCAAAATGGCATCGGCACTTGAAAAGCGCTCCACATCGCTGGCAAAATGCTTCTGAACCGAAGGAGAAATGGTGGAACCATACGATAGTTCAATGAGCATGGGCTTGCTCGCTGCGCTGGTCTCGGATTGTACCCAAGTCATCAGGCTGCTCAAATCTTCTTCACTTACGTCCTCACCTTCAAAGATGCGCAAATAGTAAAAACCGCGATCGTCTTCGCAAAACTCGATAGCTCCGTTTCTGAACTTCTTAGGCCTTGGCATTTCTCCAAATGTATGTATTGATGAAATGCAAGCCCACTGGTGCAACAATACGTTGCTAACAATCGTATTTTGATTGCAACTCGTCGAAAAAATGCCAATTGAGCGATCTTAATTATTCAAAATCCCCTAAAACTTACGACCTTTGCATACGATGACAAAACTTGAAGCGTGGGTGAGAGCCTTTAGGCTTCGGACTTTACCGCTATCCCTCTCCAGTGTTCTCTTAGGTAGTCTCCTTGCTTTTGACAAGGGCAAGTTCAGCCTGCCTATCCTTTTGGGAGCACTCGTCACAACACTTTTCTTACAGATACTCAGCAATCTTGCCAATGATTATGGCGATTCGGCCAGCGGAGTGGACAATGATGAGCGCAACGGGCCTCGAAGGGCCGTGCAGTCTGGATTGATTAGCGCAAGCGAAATGCGCAATGCCATGCTGCTCTGTGCGGCGCTTGCCTTGGCTTCTGGCATATGGCTTCTGTTTAAGGCCTCTGCTCATATGGAAGTATCGGCCGTGCTTGGCTTTTTCGTGCTTGGTGTCGTGGCTATTGCTGCTGCCATCAAGTATACCGTAGGCAAAAATCCCTACGGATACGCGGGCCTTGGCGACTTGGCGGTTTTCGTGTTTTTTGGAGTGGCCGGAGTGGCAGGCACCTTCTACTTGCACACCAGTAGCTTCGAGTGGCCTGAGTTATTGCCCGCGATAGCAATCGGCTTGCTGGCTACCGGCGTGCTCAACCTCAACAACATGCGCGATATCGAGAACGATCGCAACCACGGCAAGAATTCCCTGGCTGTCATGCTCGGCATCAACCGAGCCCGGGTATACCATACGGCACTCATCATCCTTGCCATTGCCGCTGCCGTGTTCTATTCAGTGCTCAATTTTCGATCTCCTTACCAGTTTATTTACTTGGTAACATTGCCCATACTCCTGCAGAATATCGGGATCGTATGGACTACATCCAGAGCCTCTGACCTAGACGCGGAGCTCAAGAAACTGGCTTTTGCCACCCTTTTGTTTGCCCTGACCATGGGCGTAGGATTGATCTAC
Organism: Flavobacteriales bacterium; assembly: GCA_007125175.1. Classification (GTDB taxonomy): domain Bacteria; phylum Bacteroidota; class Bacteroidia; order Flavobacteriales_D; family Cryomorphaceae; genus T3Sed10-241. The sequence goes on from SLDS01000051.1 coordinate 8,075, forward strand.
TGATGTGAAGGCACGCTGGGCAAAACACACGCTGAAGTTTCGCAAAGCGGCCCAGACCTCCCGGGGGGCATATCTCGAAAAACCCGCCTATTACCTTTACCTCTCCGAAGCAAACAATGACTTTGTCGCCATCGGAGAATGCGGACTGCTGCCGGGCCTGAGCTATGATGACAAGCCGGGCTATGAGCAGCAACTCGATAGGCTCGTGAATGCCATCAACGATAAGGAAAGCCTCCCACCTCTCCATGAATGGCCCTCTATAGCCCTCGGCCTTGAGATGGCCCTGCTCAATCTGAAGCATGGAGAGGATGGAATCATATTCCCATCTGCTTTCACTAAGGGTGAAGATGCAATTCCCATCAATGGGCTGGTTTGGATGGACAGCGCTCAAAACATGCAGCAGCAGATCGAGGAAAAGCTACGTGAAGGTTTCTCATGCATTAAGCTCAAGATCGGCGCTATAGAATTTGAGCGAGAGCTTGCACTGCTCGCATCGATACGCGAGCGATTTGGCCCCGGTGAAATTGAAATTCGCGTCGATGCCAATGGCGCCTTCAAGCCCGGAGAGGCCAAGGAAAAACTTCAAAAACTCGCTGCCTTTGAGTTGCACAGCATTGAGCAGCCCATCATGGCTGGGCAGTGGGAAGATATGGCTGCCCTTTGCGCCGAGAGCCCGGTGCCCATTGCACTCGATGAAGAGCTCATTGGCCTGATCGATGCCGAGGAGCGCGAAGCTGCCATGGAGCACATCAAGCCGCAGGCCATTGTGCTCAAGCCAAGCCTTCTCGGAGCTTTTAGCGTAAGCGACGAATGGATACAACTCGCTGAGGATTACGGCGCACGCTGGTGGATTACCTCAGCGCTGGAATCCAATGTCGGTCTAAATGCCATCGCACAATATGCCTATGCATGTGGAGGAAGCGAGCAGCAAGGTCTTGGAACGGGTCGCCTCTATACCAACAATGTGGAGGGGCCTCTGGAAATACGCGATGGACACCTGCACCACCTTCCGAAGCGGAACTGGGATTACTCCGTATTGCCATGAACCCCTTTCTGCGCTTCGAAGGTCTCCATCTTAACGGTCGTTTCTACAGCCCGAAGCAATTGAGGGAGGAGGTGAAGCATCCCTCACACCCGGCTCACTTCATTGAAGTCCTCAAGTTTGCCATTTCCCTTTTTGACGAAAGTATCCACCTGAGCGTAAGCAGTTCGGGCTCCACAGGCCCGCCCAAAGAATTGTATTTCCCGAAGGAGGCTTTCCTGGCGAGTGCTACATCGACCAATGCCTTCTTCGGTATGAGTCGGGACTCCAAGGCACTGCTCTCTCTACCCATGCGCTACATCGCCGGCAAGATGATGCTCACGCGGGCAGTGGCCGGGCAGTACATGCTGCATGTAGTGGAGCCCGCAGCACGGCCATTTGAGCAGAGCGAAGAATCCTATCAGCTTGTGCCGCTTACGCCCTATCAGCTTGCCCGCAGTCTCGAGACCCATGCAGAGGTACTCGCCCGGCAGGAGGCCCTGCTGATTGGTGGAGGGGCCATGGGTGAAGAGTTGATTGAAGCGGCCTTGGACGAGGGGCTCAAGCTTTTCGCCAGTTTCGGTATGAGCGAAAGCCTTTCGCATTTCGCCATAGCCCGCATCGAGCATCCTGGCGCTGCCCCGCTTTACCGGCCCTTGAAGGGAGTGGAGACACGCATTGACGGGCAAGGGCAGCTGCACCTGCGCTGGAATCCCATCGTGAAAAATTGGCTGCCTACACGAGATATCGTTCAGGCTGCGGGGGAGGGATTTCATTGGCTTGGACGTATGGACCACCTCATCAATACAGGGGGTGTAAAGGTCATTCCCGAGCGCCTGGAGGCCCGCATTGCCCATCTCATGCGCAGGCCATTTTTTGTGGGAGCACTTCCTCATCCCGAGCTCGGTGAGCAGGTGGTGCTTTTTGTTGAGGCGGAGGGCCTTCCGGCAAATGATTTGTTGCGCGCTGTGCAAATGGAACTCAGGGATGAACCCCATTGGCAGCCCAGGCAGCTACAGCTTATGGAGGCTTTTGAGTACACCCTTTCGGGAAAAATACGCCGCGCAGCCAGCATTGAGAAATGGGCGCGGCAATCTGGCAGCCGCTGAGCGGGCACTCAGCAGAGGGCTTTGCACATCACAAAATCGGAATACGTGTAGCCGGAGGGGGCGGGCAGGTCTATTTCTTTTTCAATTTGATAGCCCATGGACTCGTAAAATTTTATGGCCTTTTTGTTGCCCCTGTTCACGCGGAGCTGAGAGCTAGTGCAGCCCGCATTTTGTCCCCGTCTCTCAGCTTCCTCCATTACGGCTAGTCCTATGCCTCTGCCTTGCTGATCGGGATGCACGTATATCTTGTCGATGTAGAGCAGTGGTGCCTGAATTGAAATGCCGAGGTAGCCAATTCTTCTGCTTTTGGCATCAGCCTGCATGCAAATGAAAAAAAGGTGATTGCCTGCTGAACCCATCCAGCTTAGCAAGGTGGCATCATTGTACATGCCATTGTAGAGAGCGACGAGTTCTTTCTCAGAAAAAAGAGGGGCAAAGCTTGGCAGCCAAATGCTGCGGGCTAGCCGGTAAAGTTCCTGCAGTTCATGCGGAAGGATGGGGCTGAGATAGCCGTATTTACCAGCCGAGGTCATCGAGACGCCTTCTTTCTTTTTTGGTGGGCCGGCCCTTGCCTTTTTCCCGCTCGTATCCGGGCATGAGTTTCATCAACTCTAGTTTCTCGAGCTCAGCGGCAGGGGTAACATCGCTCAGGTATTCGGGAACCAGTTTGGCTCCCACGCGGTTCTTGAGCAATTGCAGCACTTTGTATGAGCGCCATATCGGGTTGCGTTTCACCTGAATGACATCTCCGGGGCTTACCGTAGCCGCCGCTTTTACTTCCGCCTCATTGAGCATTACCTGTCCGGCTTTGATGGCTTGAGCGGCCATGGAGCGCGTTTTGAAAAGCCTCACAGCCCACAGGTACTTGTCGATCCGCACGTCTTCGCTCATAATGCGAAGTTACGAATCTCCCAAAGAGCCCCCTAAGGGATCTCAGGAAGCCTGCTTCATGCCAAGACCAATGGTGCGGAGTTGCTTGAGCTCCTTAAGCTCGTTCAGGGCCTGTAGGTAGGCACTTACTTTTCCGGCATGCATGAGATCCAAGGCTCGGTTTCGGGCGATCTGATAGGTGCTTTCGAAGTTCATGATATTTCTTTTTTGTGGTTTCACCTGAGGGAAAACAAAGTGTATGCCAAAAGTTTTATTAAACAGGAAATAAGCTGATTACGACCGGCTCCTGTTTTTTAATCGTTTAGCGATCACAGCAAGGGTAAGGATTGCAGCATCAAAAAGATGTATGGCATCGGCCATCTCTCTTGGTGGATTGGGATTGGGCCTGCCGGGCTGCGAAATCGTGGCGCTGAGCTCGGTGTGCCCGGCGGACATGCCCTCTTTGAGTTCCCTAAATTTGAGTACCTCTTGCTTGTATCCGTGTAGGTCGCCGGCCGCTTTTCCCAAATGGCGCGAGAGGGGATTTCCACCCAGCACCTCAATGAGAAGTCGCAGTTTGCCCAGGTGTTGCTCGAGTTCCCGACTTACTTTCTTGGCCTCTCCCCTCAGGCTGCCTGCGAGGCCTATGCGGTAGGAGCTTTGCCGCTTGGGATTGTAGGCCCCTTTGCTGATTCTGCTCGTTTCTTTACCTATCCATCTCGATTCATTGTAGACTTGTAGCATGCGAGATTCGAGATTTTGCAAATCTTCGAGTATGCGTTCCAAGGTTTGGCTACTGGCCCCTTTTGTGCTATCCTTGAGTTCTACGAATTTTTTGTGCACCTCAGTGCATGAATTGGACACGCTGAGCAGGGATGCGTTGAGTTTGTTGAAGAGGTCTCTTGCCTCCAGTTCTTTTACGTTCATGATTGTTTGTATTGGTTAGCGATTCCATTTTACACTTTACAGGGGCTTCCTTAGTAGATGCATGTATTGTGCAGGGTAAATGTAGGCATGCATGTGCTGCCGCATGGCAGTCATTTCATCTGTGGCGCTTAAAAAGGGGTGAACTGTCGATTCGCTTCTGTGAACGACCAAATGCCTCCATCCTCGCTCAGGAGCGGTAGAAGTGCATCTCCTCGATGTAGCGGTGCACCGGTTCTGTGAGCAGGTAGCGCACGCTTTGGCCCGCCTTGATGGAGCGGCGCACAAAGCTGGCCGAGACCTTCATCACAGGAGCGTCTACGCGAACAATGCTGCTGTGCTTGGTGATGGCGGAGGGAGAGCGGTGCGGCTTGAGTTCGGCTTTTTCCTGCTCTGTAAGCACCCTCGGATACACATATATTCTGTGATGCTCTAATATCACTTCGTGGTTTTTCCACTTGTGCAGGGTGCGCAGGTTGTCTTCGCCCATAATGAGGGAAAAGTGCTGCTCGGGATGTGAGTCGCTCAGGTAGGCCAGTGTGTCGACGGTGTAGGATGGCTTAGGCAGTGAAAACTCCACATCGCTGGCGCGCAGGCGGGGGTTGTCCTCGATGGCGATGCGAACCAGGGCGAGACGGTGATAATCGGCGAGCAAGCCAGTTTTTTCTTTGAGTGGATTCTGTGGGCTTACCACCAGCCATACCTGATCGAGATCGGTATTGTAGGCCATGTAGTTGGCAATGATGAGGTGCCCTACATGCACAGGGTTGAAAGTGCCGAAGTACAGACCGATACGCTTCATTTTCTGGAAAGAAAGGTTCTTATTGCTTCGATGCATTCTTCGCTGGCCCTTTCCAGATCGTCGTTTACAATGATGCGATCAAATGCCGAAGCGTATTCCATTTCTTCACGGGCCTTGGAGATGCGCGTGGCAAGGCTTTCGGGGCTTTCGGTGCCTCTATTGCGCAGGCGGATCTCGAGTTCTTGCAGGCTCGGCGCCTGTATGAAGATGGCAAGGGCTTGGGCTCCGAAAGCAGATTTGAGATTGGCCCCGCCCACCACGTCGAGGTCAAAAATCGCCACACGATCCATTTTCCAAATTCGATCTACCTCGCCATGCAGGCTACCGTAAAACTGACCGGGATACACCTCCTCCCATTCCAGAAAGTCGCCTTGCTCTATTTTTTGCCGAAAGGCAGAGGCCGATAAAAAGTGGTAGTCTACTCCATCGCGCTCGCCGGCACGAGGCGATCGGGAGGTGGCCGAAACGGAAAACATCAGTTCCGGAAGCGCTTGCAGCACCCGCTTTACGATGCTGGTCTTGCCCGAACCTGAGGGTGCCGACACAATGATGCTTTTAGCAGGACTTGCTTTCATGCCAGCCGGCAGGGTTTAGTTGATGTTGAGCAATTGCTCTTTTATCTTTTCCAATTCATCCTTCATCTGCACCACCAGCTTTTGTATGTCCACATGATTGGCCTTGGAGCCCATGGTGTTGATCTCGCGGCCCATCTCCTGCGTGATGAAGCCGAGCTTCTTTCCCGAGGCCTTTCCCGAGTTCATGGTTTCCCTGAAATACGCGCAGTGGCTGCTCAGGCGCGTGTGCTCTTCGGTGATGTCCAGCTTTTCGAGGTAGTAAATGATTTCCTGCTCCATGCGGTTGTGGTCTACTTCTTCGTTTTGAAGTACATCAGCGATGTTTTTTTCGATGCGTTCGCGCACGGTTTTCAGCCTTTGCGGCAAATGGTCTTCCACTGAAAGGCGCAATGCTTCGATAGCTGCGATACGCGAGGCGATATCATCTGCCAGTATCGCCCCTTCTTTTCGGCGAAAGCCGAGCAGGGCATCTGCGGCCTGCTCCACGGCTTCTTGGAGCTTGTGAAATTCTTCTTCTTCCAATTCTGGGCGCTCCTGTTGCCACACTTCGGGAAGTTCGAGTATGCTGGGCAGGGCATTCTCGCTAAGCTCAAGCCCTCCTGCCTCGGCCAGCTCGCGCACATCATTGAGGTAGGCAAGAGCGAGCTCCCGATTGAGGCGAACGCGTTTTTCGCTTTGGCCTTCAGCCTGCTCGGTGTAAATCAAAGCCTCTACCTTGCCTCTTTCGAGTCTTTCGGAAAGTAGTTTTCGGAGCTCCAGCTCTTTTTCCCGGTACAGGCTGGGAAGTTTGATGTTGAGGTCAAACTGCCTGCTGTTGAGAGATTTGATCTCCACTACAATTTTCTTATCCCCGCAGGTGGCAATGGCTTTGCCAAAGCCGGTCATGGATTCAAGCATGGCTTATTATTGGTAGGGCAAAGGTACACAAGTCATTTCGATGATGCAGTAGCTGGTGGCGAGCATTGTATCCTCCCACTTACTCAGATTTCGCGACTGCCTCTTTCATCTGCGAAACGATTTTCTTGCTATTGCCGGCCAAGACATGCTGCTCAGTTTCAAGCACAGGACGTTTCAGGAAGGTGTAGTCTTCCAGGAGGTAGTGTCTGTAATCTTTTTCACTCAAATCCTTGTTGTTGAGTCCGAGTTGCCGGTACTTGATGGCCCGCTTGCTGAATATGGCTTCGTATGAGCCGGCTTTGGCAGCGAGGCGGTCTGCTTCTTCGGCGCTGAGCGCTTGGCTCTTTATTTCCCGCATGTCGAGGGCGCTTTCATTGCCGAGTTCTTCGCGTATTCTGGTGCAGGTATTGCAGGTGCTCAGGTAGTAGAATTTCTTCATAGGGTTCTGCTTGCTTTGCTGTAATTTTGGCGATCAGCCATCGGCAAAAGTAGAGAAAAGGGCCGGGTCGACATACCGAGAGAGCTTGAGCAAAAAGGAAAAAGATATCAGAAGGAAGCTGAGTCCGAAGCGGATCATTTGGCCGATCTTGTTTGGACTTGGTGTGGCCGCATGGATGTTGATCAGCAACTTGAACGAGGTGCGATTCGAGCCGGTGATAGGAGATCGCTGCGGAGATTATCAATGGATTGGGCTGGGAGAGACTCCCGATCTGGGTGATGAATCGCAGTTTGAGCAGGTAGAGGACTGCAGCGGAAGCTTCCACAAGCGCACCTATAAGGACACCTTGGGCGATATCGATTGGGGCTGGTACAGTAGTTTTTGGCTCTTTCTGGCCCTCGTGGCCATGGTGATCCGTGATCTGGCCTACATCTACCGCATCCGCATACTTACCGACAAGGAGTTGAGCTGGCGGCAAAGCTTCCGGGTTATTATGCTTTGGGAGTTTGCATCGGCCCTGTCGCCGAGCATTGTCGGGGGCTCCGGCATCGCCATGTTTATCGTGAACAGGGAGGGCATCAAGCTGGGCAAGAGCACAGCTATAGTGCTGGTTTCGGCGATGCTCGACGAGATTTTCTACATCACCATGGTGGCCGCTGTATTGCTGGCTGTGGGCACGAGTGAGCTCTTCCCGCTCAGCATGCAGCTCGAGCTTTTTGGGCTCACCTTTGGCACCCAAGGAATTTTTTGGTTGGGCTATGTTTTCATATTTGCCATGACCAGCGTGATCTTGCTGGGGATTTTCACGGCACCACGGACGCTCAAATATCTGTTGCTGCAGATTTTTCGATTGCCTCTGCTGCGGCGATGGCGCTATCAAGTCATAGAGGTGGGTGACGACATCATCACCACAAGCCGGGAGCTGAGGGGCAAGCGCCCTTCTTATTGGATCAAATCCCTGGGCGCGACCTATGCCTCCTGGACCGCCCGCTATTGGGTGGTAAACTTTCTGATCATGGCTTTCGCCAATCCTGCTGATCCGCTGGTGACTTCTTTCGGTGACCACCTGATGATCTATGCCCGGCAATTGGTCATGTGGGTCATCATGCTCATCAGCCCCACACCCGGCAGCAGCGGCGTGGCCGAATTTGCATTTTCCGGTTTTCTTCAGGAGTTTATTCCTCTCGGACTGGTTGCGGCGCTCGCACTCATGTGGCGCCTTGTGAGCTACTACCCCTACCTCTTCATTGGGGCGGTCTTGTTGCCCCGATGGCTCAAGATTACGGCTCGCCCATCGCGCAAGAAATAGACAAAGGCCTTTGAATTGCCTACCTTTGCCCTTCTTTTGAAAAACGTATTTGAATTCTTCGCATTTTATGAAAATAGCAACAAAAGCCATACACGCAGGGGTAGAGCCCGATCCGAGCACAGGAGCCATCATGACGCC
>SLDS01000084.1 GCA_007125175.1 Flavobacteriales bacterium
GCCGACTGTACATTCTTGGCGCTGAAGTAGGAAGTCTGCAAGGTGTCCTGTCCACTGCTCTTCCACTGTATGGTATAGCTGCTCTCCTTGTCCTTATAGCTTTTCACATAGGCGAGCATGCGCTTCATGGCATCCAGCTTGTCATAGCCTTCTTCGAAGTGAAAGAGAAAGGATTGATTGTGGCGGGGATTGACTGTGACCAGGTGAAGGGTGGTCTTGCCATCGGCTTCGCCAAAATTGTATATCAGGCTATTGGGGCCAAGGCCGATGTACTGCTCGATCTCTCGCTGCATCTTGGCCGTTTCTATATTCCTATCGGTCATTTCTCTTCATTTTCGGTGTCAAATTTACTGAATTCGCTGTTCATGCTTTTGAATTCGGGTACGATGTCCTTCATTTTCTGCACCAGGGCATCATTGTCTTGTCTTTCGAATAAATCGAGCAATGCGTCGATTTGTTTTGAGATTTCCTCAAAATCATTGCTGCGCACCTTGGCCCGGTGGATCTGCGGATGGTGTGTAGGCAGGGTATTTTCGGCATCGTTGAGCAGCTCCTCATAGAGCTTCTCGCCCGGGCGCAGGCCGGTGTATACGATCTCGATATCGCGCCCCAACTCCAGTCCGCTTAGGCTGATCATCTGCCGGGCCAGGTCGGCGATGCGCACCGATTGCCCCATATCGAATACGAATATCTCGCTGCCCTCGCCCATGGCACCGGCTTCCAGCACCAGCTGGCAGGCTTCGGGAATGGTCATAAAGTAGCGCGTCACTTCGGGATGGGTCACCGTGATGGGGCCTCCGGCATCGATTTGCCTTTTGAAGAGGGGAATCACCGATCCATTGCTGCCCAGCACATTGCCAAAACGCGTGGTGATGAAGCGCGTGCCGCCCCGGCTCCCGCTGGCCTGCACATAGATCTCGGCCACGCGCTTGCTGCTTCCCATCACACTTGTTGGGTTTACGGCCTTGTCGGTTGAGATCATTACGAAGCGCTCTGCCCCGTATTCTAAAGACAGATCAGCACAGTTTTTGGTGCCGAGCACATTGGTAAAGACGGCCTCACTGGGGTTGAGCTCCATCAGAGGTACATGCTTGTATGCCGCTGCATGGTATACCACCTGAGGGCGAAAATGCTCGAAGACCCGGCGCATGCGCTCCTTTTGGCGTATATCGCCGATCACGCATTCCAATTGCAGTTTTTGGTGGCTTTTGCGCATCTCCACCTCCAGATCGTAAAGGGGAGACTCGGCCTGATCCAAAGCGATGAGGCATTCCGGCTCATAGCGGGCCACCTGTCGCAGCAGTTCGCTACCGATGGATCCGGCTGCACCTGTCACGAGCACCCGGCGCCCCTTGATCTGTTCTTCCACATTGCCATCATCGAGCCTTATCACCTCGCGGCCCAGCAGGTCATTGATGTCGATCTGGCGCATTTGCTTAAAGCTCAACTCCCCATTGATCCATCGATTGACCGGTGGCACAGTGAGCACATCCACCTTGTGGTCCATGGCCATCTGTATTATGGCGCGTCGGTTTTCGGGACGGGGGTTTTGCACAGCGACTATGATGTGGGCCACCTCCTCCTTGTCGAGCAATGCGGAGAGCTCACTGCTGTGGTAGATGGGCGTGCCCTCCATGCGCTTGCCCCGTTTGGCCGGATTGTCATCCACAAAGGCCAGGGCCCGGTACTTGGTACCTGCATCGCGGTCTATAGTGCGCTTGGTGATGATACCGGCTTCCCCGGCACCAAAGATCACCACGCCCTCCCGCTCGCTGCGCGGATTGCGCAACTCTACGTAGAGCATTTTTACCGAAAGGCGAAAAACGATAAGCAGTACCGCACTGAGCAGTCCCTCCACTATGATGATGCTGAAGGGCAGGAAGTAAATGCCATCCCAGAGGAAATATTTGAGGGGATTGAAGGCGGCCATGATGAGGCTTCCCGCCAAAATGACTTTGATGATGCGAAGGGCATCCTGCGTGCCGGTATAGCGGATGATGCCCGCATAGGTGCGCCCCACCAGGAAGCTGGCTATCCGCAGCATCATAAATATGGGCAATGCGAAGAGCATTGGTCCGAGTTCTTCACCGGGGATTTCAAACTCGAAGCGGAGGAGGAAAGCCGCGAAAAAGCAAAAAAACACGATGCCGGTATCGATGAGAAATATGATCCACCGCGGCACATTTTGATTCGGAAAGAGCATGCAGCAATATGCTTTGGGCCAAAGATAGCACCTTTCGGCCCTTGGAGCTTACAATCGTGTGCAGGCATGGGCAGGAGCAGGTGAATGTAAAGGTTTTCATTTGCTTAAGCACAGCTATGGTCAAGTCTACGAAGCTTGTACACAGCTCGAATAAATCCGAAGAATAATTGAACCCGGCTTATTACCTTGGTGCGCCCTTAGTAGCTTACGATTATGGCCCATACTCCCTTTCGTTTTCGACGCCGCATGCTCTTCTTCCTGGAGAAGCAATTTCTGAAAGGCCCTCATTACCAGCTGCTCTTTGTTGCAGTGCTCATCGGCTTGATCTCCGTGATAGCTGGCTTGCTGGTATGGCCGCTCAAGGATGAGTCGCTCAGCCTTGGGCAATCCATTTGGTGGGCTTTTTTGCGTCTTTCCGACCCCGGTTACCTGGGCGATGATGAAGGGGTATGGCGGCGCATCGTGTCCACCACCCTCACCGTGATGGGCTATGTGATCTTTTTGGGCTCGCTTGTGGCCATCATCACCACATGGCTTAATGCCAAAATGCGGCACATCGAGCGCGGCACCAGTCCGGTGATCAGTCAGGGGCATGTGGCCATTTTGGGTTGGACCAGCCGCACCATACCTGTGGTCGCTGAGCTCTATGCTTCATCGGCGCGTGTGCGGGGCTTCCTGAGGTCGCATGGGCGCCGGGCGCTGCGCCTTATCATTCTTTGCGATCAGCTCGGGCCGGAGCGGCTTCAGGAGCTCAAGGACAACCGCATGATCGGCAAGCGCGCCCATGAGATCATCCTTCGATCGGGGGTGCCCATTGACCCCGAGCACCTGCGCCGCATCGATTGCATGAATGCCGCCGCCATCATACTGCCCAATCAGGCCTACGCCAGCCGCGAGCTGATCACCCCTGATGTGGAAGCCATCAAGACCCTGCTTACGCTCAATGCTGAGGGGAGCCATATGAGTCCTTCCGAGATGCCCTTGGTAGTAGCTGAGCTCCAGGATGAAAAGAAAATATCGGCAGCCCGTCGATCTTATTCAGGGCCCTTGGAGGTGATCGCCAGCAATGCCGTGATGAGCCGGCTTGTGGCTCAGGTATTGAGGCATCCGGGGCTCTCCCTGGTTTTTTCTGAATTGCTCTCCAGGGGCATGGGTAGCAATATTTACGCAGTGTCGGCCGGATCCCTTGTAGGTCGCACCTTTGGCGAATGCCGCAAGGCCCTCCCAAAATCCATTTTGCTCGGCTTGGTAAGGAGGGGTGAAGCCGGGCTCATTCCCATGCTTCGTGCTCCGGACGGGATGCGACTTGAGGAGCACGATCATTTGATCATCCTCGCCCGCCGGCTGCAGGAGGCGCAAATTCCCATGGCCGGAAGCAGGACTCAGGATGCCCCACCGGGGGGCAGTTCCGCAGGGAGTGCTTCCGCAAAGATGCAAGGCCCAAGGTCGGCCAAAGTACGCAGCCGTAAAAATCTTAAGATGCTCATACTGGGATGGAACGAGCATATACCTTCGCTGATACACGAGCTTGGCAACTACGGCCAAGATCATTACGACATTAGCCTGGTATCACTCAGGAGCATCGAGGAGCGCGAGCGCAAGCTTCAGGCCCTTGGCCCCTTACCCGGCAATGTGAAAACCCGGCAGCTGCTCGGAGACCATGTCAAGGAAAGTGAGCTCAAGCAATTGGAGCCACATACCTTCGACAGCATTTTGCTCGGGAGCAGCGATCGGCTGAGCGATGAGGAGGAAGCCGATGCGCGCACCATTGTCACCTACATGCTCTTGCAGGAGCTGCTTCCGCAAAATGCGAAGGGCCCGCAGGTGCTCTTGGAAATTGCGAGCCCCGGCAATGCCCGCCTCATCGATGGGCAGATGGGTGAAGTGCTCGTAGGCCCGGTGATAATGAGTCACCTCCTTGCACAAATTGCCCTGAAACGAGAATTGGCATGTGTATTTGAAGAGCTCCTCTCGGTGGGTGAGACTGAAATCGATTTCTGTACAGTGGAGCATCTCGGCATCTCAAGTGGCTCATACAGCTTTGCAGCTTTGGCTCAAAAGGCAGCCTCAGCCGACTGCATCTTGCTCGGACTGCTGCTTGCCACAAACGGCAATAGCAAGCTAAGGCTCAATCCCCGAGCCGAGGAGCTTTTCACACTCAGCGAGGAAGACCGACTTGTAGTCTTGCAGCAGGAAGCCTATGGGGCTATGGCCACCGCCGATCATGAGCATTGATAGCACCTGCACAAGCCGAGCGTCGATTTCCATCAATTTATTCCCTTGCATTAAACCTTTGGTGGTTTTTTGCATCCCATCAATCTAAAGCCTTTTCATTGAAATCATTTTTCCTCCCTCTGTTCGCAGTCATATCCCTTAGCGTGCTTGGCCTTTCGGCAAAAGGTCAGGGCTGCGCAATCCAGGGTATCATACTCGACGGCCGCAGTGATGAAGGGCTGCCGGGAGCAGCTGTGAAGGTATATTCACTTCTCGACTCGGCACAATGGTATGGCACAGTGAGTACCCCCGATGGCGCTTTCAGCCTCAATATGGCCCAAAGTGGACTCTATCGAATGGAAATCACCTATTTGGGATTTGAAAAATACGAAAGAATGGTGGAGTGTACAGGAGGGGCCATCAATCTGGGAGCAATTGCAATGCAAGCCGCCAGCAAGTTGCTGGAAACTGTTGATATCAAGGAGCGCGCCAGCAGGGTAAGCCTGGAGGGAGATACTGCCATATTCAACGCCGATGCCTTCAAGGTAAACCGCGATGCCGATACCCAGCGTCTGCTGGAAAAAATGCCCGGAGTAATCAGCGGTCGCGATGGAGTGAGCGTACAGGGCGAGCGTGTGCAGCGCGTGCTGGTGGATGGCAAGGAGTTCTTTGGAGACGATCCCAAAGTAGCCCTCAATACCATTCCGGCCGAGATCGTAGACAAGATACAGGTATACGATCAGCTCAGTGAGCAGTCGCAGTTTTCCGGTTTCAATGATGGCAATACCATAAAGACCATCAACATTATCACCAAGCCCGGCATGGGCGAGGGGGAGTTTGGAAAAGTATTTGCCGGTGCCGGTAGCGATGGCCGCTATCTGGCCGGGGGAAATGTAAACCGCTTCAAGGGCGATAGGAGGCTGAGTTTGCTGGGCCTCGCAAATAATGTGAATCAGGTCAACTTCGCCACGGAAGACATTGCAGGGGCCATTGGCAGCACCACCGATGCCATCAACAACCCCCGCCGTTGGCGCCGTTCTTCCGGAGCGGGTACAGGCAATGCAGACGACTTTCTGGTGCCTCCGCAAAATGGGATCAATGAAGCCACCGCTCTTGGCATCAATTTTTCCGATAAGGTGGGAGACAAGCTAAAAATCAACACGAGCTACCTGTACAACAATACCCTCAATGCCAATGACAATACCCTAAGTCGCACTTTCGTGCAAGGGGCCAATGAGGGGCAGACCTACCGCGAATCGGCCGTGGAGCGCAGCCGCAATACCAACCACCGATTCAATCTCCGGGCCGAATACGAATTTGACAAAAGAAACTCCATCCTCTTGCGGCCCAGCGTGAGCCTTCAGGACTTCAATGGCAGCAGCGATCAAGCCTTCGAAAGCGCCTTGCGCGACTCTGTGCTCAATGCCGGAACCAACCGCAATACCGATCGCTTTCAGTCCCTCGCTTTTTCCAATGAATTGCTCTACCGACATCGATTTCAGAAGCGGGGGCAGACCTTCTCCGTGTCTGTGCAAAGCGATGTAAATAATACCGATGGCCGCAATACGCTGCGGAATGTGCGCAGTACGGGCGAAGACCTTTTTGCGATAAGCGATGATTGGCAAGCCAGCAGAGATGAAGAGAGTCAGGGACACAGTGCCAATTTTTCGTACACGCATCCCCTGGGCGACAAAACCTCTCTGGAGCTGGGCTACCAGCCCAAATGGGAGCGCACGAGCAGTGACTGGGATACCCGAAGCCCCGATGCCAACAATGATTATGTGCTGGTGGACTCGGTACTGAGCAATCGCTTTGAAAGCCTCTTCATCACCCACAACCTGCGTTCACGCGTCCGCATCCGTGGCGAAAAGGGCAGCTTTGCCGTGCTGGGCATTAATTACCAATACGTTGAAAACGAAAATGAGCAGCAATTTCCCACCTTGCTCGGCAGCGATCGCATTTATCGAAATGTCTTGCCCTTTGCGCTTTATCGCAAAACCTTTGAAAACAAGGCGAGTCTTTTCATGCTCTATCGGGCTGCCGCCAATCTGCCCGGTATGCGTCAGCTCAATACCGTCATTGACAACAGCAATCCCTTCCAGGTGAATGTGGGTAATCTTGAATTGGAACAGGCCTTCAGCCATCGTTTTTTCACCCGATTCAATATTACCAATCCTGAGAAAGGGACGAACTTCTTCGTGTTCGGAAGTGCTCAGCTTGAAGCCAATCGCATCTCGAGTTCTACCTTCCTGGTGCAGCAGGACACAGTGCTGGGCAATGGCTTCGTGCTACCAGCAGGTGGACAGATTACCCGCCCCGTAAACCTGGACGGCTTCTACAATGTGAGGGTTTTTTCCAATTACGGCTTCCCGGTCGATTTTCTCAAGAGCAATCTCAACCTCAATACCACATTCAATCACAATCGTATACCCGGTCAAATCAATGGGGAGAACAACTTCGTAAACAATACCTCTTGGAATCTTGGCTTCCTCCTCGGTTCCAATATCAGCGAGAAGGTAGACTTCAAACTGGGAGCGGATGCCGGGCTCACATGGGCGGTCAATAGCCTGGATCAGCGCGCCAATTTCGATTTTCAAACATATGCGATCAATACGGGTGGAGTCTTTGCACCTGTAGGCCGCTGGGTGGTCAGCACCGATTTGGTCTACAACATATTCCGTGGTTTGGGTGATCTCGATCAGGAATTTCTGCTGTGGAATGCAAGTTTGGGCTACCGCTTTCTCAAAGACGAGTCCCTTGAACTTCGCGTCAATGCTTTTGACATCCTGGGGCAAAACAATAGCGTGCAACGATCCATCAACGAAACCTTTGTGGAAGATGTGGAAACTGTGGTACTGCAGCGCTACCTGATGCTGTCTCTTAGCTACCGTCTTCGCAACTTCAAGGGCAGCGGAATCCCCAAAACGGAGCTGAATTGAATTCTGGTTATTCTATGGCTTGAATACCTTCTTCGGAGAATCAAAATCCTCTACAAGATCAAATCACCGATGGCGTGCATTGTGTGCTTTTCAATAGCACCCTAAAGACCGGGAAAGACCGGATAAACAAAGTGATTATGAATTGCATTCACCTATAAGAGCGATAAGTACAAGTAGCATTATGATCACAAACATATACTTCAGCTGATCTTGAAAACTGTATTTTCTCATGATAGTATTGCTTGGAGAGAAAGATATAAAATCATTTTGTTACTCGACGCCTTGCTCAAGTTGCTTCCGCCTTTCACAAAATTCTTGTGTGTCGAGCCTCTCATTTGTTGAAAATTGCATTCTCACTTAATATTTTTTCGAATTTTATTTCAGATTCTTTCTTACAGAAAATCAATATACATAGCAGGCGATCTAATCGGGAAAAAAAAACTTTTCTGAATGCAGCGTGCAACCACTTTTTGTGGTTAAGAGTCAATAGGGAGAAACCTAAACAAAACCACACCATGAAATCCAAATCTACTTTACGCTATTGCGGGTTTGCCCTCTTACTCGTACATCTCTATTTTTTTCAACCGCTTAAGCTCATAGCACAAGAGGAGTGTTCTGGATACGCAGTTGAATTGTTCATCACCGGCGACACAGACCTTGAGGGCAGCTGGGCCATTGGCTCTGGTGGGCTCATCGCCTCGGGCCCCTATCTGGGAGGTGCTGAAGTAATTGATCTTTGCCTTGAAGATTTATGCTATAATATGATGATAAACATTCCGGTATCGGCAGACCAAGAGGGATATTGGGTCATCCTTCATGCCGATACGGCTGTAGTTGGAGGCTATTTTGCTGATGGAACAACAATTACAACATTTGGCTTTAGCTCGGATGCCTGCTCTGGTTCAGTTATTTACGGGTGTACAGATCCTGCAGCGCTCAACTACAATCCCGAAGCCACCGCTGATGGTGGAAACTGCATCTACGATGACAATGACTGTGGACTCGACATCAATGTCTTGCAGCAAACTTGTGGACTGATTCAGTTGAAGGCCTCACTGCCCAATCCGCCATTTCCCTTGGTTACCTGGACGGTAAACGGGGAATCTGTTTTTACCCTGCCCGGTGCCGGCTTGGCATACGAGCTCGATGGGGCCGGTGATTATGAATTTTGCGCCTCCATCATCGGTGATGGATGCGAAGTATGCGAAACGGTGGAAGTGACGCAGGGCTGCGATGAGGACTGTGGCGAGCTGAGCATTGAGTTTGTGAACGAAGATGATCCCACTTCGGGCTGCATAGCTTGGTTCGCACCGATATTTGATGGGGATTTACAGGATGGGATGATTTTCTGGGACATGGGAGCAGGCAGTAGTCCTATCCTGAGCAATGATTCCATGGTCGGATATCAATACGCGCCAGGCACCTATGAGATTTGTGCTACCTTTTCGAGCACCAATTGCTCGAGCAGCCATTGCATGGAGGTGACCATCGGCGATTGTTCCTGGCCCGCCTGGGGCTGTACTGACCCCGAGGCCATCAATTACGATCCCGAGGCCACGGTCGATGATGGCTCGTGCATCTACGATGAACCGAACTGTAGCATCAGCTTTTATGCAGAGCCCGATTCGATCAATGAAGGTGTAATCTACATCGTGATGGAAGGCAATTACACAGACGCCGACAGCGTACTTTGGGATTTTGGAGATGGCAATATTTCGAGTGAGTTTTTCCCTAGCTATACCTACGAGGGTACCGGACCTTATGAACTTTGTGTGTACGCAGTATTCAGCGATGAGGAAGGTACTTGCACTGCTGTCTTTTGCATGGAAATCAATGAAACCTTGCTGGGTCGCATGGCTGGATTGACCATACAAGTGGTGGATGGTCTGAGCCTGAGTGTCACTGACCTGGCAGAAAGGCTTGAGCCTTACCCCATAGCGCTTTGGCCCAATCCTGCGAGCCATACCCTGCAAGTGATGGTGCAGGCACCGAGTAGCGAGCTGCTGCAAATGAGGGTATTCGACCTGAGCGGCAAAACGCTGGTCTCCAGGACGGAAGCTGCCAGCCCGGGAGAAGTCCTCATCGAGCTCAGCATAGGAGATTTGAGCCCCGGTGTATACCTGCTCAACCTTCAAGGTGCACAAGGGCAGCATACCAAACGCTTTGTGGTAAGCAGATGAGGCTAACGGCGCTTACCGGGATGCTGGTAAGGCTTTGTACGGTCTAAGTCAATCGCTTCGTAAAGGGTATCTAGAACCAATTCAACCTGATCACCCTGCAATTGCCGGCATACAATGCCGGCAATTTGCTTTCTACCCTTTGCCTCAAGAATGCCATGTCTATTGCTTAGTTCAATACCACGGGTGAAAGCCAACTCCACAGAACCATCCTTCAAGGGATTCAGATAGCAAATCCAAGAGCGCCCGTAGTAGAAGGGAAGTTTGTAGCGCTCCTTAAGCGTGATTCCGGGCAGATCGATAATATGCTTATGTAGCGCCTGCATGAGGCCGGCTTGTTCGGCGTTGAGCCCTTCGGTAAATGCCAGGATATCCTTCATCAGAGTTCAAAAATAGCATTTTCTCATGCGCCGAGTTCTTGTATTTGGAGGCTAGGCTTGCTAAAATTTTAGAATTTCCATTCCCAATGCCCTCAATCGTAGCAAATGCACGCCTAAATTGCTAATTTCGCTCTGAGCTAAGGGGCTGGGCGCATAGCCCTACCCATTTCACAACAAAAAAATAATCAATGGAAAAGACCATAGAGCCCGTGAACTTCAATGCAAGCCAGGAATTGATCACCCACGTTGGAGAAATCTTTGACAAGCTGGTAAAGTTCAATGACCGCATCGTAAAAGCCGACATCTACATGAAATCCCTCACCCAGACACCACAGGGTCTCAAGAAGGTGGATGTGCGCGTATTTCTGCCGGGTAGGGATGTATTTGTAGAGCAGGAAGCCGACTCATTCGTATCGGCCGCTCAGCAGGCTTTTGACAGGCTCAAGGTATTGCTGCGCAAGGAGAAAGAAAAGTCCATGCGCTAAGTCCAATTCCGGTAGCAGCCCTTCGCGTCTCAAAGATTTTACCTTAAAGCTATGAAGCGTCCCCAGCATTTCCATTCCTATGCCCGCAAAACATTTCGGCGACTGCTGATGGCTTCATCCCTTGCAGCATGCCTGCTTCTCGGAGCAACAGCTTGCAGCAGTGATGATGAGGAGGAGACTCAGGAAGAAATTCCGGAGGCTGCAGTCACCTTCACCCTGAGCGGGCAGCTGGAAGGGGAGAAGAGCGGAAGGGCCTCGGTATTCCAGAGCGAAGTCGACAGCATTTTTCGACTCAATTTTCACTTCACAGATGGAGAGGGCGATACCGATGGCAGTTTTTTTCTCGATTTCGATCAGGGACCGTCTTCAGAGCCAATATCATTTCCGGTGCCCGGCACCTACAGTCTGGGTGGTATCGATGGCACTGGCGACTTTCGTGCCACATTCACAGATCTGAATTCCAATGTGATATACCTGGGAGAGACCATGGGTGCAATGGTTATCGACCGCTCGGATGATTATGGAATTGAAGGCAGCTTTACGCTTAGCACTGCCTTGATTACCAATCCCGACAATCAGATCACCTTGAGCGATGGGCGCTTCTGGGCTGAAATTATTCCCTGAGCCAGGTCTTACTTTTTTACGCGATCTTCGTATACCACCCGTTTACTCTATGTGCATCTCCATAATGTTTCAGTAGCCAGCATGTATCGAATACTCTCCATCAGCCTCTTCCTGCTCGCTTGTGGTGCTCCGCTGGGCCTCTCCATTTTGCCGATAGGCGGAGAGCGCATCGCCCATCACGAGCCCTGCACCAAGAAAAAGGCCTACTGCCTCTGCGACAAACTAGGAGAGGATGTGGCCCCACCAAATGCAGAAGCCCTGCAAGCGGCCATCGAGGCACGTGCAACTGCTGCGGCCCTGGGAGAGGGCTGGGACAAGGACTTGCTCACCTTCATCGATTTTGACTTGCCCTCCACAGAGCCGCGTCTGTGGGTATTTGACCTGGACAGCGAGGAATTGCTCTACTGCACCCATGTGGCTCACGGTAAGCACAGTGGTGGACTTTGGGCCCGTAATTTCAGCAATGTGCCCCAATCGTATCAGAGCAGCCTCGGGCTCTTTGCCACCGGCGAAGTCTACACCGGCAAGCATGGCCTATCCCTCTATCTGGAGGGGCTTGAGGAGGATGTCAACGACAAGGCGAGGGAGCGCTACATCGTGATGCACGGCGCCGATTATGTCAGTGAGGCTTTCGCCAAAATGCACGGTCGCATGGGGCGCAGCCTTGGCTGTCCGGCCATTCCCGAAGAGGATGTGGCTGAGATAATTCCCTTAATTGCAGGAGGAAGCTGCCTCTACATCCACCACAGCAGCCGCCTGGGAGCAGCCTTAAGCGAGGCTCAGTAAGACGGTCGTGGAGTCTGCAGCGCCTGTAGCAAGGGCGCATCTCTATTGTAAATGTCTTTGCGAAAGTGAACCCCTTCTTCACTGGCCCAAGCGGTGAAGTAGAGGAGATACACTGGTACCTTGGAACGCAAGTTTACCCTTTGCTCCCGGTTGGATTGCATCGCAGCGCGAATCTTGTCAGAATCCCATTCCTCACGATCTCGGAGCAGTACTTCGGCAAACTCACGCGGCTTGCTGATTCGGATGCACCCAGAACTGAAGGCACGCTCCTCACGGTCGAAGAGTTCGCGCGAAGGGGTGTCGTGGATGTACACTGCATAGGAATTGGGAAACATGAATTTGGCTTGACCCAAGGCGTTTTGCGGCCCCGGATTTTGCCGAATGGTGTAGGGGAAGGGCGACTTGAACCAGTCCACCTGCGATGGATTCACAGCGCGGCCATGGGAGTCGAGCACCACCATGTTTTTTTCGGCCAGGTAGCCCTGGTTTTTGCGCACAGCAGGAAGCACATCATTCCGCATAATGCCCGGAGGCACGGTCCAGGTAGGGCTGAAGACGATGTGATCCATCTCGGCGTAAAACACAGGGCTGCGGCGATAAGGCCTGCCTACCACCGCCCGGCTGCTGATCAAGGTGTCCAAGCCATTCACATAGTGCATTTCGAATGAGGCAATATTGACCTCCACGCGCTCATCAGCCATATCATCTGGCAGCCAACGCAAGCGCTCCAGATTGGCCAAAGTGCTCTGCATGCGTTCAGCCGGGGTGCTATTGATCGCTGACAGCGTATTGGGACCAATCACTCCATCCGGATGCAGTCCATGCCGACGCTGAAAGCGCTTTAGGCCTGCCAGCAAGTTCTCATCATAGTGCAGGCTGTCGCTCACTTGGTAGGCAGCAAGGTCTCCCAAGGCTATGAGCCTTTGCCTGATTGTATGCATGTGCGCATGGCTATCTCCGGCTTCAAGCTTTCGCTCAAAAGGGAGGGGCTCCCAAGGCAAAGTGATGAGGCGCAGTCGGTAAAAGCGCAGTTTTTGCCGCAAGGCAGCATAAGCGCTCATAGAAGGGCGGTAGAAGTCCAGGCTCTGCCAGAGTGCATTATTTGCAAGATCCTGAGCCAGACGCTCTGCAAGATTGATCTCGGCCTTGGTGCGCTTGATGTTCCACTCAGCTTTGATGCTTTCGGGATTGGTCTTGCCAAAATACAAGTGCGAAGCCAGCAAGAAGTGCGCATCCGTCATGAGCAGCTCCAGATCCATGAGTTCGTCCGGATTTTGGCCATTGCTGCGGTAGAGATTACTGATTTCCATAAAGTGATAATCTTGTGGCAAGAGACCATCATCTTCAGCTTCGCGTATGCTCGCAAGCAGCCAGATAGAGCGGGCACGTCCATCGGCCGAATTGATCCAAATCGGCCGAAATCCCCTCGCAGTGTAAAAGTCCCTCAAAGTACCGGGAGCAAATATTGCCTCATTGCGCAGACGGGGTTTTGCACTTTCAGCAATACCCTTCAAGCGCTGCTCCATGAGTTCGGTGAGCGATTGCGCTTCGATTTGCATTGGACTTTGACTTGGAGCCTGGGCATAGCTGTCGGGCCAGTAGCTAAGCATGAGCAGGCCCAGACTAAGGTAGGTGAGTGTTCGAATCATGCTTGAAAGATACTCAAGTGTTGGAAATTGCAATGTGGATATTTTTAGGAGCTTATCAGCAAGCTTGATACCAACTTCATTCCCTTTCCGGCAATTTTTCTTTTCTTTAGTCGATGCAAAGAATGTGGATGACATATCTGTGCCTCACCCTCTGTGCATTTGTAGTGCAAGCTTGTGGTGATGATAAGCATAGGGCGAAATCTGGGGGCGAGGCAGCTTCGGGCCTGCAGCCACGCAGCCTCCAGCAGATTGTTGAATCGGGCAAGCTCAGGGCCTATACCACCTACAGTGCCACGGGGTACTTTTTGTACAATGGCGAGCCCATGGGCTTTGAGTACGAGATGCTCAAGCGATTTGCATCATCGCTGGATATTGAACTGGAATTGATAGTAAGCCATCAGCGCGACAGCGTCTTTGATTTGCTGGAGAGTGCAGAGATCGATCTGGCGGCCATGAGCCTTACCGTAACCAAAGAACGCAGGCAACGAGCCGCTTTCAGCGAGCCTCTCTACCTCACGCGTCAGGTACTTGTGCAGCGCAAACCGCCAAACTGGCGGCGGCAGCATTGGTCCCGTTGGCAACAGGAGCTGATCCGCGAGCCACTTGACTTGATCGGCGATACAGTCTCTGCACGCGTACACACATCTTTCATGCAGCGCTTGCACCATTTGAGCGAGGAGCTTGGAGGTGAGATTATTGTCGACAGCATGCCGGGGCATTTGAGTACCGAAGAGATCTTGCATATGGTGGCACGAGGAGAGATCAAGCAGGCTATCTCCGACGAGAATCTGGCCAGTTTTCATGCCGCATACCTCCCAGAACTCGATATACAGGTGCCCATCAGCTTTTCGCAACAAGTGGCTTGGGCGGTGCATCCACAGGCCGATGATCTGCTTTTCGCAATCAATACCTGGCTGCAGGAGGAGAAACGCAAGCCGGATTTCAACGTGATATACAAGAAGTACTTCCGGCATTCGCCACGCAGCCGACAGCGGCTCAGAAGTCAGTACTACAGCCTGCGCAGCGGCGCCATTGGGCCATACGATGCCGTGATTCGTGAGAGCGCCATGCAGATCGGATGGGATTGGCGCTTGCTGGCCTCTTTGATCTTTCAGGAGTCTCGTTTTGACTCCCTGGCCGAGTCGGCGGCGGGAGCCATGGGCCTTATGCAGATCATGCCGGCAACTGCGATGGATCTGGGTCTGAGCGATGTGCTCGACTCCGAACAAAACATCCGCGCGGGTGCGCGCTATCTCCAGAGCCTTTGGGATCGTTTTGAAGACATTCCCGACAGCACGGATCGCTACAAATTTACCCTTGCTGCCTACAATGCCGGCTTCGGACGTATACGCGATGCGCAGCGCCTTACGGAGAAGTATGAGAAGGATCCTCTCAGGTGGGAGGACAATGTAGCTGATATGGTGCTGGCCATGAGTGAGCCGGAGTACTATCAGGATTCACTGGTGCGATATGGCCGACTACGCGGTAGAGAAACCTACTACTACGTGCAGGAGATTTTCGAGCGCTACCGCCATTATTGTGGCTTCATAGATTCTTGATTACAAGTCATCAATATCAAAAACGCATCAACCAGCCAAACTGCAATCCGTAAAGGGTGTAGCTGTGCTCCATAAGATCCGTATCGAGTAGATCGCCGGGCAAGTGTCTGAGCCATGGGGTGAGCACGATGCTGCTGCGATCGCTCAGAACATAGCCAAGGCGTAGCCCCGCTCCGAAGCTCATACCAATATCACTCCGGTACATTCCACTCTCGGCAATGGGCACCACCCGCTCGCTGGGGTGTAGGATGTAGCCACCGGTGCGCATGCGGAGATTGTAGTAAGCGCCTACTTCGGCACCCAGCGTCCAGGCACCGAGCCTTTGCTCATAGCCCAAAAAGATGGGGATATCCAGCCATGTGTAGGAATTGTAAACGGAGTGACTGGTATGGATGCGGTGGGTCTCCGCGCTTGTGCTGTAGAGCATTGTGGTGTCGCCGCTGCTTTCCACATGCATGCCACTGAGGTGCTCCACTTCGCGCAGTTCCTCATAGCTGTGTTCAGCTTGGAAGTGTTCATTGATTCGCGTGAGGTGTACGCCCGACATGATGTACCAGTTGGTGTGAAAGTAGTACTGGAAACCCATTTGTGCCTGAAGGTATTCCAATCCATGCTCGCTCTCATTGCGTTGTCTTGCATAGTCTTGCATATCGCTGTGGAGCGCATGTAGCTGCCTTCCTGCGATTCCAGCACCCAGGTCGATTCTGAGGCCCCATTTTTTGAATTCTCTTCCGGCATTCGCCAATCCATAATCCACACGATCCGGTACTGCAGCAAGCTCGGCACTTCTCGGGCTGGCGGCGGGCAAGATTTTGGGCAGCAATTGCAGGGCGCTGCTTTCCGGCCCTGATGTGCCACTCACCTCACTTGTCCAGCTGATTCCCGCTTTCGCTAAACCTGACGATGACTCTTCATCTCCATCAGCTAAGACAAATGAGCCAAGCGCCATCCCCTCTATATCTTGCTGTGCATTTTCCTGCTCCGCGCCCGATTTACCACTTTCCTGCTCATCATTTTTGGCGAAAGCCCGCTGGGAAGAGTCAGCACCCTGAGGCCTGCCTGATTCCACTTCGGAA
>SLDS01000122.1 GCA_007125175.1 Flavobacteriales bacterium
AGGTCAGCTACATCGCTCCAATCGGTGCCTTCGGGCATTTGGAGCTGTCCATCTTCATCGAGATTGTACCAGTCCATGTGATCGTGGGTCCACACATGGTCAAAGGAGGTGTGATTGGCCACCCAGTCGATAATCACATTCATGTCCTGCCGATGCGCCTCACGCACAAGAGCCTCAAAATCATCCTTGGTGCCAAACTCCGGATTCACATCCTTGTAGTCGCGCACGGAGTAATAACTGCCCTTACCGCCCTTGCGGTTAAGCTCTCCTATGGGGTGAATGGGCATCAACCACAGGATAGAAATACCCATATCGCTAATGCGCGCAAGATCGGATTTAAGGGCCTTAAAGGTGCCTTTCTTGGTATGCTGGCGGATATTGGCCTCGTAAATGGTGGCATTCTTCACCCAATCGGGCGTGTACAAGCCTTCCGGCAAGGCATCGATTTCCTCTACCGTTTCGAATTGCTCAGCAGGCTGCGGACTGCCACATCCGGCAAGCAAGATCAGAGCGCTCAAGAATGGCGGCAAAAGGGATTTTAGGTGGAATGGTTTCATGGGTACTGATGATGTTAGGGAGTTAATATTTCGAAGCTGTTAGCTTGGAGTTCGATCTTCAATTGGCCATCGCTCACTTCATGGTCGCTCGGCTTGAAGTGTCCGCGCAATTGCTCCGAATTGAAGTGCTTGGGCAGCTCAATGCTCAGCTGTGCAGTTTGATCGCTCTTGTTGATGGCAAGGAGGGCCACCTCACCGAGATAGCTCCTCGCGTAGGCATAGCTCATATCATCGACGTGCAGCACCTGCAAGTCGCCGTAGAGCAATGGCATGCTCTCCTTGCGGAGCCGGGCCAGATCGCTCACTGTAGCCAGCAGTTCCTGCTCGCGCTCATTGAGCTCATCGCCAAATCGCATCATGCGGCGGTTGTCAGGGTCATTGGCGCCGGGCATGCCGATCTCGTCGCCGTTGTAGATCACGGGGACACCGGGCAGGGTGAAGTTGAGGGCGTGCAGCAAGGCCAGGCGCTCATAGCCCACTTCGTCCTGAATCTCAATTTTGCGTGTCCAGCCGGCCAGTTTTGCATCTTCAGCAAAATCGACGCTGCCATCGGCGTAGGAAATGAAGCGCGCGCGGTCCTGATTGCCACTGATATTGCCCATCAGGTGGTGAAATCCATAGGCGCCGAGGCTCTCCTGCACCACGCGGTCTAACTCACGCATGCTGCTCTCTTTTTTGGCGAAAGCAGCCACAGCCGCGTCGTAGAGGTTGAAGTCAAACTGGGCATCGAGCAGGCCACTACCGATGTAGCTGCCTATGAGCTGTGGATTGCCATAGGTCTCGCCAATCTGATAGATGGCGCGGCCCTCGGGCACCACCACGCGGTACTTCAATTTTCGCGTAAGCTCCCGCCAAAAGCCGAGGGGGATATGCTTGGTGGCATCGTGGCGGAAGCCATCTATGGGGTAATTCTCGAACCAGAAGAGGGCCGAATCGGTCATAGCGGCCACCACCTCTGGATTTTCAAGGTCGAGGGTAGGCATGAATGTATCAAACCAGGTGGTGAGGCGCTGCTCATCCCATAGCTCAGTATTGAGGCGGCCATCGGGCAGGTGGAGCGAGGTAGCCCATTCGGGATGCGCACGATACACGGGGTGCTCCTCGTGAACATGATTGGCTACATAGTCGAGTATCACGTTGGCATCGCTGGCATGGGCCGCCGTGATGAGATCTTTGAGCACAGATGCATCCCCGAATCGATGATCCACCCGGCTGCTACTGATGGGCCAATACCCGTGGTATCCACTGAACTTGCTGCGCACCCCGCCTTTGTCCCACAGGCCATAAGCTCCCAGTGGATTCTGGGTGATGGGCGATAGCCAAATGGTATTGGTACCGAGGTCGCTGAAGTAGCCTTCTTCGATTTTTTGCAACACCCCGGCCAGGTCGCCGCCGTAGTAATTGGCAGGTGGGAGTATCTCGGGATCCTGCACCGGTTCGTCATTGCTGAGATCTCCGTTCACAAAGCGGTCCACCATCATGAAGTACATGGCGTAGGTATGCTTGTCGTCACGGCGCAGCTGCTGTGGGTCGAGGATGGGCTTACCTTTGTGCAGGGGCACGAGCACATCATTGCTGCGCTGCTCCTCATCACAGCCGAATACCCGGAGGTGGCTGCGCTCAAGACTTGCAGCCGCACGGGGCAGTGCCAGAGCCAGGCGGTCGCCCCGACGCTTGTAGTGGCCCTCGCTCAGCAGGTGGTTTTCCCAAAAAATGTGGGGCGCGTGCAGCTCCTCGGGGTAAAAGAGGACTACACTGTCGCCACTCATGCCGTAAGTGGTGATATATGGAGGAGCCTCGACGCTTCCTACCACGAAGGTGGAGTTGAAGCCGCCCTGTCCATTGTCCTTCTTCATGGGATTGGTCTCATCCAGCATTTCGCGGCCGTCTTCCACAATCATGTACTCGTAAAGACCGGGCGGCAACACGAGCTCTGTGTACCAGGCATCGTCACCGCGGCTCAGGGGATTGGCCTTGTGGTTCCAGCCATTGAAGTTGCCCTTGATAGACACTTCCGCGGCTCCTTGCCCACCCGCATAGGTGAAGCGATAGAGCTGAGCGCTATTGCGAAAAACGGGGATTTCGTAGCGCTTGCCCTCGTACTCGAAACCCATGGCGGCCACGGGGTGCTCACCACGCCAGTTGCTCACCACCACGAGACCACTATCAGCCTTGTGGGTGAAGTCGAGCGCATCGCTGAAATGGATGCCCCCCACCCTTTCGGGAAATTCGACAAAATCGCCGAGGTAGATTCTCGACTCACCGTAGTCCAACTGCACAGGCAGGGCCAGCCCGGCGATGCCCTCTCCGTGGCTGATGCGCGGTGCTTGTACCTCATCCGATCCACCGCAAGCTTGCAGCAGGAAAGGGATTAGCAGCAGGCGCAGGTGGCGGAGGCTTTTCATGCACGGGGAGCTTTGATGGTGTCTTTTGGGCCCAGTTGATACTCCTTGCCGTAGAGCAGTATGTCGAGACTGCCCTCAGAGCGCGAAGCAATCAGCACCTCGGCCTTGTTAACCTCCACGCTGATGACCACCTTGCGGTACACCATATTGAAGCGGTAGGCATCCCATCGGCTGGGCAGCATGGGCGCGAGGCTCAGCTTGCCATCCACGACGCGCTTACCACCAAAACCTTCTACCACAGCCATCCAGGTGCCGGCCATGGAGGTAATGTGGAGTCCTTCATCGGCTTCGTGGTTGTAGTCGTCCAGGTCGAGGCGTGCGGTGCGCAAGTACATTTCCAGGGCCTTCTCCTCCTTGCCCAAGTGGGCGGCGAGCACAGCGTGTACGCAGGGCGAGAGTGAGCTCTCGTGCAGGGTTTTGGGCTCGTAAAAGTCAAAGTTTTCGCGGATGGTTTCCTCATCGAAGTGGTCTTCGAAGAAGTACATGCCCTGTAGCACATCTGCTTGCTTGATGTAGATGCTGCGCAGTATGCGGTCCCAAGACCAGTGCTGATTGATGGGGCGCTTTGCAGGGTCAAGGTCGACAGCAGTGCGCTGCTCCTTGTCCATAAAGCCATCCTGCTGCAGGTACACGCGGGTGCCTTCCAGGCGTGGCTGGTACATCTTGTCGATGATTTCCCTCCAGCGGCTTGTTTCCTCGCTTTCCGCAAATGCTGTTTTTGCCGTAAAGGCAGTCCAAAAACCGGCATCGCTGCGCACTGCCTCCATGCACTCCAGGGTGTACTGCAGGCACCAGCGGGCGATGTAATTGGTGTACCAGTTGTTGTTGATGTTGTTTTCGTATTCATTGGGGCCGGTCACGCCGAGCATCACCCAGGCTTGCTTGGGCTCGCTCCAGTTCACACGCTGACTCCAGTAGCGGGCGATGCCCAGCAGCACTTCCATGCCGCCCTCCTTGAGGTAGCCCTCGTCGCCGGTGTGGCGTATGTAGTTGTAGATGGCATAGGCAATGGCCCCATTGCGGTGTATCTCTTCGAAGGTGATTTCCCACTCATTGTGGCACTCCTCCCCGTTCATGGTTACCATGGGGTAGAGGGCGGCACCTTTGCTAAAGCCGAGTTTTTCAGCGTTTTCGATCGCTTTCTGCAAATGCTTGTATCGGTAGATGAGCAGATTGCGCGCCACCTCCTGTCCGGCAGTCAGCATGTAGAAGGGCAAGCAATAAGCCTCTGTATCCCAGTAGGTACTTCCGCCATACTTTTCACCGGTGAAGCCCTTGGGGCCAATGTTGAGGCGGGGATCCTCGCCGGTATAGGTTTGGTTGAGCTGAAAAATATTGAAGCGAATGCCTTGCTGTGCAGCCACATCGCCTTCGATTACAATGTCGTTCATTTGCCAGCGTCCGGCCCAGGCTTCCTTCTGCTCCTGCAGCATGCGCTCATACCCTTTTGCGGAAGCGCTGTGAATCACCTCGCGGGCACGGTCCATGAGCTTGTCCTTGGGGTGGTTTTCTGAACTGATATTGCAAGCGTACTTGTACACCACCACCTCATCCTCGGGCTCTACGCTCACGGTGACCAGATTTTCCACATACTTGCGGCGCTCTATCTGATTGCTGTCGAAGCTGAAGGCTTGGCCATTTTTGGTCACCACAATTTTTTGGGCGGTGCACACCTGAAAGTCGAGTTTCTTGGTGCGGAGGGTGAGGTAGGCCTCATCATTTACCTGCTTTTTGGCTACCTCTTCCCAAAATTTCTCATCGTAGTTGCTGTCCTGATTGATGATATCTCCATCGATGTAGACCTTGAACTTGATCTTGCCGGTATAGTTGAGGGAGGTGATGCTGTAGCGAATCACCGCCGCCTCATCGTCGAGCATGCTGAGAAAGCGCTTGGCATCTACGCGTATTTTATGTCCATTGGGCAGCTCTGCTTCGAAGCTTCTCTGCAGGTAGCCCTCGCGCATGTTCAGCTCGCGGCGAAAATTGCTCACGTTGGCAGTAGCCAGATCGAGCGGAACATCTTCCAGGGTGGGGCACAGACCGATCCAGTTGGCGGCGTTGAGCACCTTGGCAAAATACTCGGGATATCCGTTTTTCCACCATCCCACGCGGGTCTTGTCGGGGTAATACACCCCGGCCACATAATTGCCCTGCAGGCTGTCGCCGCTGTATCCTTCTTCAAAGTTGGCCCGCTGCCCCATGCGTCCATTGCCCAGGCTAAAGATGCTTTCAGAGGATTCCTGCATGTCGGGGTGAAAACCTTCTTCGATGATGCTCCAGGGATCTTCTTTGTAGTGCTTGTTCATGCTTTTCGAATTCTATGCTGTATGGTTTTTCAAATCAAAAAAAAGGACCTGAGGGCAGGGCGATGAAGGTACACATTATGTTTCCAAATCATCAAAGATGCTCAGCTTCACATCTTGAAATCCGGGAATCACTTTGTGCGCATGGCCCAGGATTTCGGGCTTGCCCACGCCAATAGCGAAAAAGCCTCCGGCCAGGGCGGCATCGATGCCGGCGACAGCATCTTCAAAGACCACGCAATGCCTGGGCTCCACTCCGATGGCTTCGGCTCCCAGGCTGAAAGTTTGTGGATCGGGCTTGCCCCGCGTCACTTTATTGCCGTCAATCACCACTTCCAGATAGGGCAATACGCCAATTTTCTCCACGATGGGCAGGGCATTTTTGCTGGCAGAACCCAGCCCTATGCGTATGCCTTTTTGCCGCAAGGCCTCCATAAAGTCTTTGACTCCAGGGAGAATTTCATCGGGCTTCATGGCATTCACATGGTCCAGGTACCAGCCATTCTTGCGGGCCATCATTTCCTGCTTCTCGGCCTCGCTCGCTTCCTTGCCCGCCTTGCGCAGGAGTATATTGAGCGACTCGGCCCGGCTGATGCCTTTGAGGTTTTCGTTTTCTTCTTCACTAAGCTCGTAGCCAAATTCCTTGCAGAGGCGGCCCCAGGCCAGGAAGTGGTACTTGGCGGTATCGACTATCACGCCATCAAGATCGAAGAGGCAAGCTTTAATCTCGGCCATGGCTGCTTAGAAGGGGATTTTCTGAAAATAGTGCTTGATGTGGTACTCATAGAGACCCTCGATGGGGCGATGTACAATCTTGCCCATGCGCACGCCACGCTCTTCGCACACTTCCCGAAGGATATCGCCGTGAAAGTGGGCCACCGACCCTACAAAATTGCAAGGCACCAGAGCTGCATCGCGGAAGCAGAGCACATGGGTATCGATAAAGGCGGCCAAACCCTTGCGGATCATGTCGCGCACATAAGGCTCATGCTTGAATGAGGTGATAAAGGGCATGAATGAAGCCAGATACACATTGGCATGGGGCTTCATGTACACGCGATCTACGATGCTATCCTTGTTGAGTCCGTATTGGGTCACCAAGGCTTCGTGCATGCTTTCGGGCAATCGCTTGTAGAGGAAGTCACTGAGCAGCTTTTTGCCAAAATAGGCCCCACTGCCCTCATCACCCAGAATGAATGCCAGGGCGGGCACCTCCTCGCGAACAATATCGCCGTCGAAATGGCATGAGTTGCTGCCCGTACCCAATATGCAGGCGATGCAGGGCTCATCGTCGTAAACGGCAAATGCAGCCGCCACAAGATCGTGATCTACATAGATCTGTGCATTAGTGAACACTGCCCCGAGCCCCCGATCTACAATGCGCTTCAGCTCGGCCGAAGAGCAGCCTGCACCGTAGAAGAATACCGCCTTCACCTTGTCGCGATAGGCCATGAGCCCTTCATTTTTGAGAAGCTCAGCCTCGATAAGTGCCTCTTTGTGAAAATAGGGGTTGATACCGATGGTATCATAGTCGCGGTAAGTCTTGTCTTCAGCGACCAGTCTCCAGTCGCATTTGGTAGAACCGCTGTCAGCAATTAATAGCATTTCGAAGAGTTAGGGTGAAAAATGTGTTTAAATTGAGAGAATGTCGGAGATGCGTATGATCTCCGGATTCAGTTGGAGCTTTTCAGAAATGGCTTTCTCGAAGGGGGTGAGTACTACTTTTCGGTCGATGATGCCCACCATGCTATCCCTTTCGCCTTTGATAAGGTACTCCACGGCAGCCACTCCGAGCCGGCTGGCGAGATTGCGATCGAAGCAGGAGGGACTTCCGCCGCGCTGCAAGTGACCGAGGATGGTTACGCGGGTATCGTAGTAAGGCATGCGTTCCTGCACCTCCTTGGCGATGCGGGTGGCATCGCCCGATTCTCCTCCCTCGGCTACGATTACGATACTGGATGACTTATTGTGCCTCCTGGCATCACTGAGTCTTTCCAGCAGTTGATCAATGCTCATGTGTCGCTCGGGAATCATCACCGCAAGGGCCCCGGAAGCGAGGCCGGCATGGGCTGCGATAAATCCTGCATCGCGGCCCATCACTTCTACAAAGAAGAGCCTGTTGTGCGAAGCCGCTGTATCGCGGATTTTGTCCACTGCATCAATCACCGTATTGAGACAGGTGTCGAAGCCTATGGTAAAATCCGTACCGTAGAGGTCATTGTCAATGGTACCCGGAATACCGATGATTGGAAAATCAAATTCCTTGTTGAAATGGAAGGCACCGGTGAAAGTACCATCCCCACCAATGGCCACAAGGGCATCAATACCATGGCTATTGAGCTTTTCGTAGGCTTTTTTGCGTCCTTCCTTTTTGCGAAAGTCGGCACTGCGAGCAGACTTCAGGAAGGTACCTCCCCTCTGCAGGATATGGTTCACAGAGCGTGCGCTGAGCTCTTCGATATCGCCTTCTATGAGGCCTTGATATCCCCTGTAGATACCTGCAACCTGCACATTGTTATAGCTGCAGGCTCTTACCACAGCGCGCACAGCGGCATTCATTCCCGGCGCATCGCCACCTGAGGTGAAGACCGCTATCTTTTTTATACTTCCGTTTTCGGCCACGTAATTGTGAATTAAAGTGTAAAATTAACACTTAGGCCTTGATTGCCCAATTTTCGGATATTTTTTTTGCAATGGGGCTGGCAGCGCAAAGAAAAGAAAAAGGCCAAAAAGGGCTGCCTTCCCGAATTTCGGGCCATGCAATGTACAGTGCATTTTGGAATAAATTGTGAATTGAGGGCTGCAATGGGAGGAGCATCTCTGATTGTTAAGTCCAAATTCTACACTAAGTACCCATATATGGGTGGAATCTTTGCCATCAAAATACTACTTTTGTGCGCCTTCTACTCAAAAGCAAAAACTATTGACACCATTTACACCCAAATTGACTGAGGCGGGGCTCAACCCCAATGTTTCGGTCGACTGTGTGATTTTCGGATTTGATGGCGAGCGGCTCAAAGTACTGCTTATCGACCGGGACCAAGTGATTTCCGCTAAGGGCGATGAGAAGATTTACGCCTTGCCGGGCAACCTGATCAAGGAAGACGAAAACCTGGATGAGGCTGCCGAGCGTGTTTTGTTTGAGCTCACCGGACTGGAAGACATCTTTCTGGAGCAATTCGGCTCATTTGGAGACCCCAAGCGCCTCACCAAGGAACATGACTCGCAGTGGCTAAAGCAAATACGCGCCCATCCCGAAGCGCGGGTGATCACCGTGGCCTACTACTCCCTGATCCGTGCCGATCAGTACGAATTGCATGCCAGCGGCTTTGCCAAGGATGCCATTTGGCACGACATCGAAGAGCTGCCGCCGCTGGGCTTCGATCACAGTGAGATCATTGAGTCGGCTTTGAAAGAGCTCAAGTTCAAGAGCAAGTATCAGCCTATTGGTTTTGAGCTCCTTCCGGAAAAGTTCACACTTGGGCAGCTGCAAAAGCTTTACGAGGCCATTCTGAACATCGAGCTCGACAAGCGCAATTTCAGGAGGAAGATTTTGAAAATGAGCTTCCTCACTCCCTTGAAAGAAAAGCAGATTGGTGTGCCACATAAGCCTGCACGCTACTACACCTTCGACAGGGATAAGTATCAGAGCTACAAGAGTCAAGATTTTTACTTCACCCTTTGAGGGTACGAATGCAGGCCTCAGCCGGCAAGGCTGCGCAGCTTTTCGAACAGTTCTTTTTCTCTGGAGCTCAGATTTTTGGGCAGTTTCACCAAAAGTTCGATGATCAAGTCGCCGTAGGTGTTTGAATTTTTGTAATCGGGCATT
Source organism: Flavobacteriales bacterium (assembly GCA_007125175.1). Taxonomy (GTDB): domain Bacteria; phylum Bacteroidota; class Bacteroidia; order Flavobacteriales_D; family Cryomorphaceae; genus T3Sed10-241. The sequence continues at coordinate 9,095 of SLDS01000122.1, forward strand.
CCCTTTCCTTTGAGCCGCAGCTTTTGTCCTGCTTGCGATCCCGCTGCGATGGGCACATTTAGAGTGCCATGCGGTGTGCTTACGCTTACCTTCCCTCCCAAAACGGCGGTGTAAAGATCGATTTCCAGCGGCATGATGAGATTCAGGCCATCGCGCCTGTAGCCATTGGCTTGATCTACCTTGAGGGTAATGATGAGGTCTCCTCCCCCCTGCCCTTTGCCTTTGAGCTTGAGCTTCTGCCCATCTTTAGCACCGGCTTTTATCTTGAGCTTTATCTTCTGCCCATCGAGCAGCACCACCTTGTCCACCCCGTGAAAGGCTTCCGAAAAGCTGAGATTCAATTCGGCTTGAGCATCTCGGACTTGTGGCCTGCGGCCCCGGCTCTGATGGCCATAGTCCCGTCCGCCAAATGGGCTTCCGCCAAATCCGCCACCCCCAAAAAAGGCATTGAAAAAGTCAGAAAAATCGCCGCTGAAAGCCTTACCGAAATCCCCGCCATACTGATAGCTGCGTCGACTGCCGCCGAAGCCCGCATTTTGGTATTGCTCGTACTGCTTCCAATTGGCGCCGAGCTCGTCGTATTTTTTTCTTTTCTCCGGATCTCCTATCACTTCATAGGCCTCGCTTATTTCCTTAAAGCGTTTTTCGGCCTCGGCATTGTCCGGATTTTTATCGGGATGGTATTTCAGAGCGAGCTTTCGGTAGGTTTTTTTAATCTCCTCTTGGCTGGCCTTTTTTCCCACACCCAGTACTTTGTAATAATCTTTGTATTCCATGGCTTCTTGGTGCGCATAAATGTAATTCTATTCTCCTCAATACTCCCCTCCACCTTGATCCATCAGCTTCCTTGCCTTCTTCACCAATACAAGTAGCCTCACAAGAAAGGGGTGTGACATGCACACCCCTTTCTCTCAACCCACTTGTAAGAGGCCATCAACTTACTTGATATTGATCTCCCTTACCTTGTTCTTGGTGATATTCTCAGCCTTGGGTATTTCAATGTGCAGCACTCCATCGCGGTAGCTGGCAGAAATCTTTTCGGCTTCTACCTCTTCGGGCAGGCGGAAGGAACGCACAAAGGAGGTGTAATTCCACTCGCGCTTGGTAAAGCGCTCATTGCTCTCCTCGTTTTCGTGCTTGCTTTCGCTGCGGATGCTGAGAAGATCATCGTTGATCTCTACTTTGAAATCTTCCTTCTTCATACCGGGCGCAGCGAGTTCTACCATATAGGCCTTATCGTTCTCTTTGATATTGGCCGCTGGTACGGAGCCATTGCGCATTTTGCCCATTTGGCTGGGAAAAAACTCTCCTTCGAAAAAATCGCTAAAAATTTGGTCGAAGGGATTGATTGCAGGTTTGCTGGTATTAAACTTGATCAGTGACATGATACGTAGGTTTTAGGGTTTATCAATTTTGTTCGAAAAGTCACATTCAATTGCTGTACCAATGGAAATCTGATGCCATTTAGTCATGAAATGATCTCGATAAATGACATTATGGCAGGTCATTAGCTGATGCCAATGACAAATGGACAAGGGATCAGAACTTCGCCCATTTTTGGCGAAAGCTATGCTGCTCAGAGCGCACTACAAGGATATACACACCGGATGGCCACGAAGCACTTGGCAGTGGCAGCGTACCGGAGATGTTGGTAATACTCTCGTAAATGAGAACCCCGGCCACATTGTACACTTCCAGGTGCACCCTGCCACTGAGCACATCCGAGTAGATGCCATGCCCCTCGCCTTGCTTGACCACAGTGAGACCACCATCCCACAGCGGGACAAAATCGGCGTGCACGCGGGCCTCCCCGATGCTCCCAAACTGGATGTGGTAAGTATAGGTGCCGGCGATATCCAGGCCCTCATCGTAGAAGCGATAGGGCTGGGCAAAATCCGGGCTGCCGCACACTCCGCCAATGAAGAAAACACGCTCCGCAGGCCCATCTTCCAGCGAGCGGTACATATCGATACCGATGCACTCCACACCTCTTTTCATCACCAGGCTCACCTCAATGCCATTGCCTTGTTGCCTGGCATTGAGCCCATCGAGGATGTGATCGGGAAAATCTTGCCCCATGCAGACTCCAAGAGAAGGGCCTATGGCGGCAATCAGGCATATGATGTTGCGAAGCACTTGCACAGCCCTAAGATACAGCTTTCGCAAAAAACTGCCACAGAGGATCATGCTCCGGCAGCGGGGCCTTGATGACTACTTGAAGGCCCGAAACCGGGTGGCGAAAATTGAGCCCATGGGCGTGCAAATGAATGCCTCCATCGAGATTGGAGCGCGCTGCTCCGTACTTGAGGTCGCCTTTGATGGGACATCCGATGGCCGACAATTGGCAGCGTATCTGATGGTGCCGCCCGGTGAGGGGTGAGATCTCGAGCAAAGTGTAGCGCTGCCCATGAGCGAGCACACGGTATTCCAGCTCTGCTTTCTTGGCACCGGGTCGCCCGGCGCGCACCACCGTACTCTTATTTTTGGAGGCATCCTTACGCAGGTAGTGCTCAAGGCGACAGTCGAGGTCTTTGGGCGCAGGCGCTACGCAGGCCAGGTAGGTCTTACGCACCTCCTTCTTCTGAAAAAGGGCATTGAGTCTGCTCAGGGCTTTACTCGTTTTTGCGAAAAGCACCGCACCACTCACCGGCCTGTCAATGCGGTGTACCACACCGGTGAATACATTGCCCGGCTTTTGGTACTTATGCTTCAAAAAGGCTTTTACCACCTCGCTCAGCGGGGTATCGCCGGTCTGATCGCCCTGCACGATGTCACCTGCGCGCTTATTGACCGCTATGATGTGATTGTCTTCGTAGAGCAGTTCCAGATTATCGGGCGTACTGCGGATCACTAGTACTGCTCTTTTTCGTTGGGAAAGTCCCTGCTGCGCACATCGAGCACGTACTGGCCCACGGCGGTGCGCATCTCCTCGTAGAGGTGGAGATAGCGCCGCAGGAATCGGGGGCTGAACTCATGCGTTATCCCCAGCATATCGTGGGCCACGAGCACCTGTCCGTCCACATCAGCGCCAGCACCGATGCCAATGGTCGGCACCTCGACTGCTGCACTCACTTTTGCGGCAAGCGCTGCGGGAATCTTCTCAAGCACAATACCGAAGCAGCCGATTTCATCAAGAAGGCTTGCATCGCTCATGAGGCGCTCGGCCTCGGCATTTTCTCGCGCGCGCACCGTGTAGGTGCCAAACTTGTAGATGCTCTGCGGGGTGAGCCCCAAATGCCCCATCACAGGTATACCTGCGGACAGAATGCGCTCTACGCTTTCGCGAATCTCCATACCGCCCTCGAGCTTCACTGCATGGGCTCCACTCTCCTTCATGATGCGTATGGATGAGGTCAAGGCCTCCTTGCTATTGCCTTGATAGGCTCCGAAAGGCAGGTCGACCACAACCAGAGCGCGATTCACAGCGCGCACCACGGAGGCCGCGTGGTAAATCATTTGATCGAGGGTGATGGGAAGGGTGGTTTCGTGACCTGCCATCACATTGGAGGCGGAGTCACCCACCAGAATTACATCCACACCGGCCTCATCGACGATGCGGGCCATGGAGTAATCATAGGATGTAAGCATGGCAATCTTCTCGCCATTGCGCTTCATCTCCTGAAGGGTTTGGGTGGTGACGCGCTTTGTATTGGAATGTACAGACATATTATGCAATTGTGGATTCAAAGCTAAGTAAAAATGGATTGAGCCAGTCAGGCCGCACAAACAGCCATGAGAAGAAGCAATGCTTTCTTGGATTTCAGCGATTCGGGCATTGCGAATTTCTGTATCTTTGCCGTTTTAGAGCGATGCTAAAGAAAAACTATTGGTTCGTCCTGCTGCTACTTGCAGCCCTTTCGTATTGGCTTCAAAGCTGTAGCACCGATGTGGAGCTCACAGCCCCCTACAAAGTGACCCCTGTGATCGTCGGTGTACTTGACCCCTCTGTCGACACTCAGTTCGTACGAATCAACCGCACCTTCCTGGCCCCTGACAATGTGCAGGCTTTCGCCCAAATAAGGGACTCAGTAGAATATCCTCCTGAAATCGTTGAGGCTTGGCTGTACAAGTATATGAATACCAACCTGGTCGATTCGATACAATTGGAGAGCATCGTGATCCCCTCGAGGGATCCGGGTGTCTTTTTCGATACCGACATTCGGTATTACTACACAGATCAGCCACTCTTCACCTCGGGAGAGCTCAACAACCTGCAAAATGCCGAATACGAGATACGCGTAAGCATAGATGGTGAAGTGTATACGGCACGAACGGATTTTCCCGAACTGCGCTTGATTAATCTGTCCTTTCCCGCTAGTGCCGTCAACAATCTCGGCTGGGTAGTGCAAGGGGTGCCACAAGCTATTCGCTTTGAGTATACCCTGGCCTCTACAGGTCGCTATCAGGGCGATCTCATTATGCACTACGACGAAGAATTTCAAGACGGCACCATAGTTCCGAACCGCACCTTCGCATATGCCATGGGTGTGCTCGATAGCGAAGGGGTAACGGCACCCAATCAGAACTTCAGCACCAATTCCCAAAACTGGTTCAACAGCGTTGGGAACCGACTTCCAAGACCGGATGGTTTGCTCCGGATACGAATAGATCGTATTGAGTATCGACTCACAGCCACCAATCGGGATTTGAACGCCTACATCAATGCCTCCAGGCCTCAGAGCACCATCGTACCGCTCTTTAGCACCTTCACCAATTTTGACAAAGGCGCCATCGGCATCCTGGGGGCAAAAAATTCGGTACACCGCTCGGTTTCACTCAATTTGCCCACGCTCAATTATTTTAATGATGGCGAGGCCACGAGCGATATCTCCTTCTGCGTAAACTGGAGCAGCATTTACACATGCAATTAAGTCAGAGCACAAGCTGAGCCTGACCGATTCTCTGTCTTTTTGTCACTTTTCCTTGCCACAAGTTTGCCAAATGTGGTCTTTGGCGCCGATTTCCCGGGCTGGTACAATCATTGATCGTGAGGGTGCCAAAAGAATTCACATTTTAAACACACAATAGCAATGAGCAAGATTATCGGAATTGACCTCGGAACTACCAACTCCTGTGTATCCGTAATGGAGGGGAATGAACCGGTGGTTATATCAAATAGTGAAGGGAAGCGGACCACACCCTCCATCGTGGCCTTTGTAGAGGGCGGTGAGCGCAAGGTAGGTGACCCTGCCAAGCGACAAGCCATTACCAATCCTGAGAAAACCATTTCGTCCATCAAGAGATTCATGGGTAATTCTTTCGATGAGGTCAAGAGCGAAACAGCACGCGTACCATATAAAGTGGAGAAAGGTGATAACAACACCCCTCGGGTACGCATAGACGACAGACTGTACACACCGCAGGAGATTTCGGCCATCATACTGCAAAAGATGAAAAAGACAGCCGAAGACTTTTTGGGCTCTAGCGTGAGCGAAGCTGTGATTACAGTACCGGCTTACTTCAATGATAGCCAGCGTCAAGCCACAAAAGAGGCGGGAGAAATCGCCGGCCTCAAAGTACGCCGTATCATCAACGAGCCTACCGCAGCAGCCCTGGCATATGGCCTCGATAAGAAGTCAAGCGATGTGAAAGTTGTGGTATTCGACCTTGGAGGAGGTACCCACGACGTATCCATTCTGGAGCTTGGTGACGGCGTATTTGAAGTGCTCTCCACCGACGGAGACACCCATTTGGGTGGTGATGACTTCGACCAGGCCATCATCGAATGGCTGGTAGCCGAATTCAAAAACGACAATGGTGTGGACTTGAGCAAAGATCCCATGGCCCTGCAGCGCTTGAAAGAAGCCGCCGAAAAGGCCAAGATCGAGCTTTCGAGCTCCTCGAGCACAGAGATCAACCTGCCCTACATCATGCCGGTAGACGGAGTACCCAAGCACTTGGTAAAAACCTTGAGCCGCTCGAAGTTTGAGCAGCTATGCGATGCCCTGATCAAGCGCACCATCGCGCCCTGCGAGAAAGCCTTGAAGGCCGCCGGACTCGGCAAGAGCGATATCAACGAGGTAATACTCGTAGGTGGCTCTACCCGAATTCCTGCAGTACAGGAAGCGGTAAAATCATTCTTTGGCAAAGAGCCCTCTAAGGGGGTGAACCCCGACGAGGTGGTATCAATCGGTGCGGCCATACAAGGCGGTGTGCTCACAGGAGAAGTGAAGGATGTGCTCCTTCTGGACGTTACTCCACTATCCCTCGGAATCGAAACCATGGGAGGTGTTTTCACCAAACTCATCGACGCGAATACGACCATTCCTACCAAGAAGTCGGAAGTGTTCTCTACGGCCAGTGACAATCAACCATCGGTTGACATTCACGTGCTTCAGGGTGAGCGCCCCATGGCGAGCGACAACCGCAGCATTGGACGATTCCAGCTCACCGATATTCCCCCGGCACCAAGGGGTGTGCCTCAAATCGAGGTTACATTCGACATTGATGCCAATGGTATCATGAACGTATCGGCCAAGGACAAAGCCACAAGCAAAGAGCAGAGCATTCGCATAGAAGCATCGAGCGGTCTTACCGAACAAGAAATCGAAAAGATGCGCAAAGAAGCCGAAGCCAATGCCGAAACGGATAAGAAGGCCAAGGAGCGCGTGGAGACCCTCAACAAGGCTGACTCCATGATTTTTCAAACGGAGAAGCAGCTTAAGGAATTCGGAGACAAAATTCCCGAAGACAAGAAGCAACCGATCGAAGATGCCCTCTCTGAGCTGAAAAAAGCCCATGAGAGCCAAAACGTAGAAGCCATCGATCCGGCCATTGAGAAACTCAACACCGTATTCCAGGCCGCCTCTCAGGAGATGTACCAAGCCCAGCAAGATGCTCAGGGCGGTGCAGCTCAAGACCATCAAAGCGCCGACTCCGGAAATGGAGCCGCGAGCAGCGATGAAGAGGTGACCGATGTGGACTTCGAAGAAGTGAAAGATGAGAAGTGATTCTCACTGAATACAATAAGTAGAAGGGCCGA
>SLDS01000136.1 GCA_007125175.1 Flavobacteriales bacterium
GCGCCCTGCAAACAAAAGTCGACTTTGGATCTCTTCTCTCATTGAGTTTTTACGAAATAGCGACCGCGCTCACCCTGATTTTGGGCATTACGGTCACTGTCTTCACCCAATCGCGCCTGGCGGCTGTGGTTGCAATGGGGGTTGTGGGCTATGCCATCTGCCTCTTCTTTGTGTTTTACAGTGCTCCCGACTTGGCGATGACCCAATTCACCATTGATACCCTCACTGTGATACTTTTTGTGTTGGTGCTCTATCGATTGCCGCGATATCTGCGGCTCTCTGACCGCTTGTCGAGGACGAGGGACTGGTTGCTGGCCACGGGCTTCGGGCTGATGATCTCATTGGTAGCTCTGGCGGCGGTCGAGTCTAAGAGTCAGCGCGCCACATCCGAGTACTTTTCTGAAAATGCTTATTTGCTCGCCAAGGGCAAGAACATTGTCAATGTAATTCTCGTCGATTTTCGCGGAAGCGACACCCTCGTGGAAATCACTGTCCTGGCTGTAGCTGCCGTAGGGGTATTCAGCCTGCTCAAGCTCAGGCTCAAAAGCCGTAAAACTTTGCGATAAGACCCGGAGATATGAGCATACAAATCGAGTCGACTACCTTATTTCATCATTTGAATCAAACGAAAAAGCCATGAATACGCTGATATTGCGCACAGCCTCGCGCTTTCTTCTTCCGCTGCTACTGCTGTTTTCGGTATTCCTCTTGCTCAGGGGGCACTATCTGCCCGGCGGAGGCTTCGTAGGAGGGCTGGTGGCTTCCATTGCCTTTGTGCTGCACGGCTTTGCCTTTGACCTCAAGAGCAGCAAAAGCCTCTTGCGGGTGCATCCCGGCTATCTGATTCCGGTGGGCCTTGCCCTCGCTTTGCTAGCCGCCGTGTTTCCCATTCTGTGGGAGGCCAAGCCTTTTATGACCGGGATATGGTATCCTGAATCGGTGCCTGTATTGGGCAGCCTCGGAACTGCTCTCATCTTCGATATCGGTGTGTACCTCGTTGTGGTCGGGGCTGTTCTCACCATCATCATGACCCTCTCAGAATCGGCCTGAAATGGATCTACTACTCGCCATCATCACCGGAATTCTTTATGCCTCGGGTATCTACATGATTCTCCGCCGCAGCCTTGTGAAGCTTATCATCGGCCTGGCCCTCTTGGGCAATGGTGTGAACCTCCTCATCTTTATGATGGGCAAATTGGTCAAGGGCGGTCCTCCAATCATCCCGGAGTCCTCAAAATTGCTGGAAGGCGCCTTTGACGACCCTGTACCGCAGGCGCTCATTCTCACCGCCATCGTGATCAGCTTTGGCTTGCAGAGTTTTGCTATCGTCTTGATCAAGCGAACTTACCTTGTGGTAAAGACCGATGATCTGGATGAGATAAACACCACCGACGAATTCGCATGAGCCCTCAATTTATCATTTGGCCGGTCATTTTTCCGCTGCTGCTCTCTGTGCTGCTGCTATTCACCTGGGCCAAGGTCAATCTACAGCGCTTTATCAGCATTGCGGGCAGTGTGGTCAGTGTGGTGCTGGCGGTGGCCTTGTTCACCTATACCCGCAGCGAAGGGGTGATCGCCATGCAGGCCGGCAATTGGCCTGCGCCCTTCGGTATCACCTTCGTGAGCGATTCGCTCTCATCTGTGCTCATCTTGCTGGCTTCACTGGCAGGCCTTGCCGTCTCGGTATTTTCTTCGGTGGGAATCAATAGCCCCCGCGTGCGCTTCGGCTTCTACCCGGTATATCACATCCTGCTCACCGGCCTTAATGGAGCCTTTCTCACCGGCGATATTTTCAATCTCTACGTGTGGTTTGAAGTGATCATCATTTGTTCCTTTGTGCTGATCACCCTCGGCGGGGAGCGCAAGCAGCTCGAGGGTGCGGTGAAGTACTTTACACTCAATATGCTGGCATCTGTGATCTTCCTCACGGCGATTGCCATCGTTTATGGCCTTACCGGCACGCTCAATATGGCCGATCTATCCCTGCAAATTGCCAAAATTGAGAACCGTTTTCTGGTCGATATCGCCGCACTTTTCTTCTTTGTCGGTTTCGGGATCAAGGCTGCCGTATTTCCCCTCTATTTTTGGCTCCCGGCTTCATACCACACCCCGCCTGATGCCATTTCAGCCATTTTTGGCGGCTTGCTCACCAAGGTGGGAGTCTACGCCTACATTCGGGTATTTACCTTGATCTTTCCCGCCGATGCCTTCATACGCGAGGTTCTGGTGGTCACGGCCATTCTCACCATCGCCAGTGGCGCATTGGGTGCCCTGATTCAAAACAATTTACGCAAGGTGTTTTCCTACCTCATCGTATGCCATATCGGTTTTATGATGGCAGGTCTTGGGCTGGGCACTGAGCAGTCCTTTACCGGTACGGTTTCATACCTCATCCACGATATCCTTGTGAAGACCAATATTTTTCTGGTAAGCGGCCTCGCTCTCGCCATCACCGGAAGCCTAAGCCTGCGCGATATTGGGGGGCTTTACAAGCAGCATCCCTGGATTGCTCTGCTCATGGCCATTCCGCTTTTCTCCTTGGTGGGTGTTCCTCCGCTCTCCGGCTTTTGGCCGAAGATCTCCCTCTTTGGAGCGGCATTGGATACGCAATCATACTGGGTACTTGGGGCCTTGATTTTTGGCAGTCTCCTCACGCTTTTCATCATCGCTAAGGTGTGGGCAGCACTGGTGTGGCAGAATCCTTCCGAAAAAATCGAAAAAGGGGAGGTCTATGGCACTTTCTCGGGTTTGCCTGCAGGCATTCGTGTGCGCTATGTGTTTCCGGTAGCCCTGCTGGCCCTATGCTCGCTCTATGTGGGACTCGGAGCCGAGTTTATCATGGATATTTCCACAGATGTGGCACTTTTACTAAAGGATCCAAAACCTTATATTGAGGCCGTTTTGGGCCCTGAGCAAAGCCTGATACCATGAGAAGTCGATTTCTGATCAACATACTCCTCACCTTTGTATGGGTGGCCCTTACGGGAAGTTATGACAAGATGACTTTTGCCTTTGGCTTCTTGTTGAGCTATGCCGTGATATGGGTTCTGGGCCGCGATGATCAAACGCAGAAATACGCCGCCATCACCCCCAGAATCATCGCCTTCTTTTTCTTCTTCATTTACCAGCTCATCAAGGCCAATATACAAGTGGCCTATGATGTGGTGACTCCCCGTTTTTACATGAAACCAGGGATTGTGAAAGTGCCGCTTGACGCAAAATCGGATTTGGAAATCACCCTTCTGGCCAATTTCATAAGCCTCACTCCCGGTACCTTGAGCCTGGATGTGAGCGATGACCGCAAAGTGCTCTACGTGCATGGCATGTTCATTACGGATAAGGAAGAGTTCATCCGTGATATCAAGGATGGATTCGAACGAAGGCTTTTAAAAATACTGCGATGAGCTTATACGACTTTCTTTACTACATCATATTGCCGGTGATGTGCCTCTCGGCCCTGCTGGTCTTTGTGCGCTTCGTGATTGGGCCGAGCATTGCGGATAGGGTAGTGGCACTGGATCTGCTGATCATCATCGGTACGGGGATCATTTCAATCTACAGCATCATCACCAATCAACCCACCTTTCTGGACATTGCTATGATTTTTGCTCTGATTGCTTTTCTGGGTACCACTGCGATGTCCTATTACATCAAGAAGGCCCATGAGCGCAAAAAGCTGAAAGCCGGACACGTCAATATGTACGAAGAGGAGGAGGAGTTATGAGTCCGGCGGAATGGGCCATTGCAGTTTTGGCGGGATTTGGAGCCATTTTTTCCCTGCTGGCGGGTGTGGGCATTGTGCGCATGCCCGACCTCTACCTGCGCATATCGGTCACCACCAAGGCGGCTACACTGGGCGTGGGCCTCTTGCTCATCTGCGCAGCGCTCTATTTTCAGGAAATTTCCATCAGCACCAAGGTTTTGGCTATCCTACTTTTTGTGCTGCTCACCGCTCCGGTGGGGGCTCATTTGATAGGTCGCGCCTCCTACATCATGGGCGTACCCCTCTGGAAGCGATCCGTCACTGACGATTTGAAGGGCAAGTACGAGGGCCACTCACAATCCTTGAGCAGCGGGCAAGCAGAAGTGGCCCATGACGAGGCTAAGCGCACCAATGAAAAGGGGCAAAATTGAAATCTTTCACACTCAGCCTTCAAAGCCTTCCAGCCTTGGCATGCCGAATTTGTGCTTGACCTTCAGTCTTTCTTCAACTTGTCAATAAGCCTTCGCATCCAGCCTTTGCCTTCCTTCTCGCGCTGTTCTCTTCGCTCTTCGCGTGCCTTTTGGCGGAGCTCGCGTTTTTCCTGCCTGCTTTCCGCGTCGAAAAGCCCATCGAAGAGTTTATCGCTTTTCTTCTCGATATAGCTCGGGCAGTAGCTGTCCAGCAAAACGGAAGCCGGCACAGCGGGGAAGCTGCCGCTGAAAAAGATGGCGCACTGCGGATCGCGTGATGACTTTTGCAGAAAGCGAGCCACCACAGGCAGGGCTGTAGCGGCACCTTGTCCGAGTGAAGTACTGCGAAAGCGGATGAGTGGTGAACTGCCACCCACCCAAGCTCCGCATGCGATTTTGGGGCTGATCGCCATGAACCAGCCATCGGCATTGTTTTGTGTGGTGCCGGTTTTGCCCCCGAGCGGAATGCTGAGGCC